>JAFPZD010000124.1 GCA_017417465.1 Prevotella sp. | reverse complement strand
TATACATAAAAAAATGCAAAAAACGTGCCCGAAAATTTGGTGGTATCGAAAAAAAGAACTATCTTTGCATCGCTTTTGAGGGCTTGTGAAAGTCCCGTTAGCTTTAGTTAAGTCTAGTTTAGTTTTTGTGTTGGTTGAGGGCTGCCAATTGGCAGCCCTCAGATTTTTTCCAACTTTCTAAAAAGTCCGTCGGGCCCCTTCCCTCCAAGCCCACGTTCCCGACGGTTAGTTCCGTCGGGCCCTCCTCCTTACAGCTTCACGGTCTTCTTCGCCGGATTACTCTCGTTCTGCAGACGGTCGAGGGCAGTAACGACATAGACATACTTCTTGCCACCCGAAACGAAGGGGAGCTTGAGGAAGGTGTTCGGCGTGATGGCAACGATCTTGGCCGGATTGTTAAGGTCTATCTGCTCATTCTTGGCAAAGCGATAGACGACGTAGCGGTCGACGACATCTCCCCAGTGCTTGCCACCCTGTGCCATCACTGAGGGATAGCTGCCTTTTGGAGCCGACCAGCACAGCACGTAGCCATCCTTCATCCAGACGGGTTTCAGCTTTCGTGGAGCCTTAGGAGCCTTCTTGTCGATGAAGTGCATTTGTGGCTGCAAGGCGGGATAGCGCCAATAGTCGGTGCGCAGCTTGGCACCATAGTTGCCCGTATTGTCGACAGCTGCCTTGGCATACCAGAGGACGGTGCCCTGCACGTTCGGCATCTGCTGGTGCAGCGCATGCTTGGCAGCCTGCTGGTGCTGACTGGGATTCCTCGGGTCAGCGTTCTTGACAGTGCGCTCGATATCCTCACCGATGAAGAGCGGACGACGCCCGGCATACTGGTTCCACCAGCGTATCAAGGTTTCGTAGTCGGCACTCTTGTGGCCAATCTCCCAATAGATCTGCGGCACGCAATAGTCGAGCCATCCGTTGTTGATCCATAACAGCACGTCGGCATACAGGTCGTCGTAGTTCTGCAGGCCATTGGTGTTGCTGCCAATCTCTGCCGAGCGCTTGTTGCGGTAGATGCCAAAGGGCGAGATGCCCACCTTCACCCAAGGCTTGGCATGATGGACTGTCTCGTAGAACTGCCGGATGAAGAGGTTGACGTTATGGCGTCGCCAGTCGCCAATGTTGTTGAAGCCATTGGGATTACGGCGGAACAGGTCATCGTCAGGAATCACCTGGCCAGCAGCCGGGTACGGGTAGAAATAGTCGTCCATGTGAATGCCGTCGACATCGTAGCGGGTGACAATGTCGCGAGCCACGTTACAGATGTAATCGCGGTTCTCGGCAAGGCCCGGGTTGAGGATGAGCATGTCGTCGTAGTAGAACGCACGGTCAGGGTGCTGGATAGCCACGTGCGACTGTGCCAGCTCAGCCGTGCCCTTCGTCTTGGCACGGTAGGGGTTGATCCAGGCGTGCAGCTCCATGCCACGCAGGTGGCACTGCTCAACCATCCAGGCCAGTGGATCCCAGTAAGGCGTCGGTGCCTGACCCTGACGACCCGTGAGGAATCGGCTCCAAGGCTCCAGGGAGCTCTGGTAGAGGGCATCGCACTCTGGGCGCACCTGGAAGATAATGGCGTTGACACCCATGCGCTGCAACTCGTTGAGCTGTGTGGTCAGCGTCTGCTGCATCCGCTCTGTCCCAATGCCCTGGAACTGCCCGTTCACGCACTGAATCCAGGCGCCTCTGAACTCGCGTTTTGCCTGTGCCTGAGCCACGCTAAGTGACAAATGGAACATGACAAGTGCCAATGCCATCGTCATGACCCACTGAGTGAGATTCGCTCTCTGTTTACGGTTTGTCTTCTTCATCGTTATGATTGTTTCATTGTTTATTCAGGAAATCAAAAACCTTCGTTGTCCAGTCCTCACCATTCTCGGGACAGATGGTAAACATGCCTAACTGACTGGCAGCAGCCACGTTGCGGATGCCATCGTCGATAAAGAGGCACTCCGAAGGCGGTATCTGCTCGGCCATCAGCACACGACGGAAAAACAATTCGTCGGGCTTCATCACCTTCATCTTGAAGCTCAGGTACACACTGTCAAGATAGTCGGCCAGCGAACGCCCGCCACCGTCGAAACGTGGCGAGAGGATGTAATCCATCACGTAGGGGTTAGTGTTCGACAGCAGCACCAGGCGGTAGCCCCTGCGACGCAGCTCGGTGAGGGCGTCGAGGTTGCGCTGCGGCACTTCCTTGAAATAGCCTAACCACGCATGCTGACACTCCTCGTACGTCAGCTCGCGCCCTACCTGCAGGCTCAGTTCACGCCGGAAGTCGTCGGCGCTGATGTCGCCTCGTTCCAGCTGACCGAAGATGCCTTTCTGCGTGTAGGAGTCGAGTTGCTCAGCGGCGTCCTTGAGGCCCAGTGCCTCGAAGCGGCGTGTCGCCTCTTCAGGACCGAGGGTGATGATGACACCCCCCATATCGAAGATGACGGTCTTTATCATTGAGAATTGAGAATTGTGAATTGAGAATTGTGAATTATGAATTATGAATTGTGAATTATGAATTGTGAATTATGAATTGTGAATTATGAATTGTGAATTATGAATTGTGAATTGTGAATTGTGAATTAACGGTAATTCTTCATCACACGGTCTATCTCGCGGCGGTCCTCCTTCTCCTTCAGGGTCTGTCGCTTGTCGTAAGCCTTCTTACCCTTGCACAGGGCAATGTCCATCTTGGCACGCCCGTGGTCATCGATGAAGACTAGCGTAGGCACAATGGTGTAGCCCGTCTGCTTGGTGGCACTCTCCAGGCGATTGATTTCACGACGCGTAAGCAGCAGCTTGCGGTCGCGCTTCTGCTCATGGTTATTATAAGAGCCGTAGAAATAGGGGCTCACCGACATGCCTTTCACCCACAGCTCGCCGCGGATGATGGTGCAATAGGTGTCGACCAACGATGCCTTGCCGGCACGAATCGACTTAATCTCAGTGCCAGTGAGGACAATGCCTGCGGTGAACTCTTCGATGAAGAAATACTCGAAGGCCGCCTTACGGTTCTTTATCTGAACGGGACTCTTCTTACGGAGTTCCTCTTGTTGTTTGTTCATGCTAATTCTATTCCTTCTTCTTCGGTGGACACCTATTAATTTATACTACGCGCGCGAAGCGATCCAGATGTTCGTCCACGTAGTGGGCTATCTGCTCCGTCCACTGCTCCTCGTTCTCAATAAAACGGTCATCGTAATCGTCGAACTCAGGGTGCTGCTCGAAGAGCGCCATGAACTCATCGTCGGTGCAGTCGGCTTCAAGCGTCTCGCGGTGCTTGAGCCACAGCGTGTGAACTTCATAAATCATTTTCGACAGCTCACGCATGCCCCACATCTTGTTCAGGGCCTTGGCAAAGGGATTCTTGAAGATAAAGGGCCCATACCCGTTGTGTATCAGCTGAATAAAGCCTCCATCCATCACCTCGGTGTGGAGCGTGTCCCAGCACAGCAGTGTCATCTGGTCGGCATTCAGCTCACCCATTGTCTCAGGGGTTGGTTCGCCCCCGATGGCCTCGCGCAGTGCGTCAATAAACACTTGCAGGAATGCGTCCATCCCCTCAAGTGCTGCCTTGCTCAAATCTTGGTCTTTTACAATAATTTCTTTCATGCGCGTGCAAAGGTACTAACTTTTTTTCAATCCACCAAACGAACAGGGCGTTAACTGCATTTTTTCGGTCTGTGCCCTATCAAAAATAGTACACTAAAGCCTAATATCTGAAGAAAAGTACATAATTATTGTGAAATATTAGTTAAAGTGAAGCACAAACGCCCATTGTCTGCAAAAAAATGATTAACTTTGCCGTAAAGAAATCGTTAGAAACGGAATATGGCACGCGAAGAAAGAAATATCATTGGATATACGGTGGCGCTCATCAGCGAGTTTGCCCTCCGCTTTGACATTAAGCCACGTCAAGCTTATGCTTACCTAAAACGCTTCAAGGGTATGGAGCACTTACACAATCATTACGGATTTCTTCACACACAGTCGTTCCCAGACACAGTGGATATTCTAACTCAGGTATGCCTAAATAACGGAGGACAGCTACAATGATACGACTCAATCACGGCTCAATGACATCGCGACTTACTCCCGAACAAATACAGCTGCTGAAGGACGAACTGACCACCGAACTGGCTGGCTATCTTGTGGACGACTACCACTACACGCCCGAGGAAGCCATTGACGTGCTTTACACTTCCGAAACCTTCGAGCGTCTGCAAGACAATGCCACTGGCCTCTACTACCAGAGTCCAGGCTATGTCTACTGCTTTCTCGAAAATGAACTGAAAACCGGCAGAGTGAAGTAACATCAAGAAGCAATCTCTTACAAGCCATCACCAACAGCATGGCCGGCAATGGTAATTCAACGACCGCCCCTGACGATGAAATAAAAAAATGTCAGGGACGGTCGCGTCTTAATAGGTCTACTTCCGAACCTGCAAATCGGAGGGACATATAATGTCTTTCTATAAAATTGTGTTAAATCTACACTTTTGTTTGGTAAAGATTTGGCTATATTAGAAATAATGTGTAATTTTACACCCAAATTCTAATCACAACTAAAAACAAACCCTAAAAAACAAACATTTATGAAAGCATTAAAAGCTACTTTGCTCGGAATGAGCGCCGCCATGGCACTCACGTTTGCAGCATGCGCTGGCGGCAAGGACGCCGCAAAACTGACGGTGTCGGGTCTCGATGCCGCCAAGTTCGACACCGTGATTAACGAAAAGCCCGTGAAGCTCTTCACGCTGACCAACGCTAATGGCGTTGAGGCATGCGTCACGAACTTCGGCGGACGCGTGGTGAGCCTCATGGTTCCCGACCGCGACGGCAAGCTGACCGACGTCGTGCTGGGCTACGACAACATCCAGCAGTATGCCGACGCCGAGAACTTCCGCAGCGACTTTGGTGCCAGCATTGGCCGCTATGCCAACCGCATCAAGAACGGCCAGATTACGGTGGGCGACTCTACCATCCAACTGCCTCAGAACAACTTCGGCCACTGCCTGCATGGCGGTCCCACTGGTTGGCAATACCAGGTGTTCGACGCTGAGCAGGTCGACGCCCAGACACTGAAGCTGACGCTCGTCTCACCCGACGGCGACAATAACTTCCCCGGCACGGTGACTGCCACCGTGACCTACACTCTGACGGCTGACAATGCCCTCGACATCAAGATGGAGGCTGAGACCGACGCTCCCACGGTGGTCAACATGACCAACCACTCGTACTTCAACCTCAATGGCGATCCCACACAGCCCGCCATGGACATGGAGCTCTACATCAACGCCGACAAGTTCACACCCGCCGACTCCACCTTCATGCCTACCGGCGAGGTGCGCGACGTCACGGGCACACCGATGGACTTCCGCACGGCTCACGCCATTCAGGACTCGCTGCGCATGGACGACGAGCAGGTTCGCTTCGGCAATGGCTTCGACCACAACTGGATTCTGAACACACAGGGCGACGACACGCAGGTGTGCGCCAGCCTCTACTCGCCGAAGACGGGCATCCTGCTCGAGGCCTTCACCAACGAGCCCGGCATGCAGGTCTACACCGGCAACTTCCAGGGCATCGACGGCGAGCAGGACAAGGTGCGCAAGGGTGGTATGAAGTACCCGCAGCGTCCCTCTGTCTGCTTAGAGAGCCAGAAATATCCCGACTCGCCCAACCATCCCGAATGGCCCAGCCCCTGGCTGCAGCCCGGCGAGAAGTACATGAGCCACCTCGTGTTCAAGTTCTCGGTTCGCTAACCTCCTTTCTGAACACCAATCATGAATACTACAGACAAAGGCAGTAAAGGCTACCTCGTCAGCATTGTGATGGTGGCCGTCCTGGGCGGACTGCTGTTCGGTTACGACACGGCAGTCATCTCAGGAGCGGACAAGGGCCTCCAGGCTTTCTTCATGGATACCGATGGGTTCCAGTACACCAACATGTGGCATGGCTTTACGACGGCCTCTGCACTCATCGGCTGCATCATCGGCTCGGCCCTGTCGGGCATGCTGGCCACCAACCTAGGACGTAAGCGCTCGCTGTTCATTGCCGGCCTGCTGTTCTTTATATCAGCACTGGGGTCAATGAACCCTGAGTTCCTGTTCTTCGAACACGGTAAGCCCACCTTCTCGCTGCTGCTCATGTTCAACGTCTACCGCATCATCGGCGGCATCGGCGTGGGACTGGCCTCGGCCATCTGCCCGATGTATATCGGCGAGGTGGCCCCCAGTAATATAAGAGGTATGCTCGTCTCGTGGAACCAGTTTGCCATCATCTTTGGTCAGCTGGTGGTCTACTTCGTCAACTTCTTCATTCTGGGCGATCATATCCAGCCACTCGTCGAGGAGATGGGACGTGGCCTTGCAGCCATCAACCCCAACGCACAGTGGACGGTGACTACTGGCTGGCGTTACATGTTCGGCTCCGAGGCAGTACCTGCAGGACTTTTTGCCCTGCTCATCTGCTTCGTGCCTGAGACGCCACGCTACCTCGTGTCGATAGGCCAGGACCAGAAGGCACTGACCATCCTGTCGCGCATCAACGGCTCGGCAAAGGCAGCCCGCATTCTGACCGACATCAAGGAGACCATCACCGTGAAGACCGAGCGTCTGCTGACCTACGGCTGGATGTGCATCTTCGTGGGCATCATGCTCAGCGTGTTCCAGCAGGCCGTGGGCATCAACGCCGTGCTCTACTTTGCACCGCGCATCTTCGGCGACATAGGCATGCAAGACCCCATGATGATTACTGTTATCATGGGCATCATCAACATCCTGTTCACGCTCGTGGCCATCTTCACTGTTGAGAAGCTCGGACGCAAGCCCTTGCTCATCTGGGGTTCCATCGGCATGGCCATTGGTGCCTTCGGCGTGGCAGTGACCTTCGGACAGGAAGGCTTGGGCGTACTCACGTCTGTCTCCATCATGATCTACTCAGCGTCGTTCATGTTCTCGTGGGGACCCATCACGTGGGTGCTCATCGCCGAGATATTCCCCAACACCATCCGTGGCGGTGCCGTAGCCATCGCCGTGGCTTTCCAGTGGATTTTCAACTTCATCGTTTCCTCGTCGTTCGTGCCCATGTTCAACTTGCACCTCACCGAGGGCGATGACTTCGGCCACTGGTTCACCTACGGTCTCTATGGCATTATCTGTCTCATTGCTGCCCTCTTCGTCTGGAAACTCGTACCTGAGACAAAAGGCAAGACGCTGGAAGACATGACGCGACTTTGGTCTAATTCATAATTCATAATTCACAATTCATAATTAGGCTACGCAATGAAACACGACAATGTGATTAAGTTGAAAAGTACTGATTTTGCAATAAGAATTGTAAACATGGTGAAGTACGTGCTTCAACGTGTCTCTTTTGCAGAGCATCCTATCTGCAAACAGCTTCTAAAGAGTGGTACCAGTATTGGTGCTAATATCAGGGAGGCAGAGCATGCAGAAAGTACAGAAGACTTTATTCACAAAATGAAAATTGCATTGAAGGAGGCTAATGAGACTGAATACTGGTTAGAATTACTTTTTAGAACAAATTATATTAATCAAGAACAATACGAAAGTTTAAATAATGATTGTATTGAAATAAACAAGCTGCTTATAGCAATCATAAAAAAAACGAAAGAGAATAATAAGATCAATAATTAATCCTCACAAGGCGCGAAGCACAATTATGAATTGTGAATTGTGAATTGTGAATTAAACAATTATCACTATGGATTGGAATTCAAATCAATTTCAGTGGCTCGACTGGGTGGTGCTTGCTGCCGGTGTGTTAGCCATCGTGTGGGCGGTCTACCGCACCATTAAGAAGGACAAAGAAAAAATGAAGGGAGCCGACTCGCAGGACTATCTGTTCGGTAAGGGTGAGCCTTGGTACGTCATCGGTGCAGCAATCTTTGCTGCCAACATCGGCTCCGAGCACCTTGTAGGCCTTGCTGGCACGGGTGCCAAGGACGGCGTGGGCATGGCCCACTGGGAGATGCAGGGCTGGATGATCCTCATCCTCGGCTGGCTGTTTGTGCCTTTCTACCAGCTGCTTAACAACAAGCTGGGCAAGATCATCACCATGCCCGACTTCCTGAAGTTCCGCTACACCCAGCGCACAGGCTCGTGGCTCTCAATCATCACGCTGATTGCCTACGTGCTGACGAAGGTTTCTGTCACGGCTTTCACGGGCGGTATCTTCTTCGAATACCTGCTCGGCCTGCCCTTCTGGTGGGGTGCCATCGGCCTGATTGTCATCACTGCCGTGTTCACCGTCTTCGGTGGCATGAAGGGTGTGATGACGCTGTCGGCTATCCAGACACCTATTCTTATTATAGGCTCGTTCCTGGTGCTGTTCCTCGGACTGAGCATGCTTGGCGATGGCAGCATCGCAGCAGGATGGTCGAACATGATGGACGTCTGCCGTCAGGCCCACGAGGGCTATGGCACCACCCACATGTTCCACACCAACCCCTCCGACCCGATGTATCCGCAGTTCCCTGGCTACGTGGTGTTCCTCGGAGCGTCTATCATCGGCTTCTGGTACTGGTGTACTGACCAGCACATCGTTCAGCGTGTCCTTGGCCAAACCAAGGGCGAGGACAACACTGCCGTGATGAAGCGTGCCCGCCGTGGCACCATCTGCGCCGGCTACTTCAAGCTGCTCCCCGTGTTCATGTTCCTCATCCCCGGCATGGTGGCCTATGCGCTGTCGATGAAGACAGGTAGCGGCATCGAAATGGACATTACGAACACTCACGACACCGACGGCGCCTTCGCCATGATGGTGAAGAACATTCTGCCCGCTGGTGTGAAGGGCATCGTCACCATCGGTTTCATCTGCGCACTCGTCGCTTCGCTGGCTGCTTTCTTCAACAGCTGCGCCACCCTCTTCACCGAGGACTTCTACAAGCCCATGAAGAAGGGTAAGAGCGAGGCTCACTACGTGTTCGTCGGACGTACCGCCACGGTGGTCGTCGTGATTCTCGGACTCCTTTGGATGCCCGTGATGATGTCGATGGGTAACCTCTACTCGTACCTCCAGGACATCCAGTCGCTGATTGCCCCCGCTATGGTCGCCGTCTTCACGCTCGGTATCTTCTCGAAGAAGATCACGCCGAAAGCTGGTGAGGTGGGACTCATCGGTGGCTTTATCATCGGTATGATTCGCCTGCTCACCAACGTGCTCACTGGCAGTGGCAAGGAGGTCATGACTGGCGCCTTCTGGGAGAACACCACCTGGTTCTGGCAGACCAACTGGCTCATCTTCGAGTGCTGGCTGCTCGTGTTCATCGTCGTGCTGATGGTGGTTGTATCGTGCTTCACCAAGGCTCCGTCGAAGGCTCAGGTGGAGGCCATCACCTTCACACCCGAGTATTGGAAGCAGATCAAGGACAGCTGGGGCATTTGGGATGTCGTTGCCACCCTCGGCGTCATTGTCCTCTGCGCTTGCTTCTATGCATACTTCTGGTAAAACACGATTAACAATTCATAATTCACAATTCACAATGATGCTAACGCACTTCAACTTACTATTTCCATGCGCAGCCCTAATTGTGAATTATGAATTGTGAATTATGAATTGATAATGACCTACTACAGTAATCATCCAAAACTTTTGGTGTCGGTCGACTGTATCATCTTCGGCTTCGACCAAAACAAGCTGAAGGTGCTCATCGGCCGACGCCAGATGGATCCTGGACGCGGTGAGTGGAGCCTCTATGGAGGCTTCGTAGGCGCCGACGAGAGTGTCAACGACGCTGCTGCCCGCACCTTGTATGAGCTGACGGGCATGCGCCACGTCTACATGCAGCAGGTGGGAACGTTTGGCGACGTCAACCGCGACCCCGGCGAGCGTGTCATCTCCGTCGCCTACTACGCACTCATCAACGTGGGTGACTACGACGAGCGGCTCATGCATGAGTACGGAGCAGAATGGGTCGATGTGAGCTTCATCCCCCTACTCTACTCCGACCACAACACCATGGTGCAAAAAGCCATCGAGATTATGCGGCAGAAGATCCGCACCAAGCCCATCGGATTCCGGCTCCTGCCACCGCTGTTCACGCTTACACAGCTGCAGCACCTGCATGAGGCCGTACAAGGTGGCGAGATCGACAAGCGCAACTTCCGCAAGCGCATCAAGGAGATGGGGTACATCGAGAAGACCGAACTCGTCGACAAGACGCATTCGCGCCGAGGAGCCGCCCTCTACCGTTTCAACAAGAAAGCTTATAACGAAGATCCTAACTTTAAATTGTAATTGACAACTGATAACTGAAAATTATGCTCGAAGAACTCAAACAGAAAGTATTCAAGGCCAACCTTGACCTCGTGAAGCAAGGACTGGTCATTTTCACATGGGGCAACGTCAGTGGCATCGACCGCGAGAAGGGCCTCGTCGTGATTAAACCTAGCGGCGTCAGCTACGACGAGATGAAGGCTGACGACATGGTGGTCGTCGACCTCGAGACCGGAAAAGTGGTAGAGGGCGACCTCAACCCATCGTCCGACACGCCTACACACCTTGTCTTATACAAAGCGTTCCCCAACATCCAGGGCGTCGTTCACACCCACAGCACCTACGCCACTGCTTTTGCACAGGCTGGTCGCGACATTCCCAACATCGGCACCACTCATGCCGACTACTTCTACAAGGACATCCCCTGCACGCGCGACATGACGAAGGAAGAGGTCGAGGGTGCCTATGAGCTGGAGACGGGTAACGTCATCGTCGACGAAATCCTGAACATCCGCAAGATCAATCCTGACCACACGCCTGCCGTGCTGGTCAAGAACCATGGTCCCTTCTCGTGGGGCACATCTCCCGACAATGCTGTCTACAACGCCAAAGTCATGGAGCAGTGCGCCAAGATGGCTTTCATCTCATTCGCGGTGAATCCTAACACCACCATGAACCCGCTGCTCGTCGAGAAGCATTACATGCGCAAGCATGGTCCCAATGCTTACTATGGCCAGAAGAAGAAGTAGCCCTCTCCTAACCTCCCCCTGCGGGAGGAACTAATAAACAACATCTATAACAAAATTACTATTAATATTAACCTAAGACCCATTGCCCCTATTGGTCTTCCCCCAAAAAGGGGGATAAGAGGGGGGCTTGATTATGTTTGAAAATTATGAGATTTGGTGGGTAACCGGTGCACAGCTTCTCTACGGAGGCGACGCAGTCGTTGCAGTTGACGGACATTCAAAGGAGATGGTCGACGGCCTGAACAAGAGCGGCAACATCCCCGTGAAGATTGTTTACAAGGGCACAGCCAACAGCTCGAAAGAAGTCGAGCAGGTAATGCTGGCTGCCAACAACGAAGAGAAGTGTATCGGTATCATCACCTGGATGCACACCTTCTCACCCGCTAAGATGTGGATCAAAGGCCTGCAGGCCCTGAACAAGCCCCTGCTGCACTTCCACACCCAGTACAACGCCGAGATTCCCTGGGAGACCATGGACATGGACTTCATGAACCTGAACCAGAGTGCCCATGGCGACATCGAGTTTGGTCACATCTGCACCCGCATGCGCGTTCCCCGCAAGGTGGTCTGTGGCTACTGGAAGGACGAGCAGGCTCAGAAGCAGATTGCCGTATGGGCTCGCGTTGCCGTCGGTGTGGCCGATGCTCACAACGTGCGCTGCCTCATGTTCGGTATGAACATGAACAATGTTGCCGTCACCGATGGCGACCGCGTTGAGTTCGAGCAGCGTCTGGGCTACCACGTGGACTACTACCCCGTCTCTTCGCTGATGGACTACTTCAAGAAGGTTACCGACAAGGAAGCCGACGAGCTCGTTGAGGAGTACAAGAACCTCTACACCATCAAGATCGACGAGAGCGGCGAGGAGGTCTACTGGCAGAAGGTTCACAATGCTGCCAAGGCTGAGATTGCACTGCGCCGCGTGCTGAAGGACGAGGGCGCTACTGCCTTCACAACCAACTTCGACGACCTGGGCGATGCCGACATCGACGATCCCAACTTCTGCGGCTTCGACCAGATTCCTGGTCTCGCTTCACAGCGCCTCATGGCTGAAGGCTACGGCTTCGGCGCAGAGGGCGACTGGAAGACCGCTTGCCTCTATCGCACGCTGTGGGTCATCCAGCAGGGCATGCCTACTGGTTGCTCATTCCTCGAGGACTACACCCTGAACTTTGCCG
>JAFPZD010000123.1 GCA_017417465.1 Prevotella sp. | reverse complement strand
TCTGTTTCAGTTCGGGCCAAATGGCAGCGTGCCGCTTGGCATACTCTTCCTCGCAGCCTGGCTTGAGGAACATCTTAAATGCAAATCGCTTCATATTTAGATAATTAATAATTGACAATTTATAATTGATAATTCTTTCCCCGCTTCGCTCTGAAAGCGTCTCCTGACGTCGCCGAGCGATGATTTCCTTTACTGCTGTTATGCTGGTTGTGGGGAGTCGTTCTTCATCATGCGACGCCACTTGCGATAGCCGAAGATGGCGATGACGACGTAAAGAGCGTAGAGACTGGCCTTGAAGGGAATGTCTTTGTAGAAGTAGAGACAACAGGTGACGACGTCGACGACAATCCAGATGAACCATTGCTCTAGATACTTGCGGGCCAGCGCCCAGATGCCCACGAACGAAAGGGCTGTGGTGAACGAGTCGGCTAGCGGCACGCGCGAGTCGGTGCAGGTGACGAGGAATGTGTAAAGTGCCGCCCAGGCAATGAGGGTGAGTATACCCACCCCCAACCCCTCCCGAAGGGAGTGGGGTCTGGATAGCCAAGAGGTGATTGGGGTGGACTCAGACTTTTCTCCTTGTGAAGAGGAACTTTTCTTCCTCATCCAATTGAAGTAGCCATAGACCGTCATCGCCAAATAGTAGAACTCCATGCCACAATCGGCATAGAGTCCTTTCTGATAGTAGAGCACGATGCCCAGACTCTGCATCGCAAAGCCTACTGCCCACAGCCAAATGCTGGCGTGGTATTCCAGGATGATGTAGGCCAGACCGAGTGCTGTCGTGAGCATGTCGAGCCAATGGGCGGCAAGAAATTCTTCCATTAGAATCGGATGATAAGGTTACCCATCGCCGTAAAACCACTCATGGGAATGAAACCAATCTGGTAGTAACGGTTGTCGGGGGTGTGACCATAGCTCTCTGCAACGGCCGAGTATACCCATCCGCTTGAAGCATAGTGGGCGTCGAACACATTGTTGAGGTTCAGACCAATGACCAACTCTTTCACGGGCTTCAGCCACGAGGCCTTGCAAGTGTAGCTCAGGCTGATGTCGGAACGCGAGAAGCCGGGCAGCGAACGGTCTTCGTTCTCGGTGTTGTCGAGGTATTGTCGCGAGACGTAGCTGGTGTGCCAGACGGCCTGCCAGCCCTTGTGGTGCACGTCGATGAAGCCATTCAGAATCGTCGAGGGCGAGAAGGCCAGCGTGGAGTTTTCGTAGTGGAACTCTCGCAGCTCGTCGCCGTTGCCGTCGATGTGGTACTTGGCCATGTCTGCCTTCAGCCCTTCGATGTCGTCTTCATGGTCCCAGTCGTCCCAGTCTTCCACGAACTCGTCGAAGTCTTTGATCTTGTTCATGCTCAGCGCGGCGTTGGCCTCCAGTGTCAGCCAAGGCAGCGGTGCCCACGAGGCAGAGAGCTCAACACCCAGGCGGTAGCTGTCCTTCACATTGGCGGTGAGTGGTTCGCCGATGTCGCTCACGGCACCCGTCTGTACCAACTGGTTGTCGTAAGACATGTAGTAGCCGTTCAGGCCCGCGCGCCACGTCTGTGCCGTGAACTGATAGCCCAGCTCGTAGTCCAGGAGGCTCTCGGCCTTCGGTGCGGGGTAGTTGCCGTTGTCGGTGAAGTTGTTGCGCTCGGGCTCACGATGGCTCACGGCCACCGATCCGTAGACGCGGTGTCCGTCCTGATGGAACGAGAAGCCTGCCTTTGGGTTCAAGAAGTTATACTGCTCGTCGATGTCGAGATAATGCTTCTCGTAGAGGTAGGTCTGCTTGTTATAGATGAACTTGTCGTTATAGCCGTCGGTCTTATAGCTGACGTGACGATACTGCATGTCGGCAAACACATCCCAATGCGGGGTGATGTGGTAGAGAGCCTTCACGAAGACGTTGCCGTCCAGTTTCTTCGCATCGGAGTCGTAGTACTTGTAGTCGCCGTTCTTCATGAGCAAAGCGCGCAGTTGCTCGTTGCTTAGGTAGGTCATGTAGCCGAAGTGGTTGCCGTCGAACTGTTGCAGGGAGAGACCGCCCACGATGTCCCAGTCCTCATCCTTGTAGTTCAGGTTCCACACCAGCCCGTAGACATCCTGCTCAAGGCCCTTCTTGCGCACCCAGTCGGTTCGCTTGATGCCTGAGAGCGCGTCGCCGTTGAACTCTTCGTTGGGCAGGCCGAGCTTCTTCAGCTTGTTCTGCCAACGGAATTCCTTGTAGTAGCCGTAGCCGTGCGTGTAGTGAAGCGTTGCCATCGTGCTCCACTTGCTGTTGATGTCCCACGTGGCGGTGAGCAGGTTGTGGCTCTGCCAAAAGTTATCGGTGGTCTTGTTCCATAGGGAACCGTCAGACATCGTGTAGCGTTCGGTGATGTACTTGCCATCAGCTCCGCGGGCGAAGTTGCCATCTTCGTCGTAGGTGAGCATCTCGTAGAGCGAGTTGT
>JAFPZD010000122.1 GCA_017417465.1 Prevotella sp. | reverse complement strand
GCCTGTTTCATACGGCAGGAAGCGTTTGGGTGATTTTCTGTTCACGATGGCAGATGCGCACCTCGATGCCGAACTTCTGGTGGATATGCTCGGCCAGGTGCTGTGCACTATAGACCGAACGATGCTGACCACCAGTACAGCCGAAGCAGAACATGAGTGACGTGAAGCCACGCTGGATGTAACGGCGCACATGGGCATCGGCCAACTTATAGACGCTGTCGAGGAAAGTCAGAATCTCGCCATCGTCCTCGAGGAAACGAATCACGGGCTCGTCCAATCCCGTCAGTTGCTTGTAAGGCTCGTAACGGCCAGGATTGTGGGTGGAACGGCAGTCGAAGACATAGCCGCCGCCATTGCCGCTCTCGTCCTCGGGAATGCCTTTTGTGAACGAGAAGCTATAGACACGGACCACCAGTGGGCCCTGGGCATCATACTTGGAGAACGTGGCCGGACCATCCTGCGGATGGGGCTTGTAGGGGTTCTTGTCGGTGGTCTTATAGCCGTCGGCGCGAGAGGCTGTAGCCTCAATCTGCTGGAACTTGGGCAACTGCGTGAGTCGCTGGAGCAAGTCCGTGAGATAAGGATACGGGAAGTTGCGCTCGTCGAGCAGCTCACGAAGATTCTGGATGGCAGGGGGAATGCTCTCGATGAAGTGTGCCTTGCGCTCGAAGTAGCCCCGGAAGCCATAGGCTCCCAGCACCTGCAAGAGGCGGAAGAGTACGAAGAGGCTGAGACGCTCCACGAAAGCATGGGGTGCCGGCACTTCGGTATACTGTTTCAGTGCATTGTAGTATTCGTACACCAGTTCGCGACGCACCTTATAAGGATACTTGGCCGATGCCTGCCAGATGAACGACGCCACATCGTAGTAGTAGGGACCTTTGCGACCACCCTGGAAGTCGATGAAATAAGGCTGCGGGCTCTGGCTGTTGGGCTCGGGACCTTCGACCATCATCACGTTTCTGGCCTGGAAGTCACGATACAGGAAACACTGCTCATCGCCAGCCTCCGTGAGGTCTTTCGCCAACAGGCGGAAGTCGGCCTCGAGTTTCATCTCGTGGAAATCGAGCTCGGTGGCCTTGAGGAAACAGTACTTGAAGTAGTTGAGGTCGAAGAGCACGCTGTTGGTGTCGAACGCCGGCTGTGGATAGCAGTTGGCAAAGTCCAGCTCGCGGGCTCCCCGAATCTGGATATTCGGCAGTTGGCGGATGGTGCGCTTCAGGAGTTCCTGCTCCTTGACAGTATAACGTCCACCGGCCTCACGACCACCTCGGATGGCATCGAATAATGACACGCTGCCCAGGTCGCTCTGCAGATAGCGCAGCTCGTCGCCGGAAACAGCGAGGATGGTGGGAACTGGCAACTGGCGGCGCGTAAAGTGCTGAGCCAAATAGACAAAGGCATGATTCTCGTCGCGGCTGGTGCCAATGCATCCCACCACGGTAGAGCCGTCGGCAGCCGTCATGCGATAATACTCACGATTGCTGCCTCCAGCAGAGAGTTTCTCTACCTGCTGAGGCTCGGCTCCACTCCATTTGCGGTATAATTCTATTAACTTTTGCATGATTTTGACTGCAAAGGTAGTGCAAAATAAGCAAAAAGCAAAATAATTCGCCATATATTTTGCATACTTATCATTAGGTATTGCATATTTAAAATAAAATATGTAATTTTGCAACCGAATATGTATAGACGAATCATCATAGCCTGCCTGCTCCTCTTTGGAGTTCTCATCATGAGTAACGCCCAGAACGTCACCGTGACGGGTGTGGTGACGGATGACGAAACCCACAAGCCTGTGGAGTTTGCCACCATCATTATGCAGGAGAACGGTCGCTGGGCCATGAGCGACAGCAAGGGCGTGTTCCGCATCAAGGACGTGCCGAAGGGCAAGACAACCATCACCATCCAATGTCTGGGATATGCCACAAGACAGTTGGTTTTCAATATCACCACCGATATCCCCCGCATGCGCATCGGGCTGAAACAAGACAATCTGAAGTTGGCCGAAGTGACGGTGACCGCCAAGCGCAAACGAGAAGACGCCACCACCAGCTATACGATAGACCGCACGGCGCTGGACAACCAGCAATTGGTGAACCTGGCCGACGTAGCAACATTGCTGCCGGGTGGCAAGAGTGTGAACCCCACGTTGATGGATGACGAACGCATGTCCATTCGCAGCGGTGGTCAGGAAAAAGGCTATGCCTCCTTTGGCACAGCCATAGAGATTGACGGTATGCGCATGGGCAACAACTCGGAAATCGGTGAGACGGCAGGAGCGTCGACACGTACTGTAAGCACGTCGAACATTGAGAGCGTGGAAGTGGTGGCGGGC
>JAFPZD010000121.1 GCA_017417465.1 Prevotella sp. | reverse complement strand
TCGACTCGAAGAAGGAGATGATTTGGGTTGGTGGTGGTGCCGGTATGGCCCCGCTGCGTGCTCAGATTATGCACATGACCAAGACGCTGCACACCACCGATCGCGAGATGCACTACTTCTATGGTGCCCGCGCGCTGAACGAGGTGTTCTATCTGGAGGACTTCCTGGGCTTGGAGAAGGAGTTCCCCAACTTCCACTTCCACCTCGCCCTCGACCGTCCAGACCCTGCAGCCGATGCCGCTGGCGTCAAGTACACGCCGGGCTTCGTGCATCAGGTGATGCTCAACACCTACCTGAAGGACCACGAGGCTCCCGAGGATATCGAGTACTACATGTGCGGCCCTGGCCCCATGTCGGCCGCTGTGGTGTCCATGCTCGACTCGCTGGGTGTCGATCCCGAAAGCATTATGTACGACAACTTCGGAGGCTAAGCCCCCTCGCCCCGCCTACACCAGCCCCTGCAGACGCTTGAAGGCCGGTGCCAGCAGCGACGTCTCCACAACCCGCCCGTCGGACGAGCGGAAGAGGCAGCGGCGCTGCTTGGGCAGCAGGCTGCTGATGTGGTGGATATTGACCAACGTGCTGCGGTCGGCGCGGACGAACACGTTGGGGTTCAGCATGGCCTCCAATGCGCCAAGTCCCACGAGCACCGTGTCCTTGTCGTGGAAGGTGACTATCTGCGAATAGTTGCCGTCGCCCTTGAAGTAAGCGATGTCCTTGACGTTGATGACGATGGTGCCACTGGCTGTGCGCAGCGTGACGCGCTCATCGCAGCCCGTCTCCGTCATCCTCACAATGTCCTTGCCCAGCTTGGTTGTCGCGGCCTTCATGGCTTTCTGGCGAATGGCCTCCAACTGCTCTTCCCGTAAAAGTTTCTCCCGTTGCAGGCGAATCATCCTGCGGCGGCTGCGCCTTTTCTCATGCAAGCGGGTAACGGCCCATACCGCCCAGGCCAGCAACAGCACACCCGCCAGCCACACCCACCAGTGCTGCCACCAGCGCAGTGGCGGCGCAATAAAGGTGTCGGTCTGGGCATCGCGGATGAGTTCGGCAGGCTGGAACGATGCCATCCCCTCCAAGGCGCAGACGTAGACAGTGCCGTCGGCAGCCTCGGCCATCGTGGCTTGCAGCGGTTCTATCAGCGTGAAGCCGTTCAGGTGGTTGTAGAAGCAAGCATCGCTGAGGCGGTAGTCGTCGCTGATACGGCAGAGCAGCAAACCATCGAGGGTGGCCACCACGAGGAAGCCCTTGGGCGACACATGCAGTGAGCGCACCTCATGACCATTGAGCAGCGGCAACTGGTCATTCAGTTCGCTGACCTTCCCGTCGCGAATCATGAAGAGCGAGTCGACGCTGGCGAAGAACACGGTGCCCCGGCGGTCGGCCTCCATCGCACTGACGATGAGCCGATGGTCGCCGCACGCCACCTTCTCCGTCGTCCAACCGCCAGACTTGCCGCCTTGTCGTGGCGACAGACAGTAGAGGCCGAACGTGCTGCCCACCCAAAGCCGGCCTCTGGCATCCTGGGCGGCACACCACGGATGGGCGACATCGGTGGTGAGCGTATCGGCACGCCCCGTTTGGGGGTCGTAACTCACAACAAGCTGTCGCATTCCTACAATGAGCCGCCCGCCTGCCTCGCAGACAAACTGGTAGCGGTCGTAGGGCAGGTGGAGCCAGTTGACCTTGTCGCCGCTGATGCAAGCCACATCGCTGCGCCCCGCCATATAGACACAGCTGTCGATGACGGCGGCACAAGGCAGGAAGAAGTCGTCGGGATTGTCGTAGACGACGCGCCCCTGGCTGATAACCTTGCCGTTGAGCGTGCCCCAGACCTTTAGGGCAACGGCCCGCACGATGTCGTCGCGGTCGGCGAGGCGGTAGTTGGTGAAGTGGCGATTGAAGAAGCAGTACAGTCCCTGATAGGTGGCCACCCAGAGGCGGTCCCAGCGGTCAGTGAAGATGTCCTTGATAAGGTTGAAACCTCCCGCCAACCGCCTCACGGTCTGTCCGTCATAACTGTAAAGGCTGTGGCTGTCGGCTATGAGCAGCGTGCCGTCCTTGGCCGGGCGTACCAGCAGTCCGTAGTCGGGCCGCCACTCGCCAAAGGGTGTGCGCAGCAGCAGGCCACCGTCAGCCTGGACGGTATAGATGCCGCCATCGCCGAAGGCATAGAGCGTGCCGCCCTGCCGATGGTAGCAGTAGATGCTGTCAGTGGGAATCAGCAGTCCGCGCACGGAGTCGATATAGAGATGGCGGTCGGGGGACATTTGGTCCAACCGCTTGTCGTTGTCAACACGTGTGAAGGCGTGTCCCTTCGCAGCTTTCCCCACCCATCGGTGCTGCTCCTGCTCGTCCTCGAAGAGGGCATAGCCCGCAGGCAGGTCGGCGGCATTGAAGTTGTTCAGCAGCCAACGGTCCTCTGGGTCGAGGGGGCGCAGCGTGAGGCGGTCGCCGTCGATGAGCCACTGCTGACGGAAACTCAGTGCGCTGACACCCTCGGCAGTCTCCATGAACTGCACGATGTTCCAGCGGTGACCCGTCAGGAACGGCGTAAACGTCCTTCCGTCGAAGCGGACAAAGCCCGACAGCGTGCCGACATAGATGTAGCCGCGAGCGTCCTGGAAGATTTTCTCCGTCTGCATCTGCGGCAGACCGTCCTGCGTGGTATAGCGGCGGAAGCTCAGTCCGCTTTCCACGACTTGAGCCTTGAGGGCGATGGCGAGGCATAGTGCTACGCACAGCCCGAGAGTGCGTCTTGCTGTTTCCATGTTGCGAAGTTACGAAAAAAACGGAAAAGACGAAAGCTTTTGGCCGAAAATCTTTCCTCATGCGCCGAGTTCGTCAAAAACAGGGGGCAGTTCGTCAAAAACACCCCCTTCAACGTCCTTCCTCTCGCTCCTTTTTCCTATATTTGCAACGAACTTTAAACACACCATGCTTATGAAACAGAAATTACTCTTGCTCCTTGGAGCTTTGTTGTTGACTGCCGGCACCGCCTGGGGTGTCGCACCTAATTCCCATGTCTCGTTCCGCATGAACGGGAATGACATTCATCCTTCTTTCCATCAGTTTTCCCAGGCCGTGCCAAGCCCGCTTGACCTGGGTGTTGTCTATGCCAGCTCCGCCGGTGTCGACAGTCCCAACCTCGGTGTCATTGGCTATCAGGTAGTCATCCCGAAGGACAGGGAAGGCATTGAATACGAGACGAGCCATTACATGCTAGTCTATATTGGTGTCTATGATAGCAACATTGCCTCTACGGGTGTCTATTACGACTCTGAGGATGACAAGTTGAAGCTGTGGCCTACGACGAGTGCTGTGCCCGTGCCCTTCGGAACTATGTATTGGGGGGGCTCCGGTGGGCTTGAACCCATGAACGAAGTGATGTATGCCGAGTCGTTCATAGCCGAGGATGGCGAGGTGCTTGACTTCGTGTTGCCGAATCCCTTGGTCTATGACGAGACATCCCACTCCTACAAGACAGGAAAGTATCAGATAGGCCATTCCTACGTTGTTGCCATCCATTTCAAGGAGGTGTCCCAATGGACTATAGATAATACAAGCGGCACTTCGGATTGGCACTATCCCCAGCTGTCCAACGAATACGGCTCATACCTGTGGAACGACCACAAGAAAGAGTGTCTGCTGGCAAGCTTCAATTACCAGACGCATGAAGGCAGCGGTCCTGCCAACGTCACGCTGAAGGTGAACGGCGAGGACAAGTATTTCGGGTTGTTGGGCAGCGGACAGGATCCCATTGAGTTGGGCAAAGTCTATAAGGATGAGGCCACCAACCTGCCTTCGTTGGGCTTCGTGGCTTATGGCTTCGAGTCGTCGGCACCCTATACCGTCAACTTAGACGAATACGGCATGAACTACTGTACGATGGTATATACCGTGTATAAGAAGGACGGCGAGATTGCCGGGCAAATCAACGAGAACCACGACGTTGACTATAGTGACTACAAGACCGGCGACTTTGGCTGGGTCACCGTTGGCGGTGGAAACACCCGTTTGCATTGCATCAACTGCTTCAATCCCGAGAACCCTGCCCACCTCAGCGAGGACTGGTCGTGGGGAGACTGGCAGATGGAAGCCAACCTGTACCCCGAATACAGCCATCAGCATCCCGTCTTAGCGGTTTGGGGCTTAGCGGAAGATTATACCGGCGGCTCACCCGGCTGTTTCCTCGACGGCGAGGCCTACACCATTGCGCTCTACTTCGCCGAATACATCGACTTCTACACCGGCATCCACCGCAACGGCGGCAAATACTATAAGTTCAACTTCACCTACTCGAAAGACCCCGTGCCGTCAGGCATCAGCAACGTCACGACCGACCGTCAGCGCGGCGGCAAGTGGTACACCTTAGACGGTCGCGAGGTGACCTCTCCCGCAAGGGGTCTCTACATCCGCGACGGCAGGAAAGTCGTGGTAAGGTAAGACAAAGAAAAGACTAATGAATCGGGGACTGTCATCACGACGGTCCCCGATTCTTTACTAACATCTACTTACATATAAAATTACTTGACTACTAATTTCCTCGTGGTGCCGTCGCTCATGCGGACGATGTTCAGGCCGTGCTGCATCTGCTGGAGGCGTTTGCCGTCGGGGGTGTAGATTTCAGAGGTGTACACAAAGGGGATACACAAAGGGGACTCTAATTTTGCGCTCGATATAGATTATCAGTGAAGAATTTGCTTAATCCCGGCCAATTCCCTACCTTTGTTGTCAAAAGGAGGAAATGGCCGACAGGAAAGGGAACCTATTCAAGGGACAACAGTCCTTTAGAGTCTATGAACCGTCTTAGTCCTTCCTGCTTAGTTGCAAAGTCCAGATAGAATGCCAGCGGCACTGTAGCCTATTTAGAGTCCAAGACCAGACAACTATTGGCCAATTCCTTCATTATTTAACGGTACAAAGGTATGAAAAAAATCTTTATCGGCATCGATTTCTCCAAAGAAAAGTTTGATGCAACCCTCATTAAGGCAGAGGGACTGAAGGAATGTGCTCCTAGTGTGCACGAAGTGTTTGACAACAAGACATCGGGTTTCCGACGTCTGGTAAAGTGGGCAAAGGCTCAGTCTGAGTCTGTTCCCGTTGACTCCTGGCTTTTCTGTGGTGAGAACTCAGGGGGCTATAGCATTGGTCTGAGTAACCACCTCTATGCTTCTGGCTACGACATGTGGCTTGAATGTGCCTATAAGATCAAGCACTCTGTAGGCATCCAGCGCGTAAAGAACGACAAAGCCGACTCCAGAGCCATTGCCGAGTATGCTATGCGTAACTACGACAAGATGATACTGTATAAGCCTCAGAGCGCCTCGCTGACGTGTCTGAGAGAGGTATTCTTGTATCGTCACAGTCTTGTCAGACAGAAAGTGGCACTGGCGGTCAGAAGGGATGAAAAGCGGCTTACACAAGAGAAATCTGACGTAAGGGCTTTCATGTCTTTTACCAGCAAGCACCTCGTTACGGAGGTGAACAAGGCAATCGCAAAATGCGACCAAAAGATAAAGGATATCATCGCCGCCGATGACGAGCTCAGGGA
>JAFPZD010000008.1 GCA_017417465.1 Prevotella sp. | reverse complement strand
TACCGAACAGAAATGGTACACCGAGCCCATGAAGTTGGGCAAGGAGTGCTGGGTGGACCTGATGCAGCAAGGCGAATACGAAGGCGAGGCGCTGACCACCTTCTGTCTGCCCATCTACGACAAGAACAACCAGTGTGTGGGCGTCATCGGCACCGACCTGAACATCGAGCATAAGAAGGAGATAGCCTATTCGGATGCGGAGGTGTTCCACTCCTTCCGCTACCTGACCTACCTGGTGCTGGCCGTCACCGTGGTGGGCATCCTGTTGTTTGTCATACTCTGCCGAATGGTTATACGTCGGGAGATGCGCCCCCTGCGCATGCTGACAAAGTCGGCACAGCGCGTAGCCGACGGCAACTTCTCCGAAACCGTGCCCGACACGCAGCGCGACGACGAGATAGGTCAGCTGCAGGAACTCTTCAAGTTGATGCAACAGTCGCTGGCGTCGAAGTCTGCCGAACTGGAACAGCTCACCACCCGACTCACCACCCGTAGCGAGGAGCTGCGCAGGACGCTGGGACATGCCCAGGGTTCTGACCGCATGAAGACGTCGTTCCTTCACTATATGACGACACAGATGACCGAGCCGTCAGACCTCATAGAGCGCAGCGTCATGAAGCTCTGCAACAACTACTACACCCTCACTCCGCAGGAGGCCGACTACGAGGTGGAGGTCATCAAGACGCAGAGCGAGACCATCCTCGACCTGCTCGACCACATGGTGGAGGCCTTGAATATCGAGGCCGAAGAGGCAGAGAAAGAGGTTCGTGAAATCAAAGAAGGAAAGGAGGTGAGCGATGGGCAAGATTAGCCACAAACTGTCACGCAAGCTCAGTATCGGCATCATGCTGTTGGCAATACCCATCTTCGTGCTGTCGCTGGGCTTCTTCTACTACCAGTCACTACGCCTCATACGGCAGGAAGCCGTCAAGGACTCGAACAGCATCCTGCAGACCACGCTGATGCACGTCAGGGGTTATATGGGTTCGATAGAGACCTCGACCAGTGCCAACGCCTGGATGCTGGAGGAATACTTCACGCCCGACTCGCTGGAGAGCATCTCACGGCGCATCGTCGCGCTGAACCCGCACGTCCTCAGCTGCTCCGTATGCACTACGCCCGAGGCCATGCCGCAGTATCAGCACGGCTTTTCAGTATACACCATCGAGGAAGACGGCGCCATCACCACCACCCGTGAGACGGAATACGACTACTTCGACAAAGAATGGTATAAAACCCCCGTCACCACAGGCAAGGCGGGATGGGTAGAGCCCTTCAGCAGACATACCGAAGGCACCATCGACCACAACGAGGCCGTGGCGACCTACTGTCAGCCGCTGCGCTCGGAGACAGGCCAGATCATCGGCGTGCTGGCCATCGACTTCTCGTTCAAGCACCTGGCCAAAACCATCAACAATGCCGAGCGCACCTCTCCCCATGCCTATTTCGTGCTGACGGGCGACAAGGGACGATTCTTCGTACACCCTGACACCACCAAACTGTTCAGAAAGACCATTTATACCGATGCCGACCCGCGTCTGCATGCCGACAGGATAGCGCTGGGCTACGAAATGGCCGAGGGTAAGCAGGGCACCGGGCACGTCATGGTCAACGACACGCTGTGTCATGTGTGCTATCATCCCGTGCCCGGCACCGACTGGAGTCTGGCACTGGTGTGTCCTGACAGTGAGGTACTGACGGGCTATCGCAAGATGGGAGCAGTCATCATCGGCCTGATATTCCTGGGTCTGCTGGCCATTCTGTGGCTCACCAATCATGTCGTCAAGCAAACCATCAGCCCTATTCACCAGCTGCTGGAAACCACACAGCTCATTGCCGACGGCAACTACGACGCCGCCATTCCCCTATCCCACCAGAACGACGACATCGGCAGGCTGCAGAACAGCTTTGCCATTATGCAGCAGAAGCTCAGCAGCCACATGGGTAGCATCCACGATGCTGCCGACGCCATCAAGAGGCGCAACGAGCAACGCTCACGCGACATGAAGCTGGCCGAGGAGACCATCCAGCAGAAGAACAGCTTCGTCCAGAATCTGTCCCACCAGATTCGCACGCCGCTCAACATCATCATCGGCTTTGCCAATGTGCTCAACGAAAACATCAACGCCCGCAGCAAGGGAACGCTCCACGACCCCTTCGAGGAGGAAAACACGAAGGATATAACGCGTATGATGAAGCACAACGCCATCCATCTGAAGCGTATGATTATCATGCTCTTCGACTGCTCGTCGACCACTGGCGAAGAGGAGCTGATGCGCAACCGCAACGAGGAAATGTCGTGCAATGAGGTGGCACGCGCCAGCATTGACTATACCCTTGAACTCTTCACCCACCGAGTGAACATCCAGTTCGACACCGAACTGCCCGACGGCATGATGATACTCTCCAACCGCCTCTACGTCATGCGTATCATCCGCGAGCTGCTGGTCAATGCCGCCAAGTATTCCGACGGCAGACACATCTCGCTGCATGTGTCGCAGACCGAATCCTCCGTGCGCTTTACCATTCAGGACACAGGCCCTGGGTTGGATGGCGACGTTGATGAGCTGTTGTTAAAGCCGTTTGTCAAGATCGACGAGCTGTCCGACGGCCTCGGCATCGGACTGGCACTCACCAAGCGCCATTGCATGAGCCTGGGTGGCGACCTCATCTATGATGCCTACTACAAGGACGGCTGCCGGTTCATCGTCATCCTGCCCAAATAACATCTTGGTGCTGACACCACACCCCACTAAGAAGGCCCGCCATTGCTGACGGGCCTTTATTGATGCTTGCTAATAAGGATTAGCAGAAGGGATTCTCTGTTGGGTAGTAGTCACCCTTCGGGAAGTTGTAGTCTATCTCCTCTACGGCGACGCCCATGTACTTCAGCACTTCCCACAGATACTTGCCGGCGTGGTCGAACATCACGGCAGCGTGGTGGGGATAGTGCTTCTCGATGAGCACGTGACGGTAGAAGCGGCTCATGTTCTTGATGCCGAAGGTGCCGATAGAGCCAAACGAACGGGTAGCGACGGGCAGAATCTCGCCCTGGGCGATGTAGGCACGCAGCTTCGTGTCGGCAGTAGACTGCAGACGGTATACCGTGGCCTTGCCGGGCTTCAGGTCGCCCTCCAGGGTGCCGTTGGTCACCTCGATGGGCAGGGCTCGAGCCATGATTCGCTGGAAGCACATCTTGCAGTTGCACACCTT
>JAFPZD010000120.1 GCA_017417465.1 Prevotella sp. | reverse complement strand
TTGCTGACTCGGCTCGCTCTCGAAGAGCCAGGGATAGCCGTAGCCGTCGTCGATGTTGTCGCCGGTCTGCGAACCCGGGCAGTCGTGCATGTCGAGAATAAGGTAGAGCCCTGCCTTCCGACACCAGTCGACCACCTGGTCGATGCGCTTGAAACCATCCTGTTGATGGGTGAGCCCCATGTAGTCCTCGTTGGTGAAGAGCTTGTAGTTGAACGGCAGACGAATGGTGTTGGCGCCTGTGCTCTTGATGTAGTCGATGTCGGCTTGCGTGATGTAGTTGTCTTTGAACTCACGCCAGAAGCTGGCGGCCTCGTCGGGACCTATAGCCTCCTTGAAGAGCAGGTCGATCATCCAGGCGGAGTTGGTCTTCGAGAAGCCGAACATGTAGCCTTCGGGATTGAGCCAGTTGCCGAGGTTTGTGCCAACGATGAACAGTCGTTCGCCGTTGGGCTGGATGAGGTTTGTGCCTTCAACGTGCACAAAGCCTTTCTTGGCCTGCATTTGACAAGGTAGCAAAGTGACAAAGTAACCAAGTAACAATGCTACCATGAGGAATGATTTCTGCTTCATCATTATTTCTTCAGTATTTTCTGATGATTTCTGATTAGGATGGTGTGAGTGTTGGAGCTTGGGCGTGTAGACCTTACCTTTCGTCCGCTGAGGTCGTAGATGGTCTCATTTTCCATTTTCAATTCTCCATTTTCCACTTGATGGATGCCTGTCGTACGCCGTTGCTCGAAGGCTTGCTGCAGATAGGGGATGTGAACACGCACGAAGTCCTTCAGGTCGTTGATGTATGCTTGGTAGTTGTTGTAGTAACGATGCTTCTCGAAACTGAACACCTGCTGATTGATGGGCCACACACGGTAGTTCTGCGCCTGCGACTGGCTGATGGCAGCACTCAGGCTGTCGATGTGGTCCAGCAGATACTGCTGCAGTCCGTTGGCGATGAGTTCGTTGAGGCGGTCGGCGCAGGCGTTGGCGAACCACCAGTCCTGCCACATGCGGCGCAACACTTGTTCGAACGGACGGTTCCACAGACCCAGATAGGCTTCCATCTCACGCAGCATGCTACGCTCCGAGCTGTTGTCGTAGCCGATGTCGAGGTCCCAAAGCGGACCGAAGTGCATCTTCTGCTCGTCGGCATCCTTCCACATGTAGATGCTGTAGAGGGCATCGATGTTGCCCGTAATCTCGGCTCCCACGTACCAGTTCACCAGACTCTGCTCGTCGATGTAGGCGCGGTAGCCTCGCTCCGGGTCGGAGAAGTCGTTGCCTTTCACCGCACGTTCCATCCCTTCTATCCACTGACCGATGGCGATACGCTTCTGCATCGTCAGGGCGTCGTCCTTCGGATTCTTCACGTTGTACATGATGTGAAAGACCGACGAAGTGATGTATGGCTCCTCGCGCGAGTTCTCGTTGGCCACTTCCAGGATGCAACCGTCTTCCTCGTTGATGTCGATGCGCCGCTTGTGGGCCTGCACCTGGTCGCTAATCTGATAGGTGCCGCGATAGGTTCCGTTCAGATAGACGTCGACG
>JAFPZD010000119.1 GCA_017417465.1 Prevotella sp. | reverse complement strand
GCTGTCGATGCGCGGTCTGGTGAACCACATCTACCGCCACAACGGTTCCTTCGGCAAGGCTGTCTACGCCTGCGTGATGCAGGAGATCGTCGACTGTCTCGTGGAGCTCATCTGCGAGGGCACGCCTGTGAAGCTTGACGGTCTGGGCACGTTCCGCCCGACCTTCGACTGCAAGGTGGCCGCCTCGGAAGAGGACTTCTCGGCACAGGAGAACATCATCGGCATGCACATCCGCCTGTACCCCGAGCAGACGAAGGAGGCCGAGAACCTGTCTTCGAAGAAGCTGCTCAACAAGGTGGCGCTGAAGAAGTCGGACCTCGTGAAGCCTACCGACCTCGATGGTGACGACGAGCCCGACGAGCCTTAAGGCAACCTCAACCCCCAACGACCCACCCCCTTCCCCTCCCCAAGGGAGGGGGGTCTGGTTAGTTATGGAGGCTGATGTACTGCGGATTTTTCTGCGGAAGCACTATTTAGACTCCCCTCCCTTGGGGAGGGGTTGGGGTGGGTTGTTGGGGGGTGCGGGCTCTTTGGTGTTCTGGCGGGGGCTTTCGGGGGCTTTCGGGGGCTTTCGGGGGCTTTCGGGGGCTTTCGGGGGTACGGGGGTACGGAGGTACGGAGGTACGAGAATAGTTCTGGCGGGGGTACGGAGGTACGGAGGTGCGGAGGTACGAGAATAGTTCTGGCGGAGGTGCAGACCGCCGGTCTATGCGTTCTGCAGCTTGTCGAGTGCGTGCTGCTCTCCGACAATCCAGATGATGTCGCCCTGCTTGAAGCGGTACTGTGGCTTGACGATGGAGAGGTTCTCCTTGCCCTCTTCGAGTCCGACGACCATGCAGCTGTAATGGCTTCGAATGCCACTCTCCTCGAGGGTCTTGCCGAGGAATGGGCTTGCGGCGGCGATGATGAGCTGTCGGAGCTTCATCTCACGCTTCTCCATCTCTGGATCTTCAGTGAGCAGCTCGGTGAGCAGGGCGTGTGAGAAGTTGGTGAGCTGGTCGTCGCTGCCGATGACCTGCAGGCGGTCGTTGGGATAGATGGCTGTGTTGCCGTCGGGGATGTTGATGCGCCGTCCTCCTCGAAGAATGCTGCTGATGTGGACGCCATAGCGCTTGCCGAGGTTCAGCTGTCGCAGCGTCTTCCCCATCCACTGGCTGTTGGCAGGCACGTCGAAGTCGGCGATGTGGATATCGCGGTCGAGGAGCCGTCCCTCGTAGAGTGGGCGTTTCTGGCCGTGCACCTGTGCTGCGATGTCGCGTGAGCGGAGGTTGTTGATGAAGAGTCGCTCGAGCCTGATGCTGCGGTGCTTGACGGAACGTGAGAAGATGATGAATGCGACGACGACGATGCCGAGGGTGATGAGGAGTGCCGTGGTGAAGTGGGAGAGGTGGTGGCAGATGTAGAAGATGAAGGCTACGGCGATGGCGATGCGCAGCAGGACGGTGGAGATGAGCAGCGGTCGGTTGTGGCTGTTCTCGCGCCATAGTGCCTTCCACTCTTCGGAGTGGTTCTTCTTCATGATGATGGCGCGCAGGAAGGGTGCGATGAGGAGTATGGTGACGAGGGCTGCGAGGATGTTGAGAACTGTGAATTGGGTATGGAGTATGGAGAACTGTGAATTGAGAATTGAGAACTGGAAGTTCTGCACCACTGGCAGCACGAACATGAACATGAGGGTGATGATGGCAGCCGAGAGGATGCTGTAGACGAGGGTGTTCATGCCCATCTGGGTGAGCAGCCGCTTCCACAGTGTGGAGTGCTGGCTGTTGAGGGTGGCGTGCTTGGTGCTCATCTGGTTGAGGGCGCTGATGAGGCGCGAGGGGAGACGGTGCTCCAGGGTGTTGTAAACCGGCGTGGCGGCACGTATCATGTAAGGTGTGAGAAAAGTGGTTATGACCGATACGGCCACCACTACCGGATAGAGGAAGTCGCTGATGACGCCGAGGGAGAGGCCCAGCGAGGCGATGATGAACGAGAACTCGCCAATCTGCGCCATGGAGAAGCCGCAGCGCATGGCCGAGCGGAGGCTCTCGCCGCCGAGCATGAAGGCGAAGGAGCCGAAGAGCGACTGGCCAACGATGATGGTGAGGACGAGGACGGCGATGGGCAGGGCGTACTTGGCGAGGATGACTGGGTCGACGAGCATGCCCACAGAGACGAAGAAGATGGCGCCGAAGAGGTTCTTCACAGGCTCGACGAGTCGCTCGATGCGGTCGGCCTCGACGGTCTCGGCGAGGATGCTGCCCATGATGAAGGCGCCGAAAGCTGACGAGAAGCCTACCTTGGTGGAGAAGACGGCCATGGCGCAGCATAGTCCGAGGGAGACGATGAGGAGCATCTCGTTGTTGATGACGCGGCGTACGGAGCGCAGGAGCATGGGGATGGCGAAGATGCCGACGACGAGCCACAGGACGAGGAAGAAGACAATCTTCAGAATGGACGAGAAGAGCTGCTGGCCGCCGGCGCTGCCTTCGGCGATGGCGCTGAGCATGACCATCATGACGATGGCGAGGATGTCCTCAAGGATGAGCACCGACATGACGAGGCTGGCAAACTGCTGCTGACGCAGGCCCAGGTCGTCGAAGGCTTTGTAGATGATGGTGGTGGACGACATGGCGAGCATGCCGCCGAGGAAGATGCAGTCCATGCGTGCCCATCCGAAGGCGTGGCCGGTGAGGATGCCGAGCATCATCATGGCGAAGATGATGGCGACGGTGGAGATGACGGGCGAGGCGCCCATCTTCAGAATCTTCTTGAACGAGAAGTCGAGGCCGAGGGAGAACAGCAGGAACATGACGCCAATGTCGGCCCACAGGTGGATGTTCGACATGTCGGCGACGGAGGCGGTATAGGGCATGTGGGGCGAGACGAGGAAGCCGGCGACGATGTAGCCGAGGACCAACGGCTGGCGCAGCCACTTGAAGACAATGGTGACGATGCTGGCAACGATGAGGATGAGTGCAAGGTCGGTGATGAGGGACATGGTTTTGAATTGAGAATTGAGAGTTGAGAATTGAGAATTGTGAATTGAGAATCGTGAATTGTGAATTGTGAATTGTGAATTGAGAATTGTGAATTGTGAATTGAGAATTGTTAATTGTTAATTGTTAATTGTGAATTGTGAATTGTGAATTGTGAATTGAACTTCTACCCTCTTTCTTTTTAACAACGAATGGAGACGAATCTTACGAATTGTACGAATTATAATTGATAACAGCATGTTTGGAATTGCGAAAACATGTTTGGGGATTGCGAAAACATGCGAAAGAACGAAAGGATGCGAAAATTTTTGCGAAGTTCGCACTTTTCGTGCGCTTTCGCAATAAACATAAAGAATTTTCGCCGCAGCGGCGATTGCCTGTGCGTAGCAAATTCGTGTAATTCGTAAAACTTGTTTTCATTCGTGTAATTCGTAAAACTTGTTTTCATTCGTTTAATTCGTATAATTTGTTTTCATTCGTGTAATTCGTATAATTTGTCTAAATTCGTTGTTTTAAGAGTCTATCGACTTCTAACTACTTTTACTCCTTCTAACTCCTTCTATCGACTTCTTACTCCTTCTAACTCATTGAATTTTCAGCACGGGGGCGATGGCGTTGGTGGGGTCGGGGAGTGTGACGATGAGGCCGTCGGCGGTCTGCTGCGACTTGACGCGTCCGTAGCCTAAGAGGGTGACGCGGCTGACCTTGCGCCCATGGCTGTTGCCACGCTTCAGGGTCTTGATGACGAGGCGGTGGTCGTCGGGCCATCCCATGGCGGTGGCATAGAGTACGCTGCCCTTCTGGTTGAAGCGTACGTCGCGGTAGTCCATGTTGGCATACTGGCCGTCGTTGAAGCCCTGCGCGTTGAGGGCGATGCTCTTCTCGGCGACAGGGCCTTCGCCAAACACTTTCCAGGGGCGCGTGCCGAAGATGCTCTCGCCATTGACGGTCATCCATGCCTCGAGGTCGTCGAGCACCTTGGCCTCCTTCTCGTCGTAGGTGCCATCGGCGCGCAGAGGTATGGACAGCAGGAGGTTGCCGTTCTTCGAGACGATGTCGACCAGCATCTTCACCACTTGCCCGGCCGTCTTGTATCGGTTCTTCTCGTAGATGTCGGTGTTGTAGTGCCATCCGCCGATGCAGTTACAGGTCTGCCACGGCTCTGCGACGATGTGGTTGGGAGCGCCACGCTCGACGTCCCATGTCAGTGCCTGTCGCTGCTCGTCGTTGAGGATCTTTCCAAACACCACGCTCTGTGGGTTCTTGTTGTAAAGATGTGTGGCGATGCGCAGGCCGCAGTCGCTGATGTCGTAGAAGGGGAGCACGGTGACATCGAAGTAGATGAGGTCAGGGTGGTAGCGGTTGATGGCATCGAGCGTGCGGTCGTAGAAGTTGGTGACGAATTCCTGCGAGGGTGTAGCTGCGCCGTGGGTCCAGTCCCACTGGTCGTGGATGGCCCCGTTCCACCACGAGCGCTCGCTCAGTGGGTGGTTCTGACGGTAGAGCAGCTGTGGGTCGAGACCTTCCCACCACTTGCCCTTGCCGTCGTCGCGTGTCAGGTGACCGTCGTAGTAGACGCCAGCCTTCGGGCCGTTAAGGTCGTAGCGCTGTGCCGGCTCGTACCACGTCCACGCATGGTCGGCGTGGAACGAGATGCCCAGCGGCAGTCCTGCCTTCTTGGCTGCGCGTGCCCATTCCTCGAGGATGTCGCGCTTCGGCCCGATGTTCTTCGAGTTCCATGGCTGGTACTGCGAGTCCCAGAGGTCGAAGTTGTCGTGGTGGTTGCCCAGGACGAAGAAGTACTGTGCGCCGCAGCGCTTGTAGCGCTCGACGAGTGCCTCGGGGTCCCAGTGCTCGGCCTTGAAGAGCGGGAGGATGTCCTTGAAGCCGACCTCAGATGGGTGACCGTAATGCTCGACGTGCCACTTGTACTCCCTCGAGCCCTCCATGTAGAGCGAGCGGGCCATCCAGTCGCCTGAGCCCTCGACGCACTGTGGTCCCCAGTGTGCCCAGATGCCAAACTTGGCATCGCGGAACCACTGCGGCGTCTGGTGCTGCCGCAGTGACTGCCACGTCGGTTCGTACTTGCCTGTCAGCATTTGTTCGTGGGCGCCCGTCACGGGCACTTTCCACTGCTGGGCATCAGTTGTCAGCGCTGCCAGGAGCAGCATGGTGGTTGCCAGAATTGTTCTCATATCATTCCTCTTAAGTGTATCGTAGCGTCAGGTCTGTCGACTTCTACCTCCTTCTATTGACTTCTAACTCCTTCTAACTCCTTTTTACTCCTTCTAACTACTTCTAATTTGCCGTCAGTCGGCAGATGTTGATGACCACCTGCATGGCCTTCTCCATCGACTGGATGGGTACGAACTCGTAGGGGCCGTGGAAGTTGAGACCGCCAGCAAAGATGTTGGGGCAGGGCAGACCCATGAACGACAGCTGGGCGCCATCGGTACCGCCGCGGATGGGCTTCACCTTAGGCTCGACGCCGGCATCGCGCATGGCCTGCAGGGCGATGTCGATGACGTGGTGAACGGGCTCCACCTGCTCGCGCATGTTGTAGTATTGGTCGTTGATATCGGCCGTGACCGTGCCCTCGCCATACTGTGTGTTCATCTGGTCGACACAGGCTTGCATGCGCTGCTTGCGGGCCTCGAACTTCTGGCGGTCGTGGTCGCGGATGATGTAGCTCAGGCGGGCCTGCTCGCAGCTGGTCTGCATGCCCGTGAGGTGGAAGAAGCCCTCGTAGCCCTCGGTGGTCTCAGGACGCTCGTCGGCGGGCAGCAGCTGGGTAAACTCAGCGGCGAGCAGCGAGGCGTTGCGCATCTTGCCTTTGGCGTAGCCTGGATGCACGCTCATGCCCTTGATGGTGATTTTGGCCGATGCGGCGTTGAAGTTCTCGTACTCCAGCTCGCCCACGTCGCCGCCATCCATGGTGTAGCCCCACTGGCAGCCGAAGCGCTTGACGTCGAAGTGGTGGGCGCCCATGCCTATCTCCTCGTCGGGATTGAAGGCCACGCGTATCTTGCCGTGCTTCACCTCTGGGTGGGCCTTGAGCCACACCATGGCCTGGACGATTTCGGCGATGCCGGCCTTGTCGTCGGCGCCGAGCAGGGTGTGGCCGTCGGTGACGATGAGGTCCTCGCCCTTGTGGAGCAGCAGTTCAGGGAATTTCTCTGGCGAGAGGGTGGTGCCGTCGGCATTGAGCAGGATGTCGCTGCCGTCGTAGTTCTCGACGATGCGCGGCTTGATGTCTTTGCCAGAGCAGTCGGGCGATGTGTCGTAGTGTGAGATGAAGCCGATGACGGGCACCTCTTCTTTTGAATTGAGATTTGAGGATTGAGGATTGAGATTGGCGGGCAGTGTGGCGTAGATGTAGCCGCGCTCGTCCATGACGACCTCGTCGAGGCCCTCGTTGATGAGTTCGTTCTTCAGGTATTCAGCGAAGACGAGCTGCTTCGCGGTGCTTGGTACGGTCTGGCTCTCTTCGGCCGACTGTGTGTCGAACTTGGTGTAGTTCAGGAATCGTTCTGTGAGGTTCATAGTTTTGTTGATTAGTTGTTCTATTATAATAATAAGGTTCGCGAGTGCATTCGGATGGGCAGTGTGCTACATCCGCTTCAGACGGATGACGCGGCTGGCAAACTGACGGCCGAGGGTGGCGTCGAGGCCGGTCTCCATGAGGAATTTTCCGCTGAACGTCTTGTCCTCGAAGTAGTGGCTGCGCTCGGCACACTCAAACTCGTTGAGGCGGTAGGTGGCGTTGGGGTCGAGGCCGGCCATGTGCCATCGGGGCGTCTCCAGGCCGACGTAGTTCTCGAATTTGTAGCAGAAGAACACAGCCTCCGACTTGTCGGCGGTGACGAACATCTCGCTGCAGAAACCGTTGCCCTCGTAGGGCGAGAGCAGGCGATACTGGTCGCCAAGCTGGACGATGGGGCGTATCTCCTTGTAGAAGGCCATGGCCTTCTTGGCATAGGCACGCTCTTGGTCGTTGAGGTCGCTGGGCTTCATCTCCATGCCCAGACGGCCCGTCATGGCGACGTCGAAGCGGAACTTCAGGGGAATGACGCGGCTCGTCTGGTGATTAGGCGAAGCACTGACGTGCTGGGCCATGGCCATCGGTGGGAAGAAGTGGCTGGTGCCCCACTGGATGAAGAGTCGCTGCTGAGCGTCGGTGTTGTCGCTCACCCAGAACTCGTCGAAATACGGCATGAAGCCCCAGTTGACGCGACCGCCTCCGCTGGAGCATAGCTGGATGACGAGGTCGGGGTAAGCCTGGCGGATGCGCTTCAGCACGCTGTGCAGTCCGCGATGGTAGTCAACGAAGAGGTGACTCTGGCGGTCGGCCGTCAGATAGCTGCTGCCGTAGTTGTTCATCGACATGTTGCAGTCCCACTTGATGTAGTGCAGCGTGGGGTTCTCTTTCATCAGGTTGGCAACGATGCTGACGACGTAGTCCTGCACCTTGGGGTTCGAGAGGTCGAGCACCAGCTGAGTGCCGCCACGACCTTTCGACAGCTCGCGGGTGGGGTGGGCCACCACCCAGTCGGGATGGGCTTCGAAGAGCTCGCTCTGGCTGTTGGTCATCTCGGGCTCAATCCAGATGCCGAACTTCAGGCCACGGTCCTCGGCGGCTTTCACCAGGGCGGGGATGCCTTGGGGCAGCTTCACCGTGTCGGTCATCCAGTCGCCCAGTGCCTTGTCGTCGTAGGTACGGCGGTACTTGCGTCCGAACCAGCCGTCGTCGACCACAAAGAGCTCGCCGCCCAGGTCGCTGATGCCGTCCATGAGCTGTTCGCACACCTCCTGGTTGACATTCATGTAGACGCCCTCCCACGAGTTCAGCAGGATCTCACGCAGCGCCTTGCCGTTGTGCAGCTGGCCATTGCGGCCCCAGCGATGGAAGGCACGGCTCACACCGCCTTTGCCCTCTTCGCTGTAGGCCAGTGCCAGTTCTGGCGTCTGGAACGTCTCGCCGGGCTTCAGCGTGTAGGCGGTGTGCAGATCGTCGATGCCGGCAATCAGCGTGTGGCGGTATTTGCCGCGTGTGTCGATGCGCAGCTTGTAGTTGCCTGTCCAGCAGAGGGCGGCGCCGATGACACGTCCGCTGTTCTCCTGTGGCCTACCGTCGAGCGAGATCATCACCTCGGCACGGTCGTCCATGGCTGTGCGCACACCGTCGTGGTTGGCAATGGTTTTCAACCCTGGCGTCAGGGGCTCCTCAGTCATGCCGGCCTCCTGTCCCCAGGAGCCGTGGAAGTGAGTCAGCCATGCCCCCTCCTGTCGCATGGTCATCACGCCACTGGCGTACTGCTCAAGCCTGACGGCCTTCTTCTCGCCATTGCGAATCACCGTCCATGTCACAATCACGTCGCTCTGGTCGTTGGCACGGTAATAGAGGTCCACAAAGAAGTCGTACTTCTTGTCCTTAAGCGAGATGATGGTCTCGTCGCCCTCCTGGCGGCAGCCTGTCACCACCAGTTCTGTAGACATGTTGCCGTCGCTGTGGGTCACGCTCAGTGCTGTCTCGTCAAAACTGTTGAGGCCGAAGGCGGGGTAGGCATCGTAGTTGATGCTCATGGCGTCGTACACCTCATGGGCCTGATCGGGCCTGATGCGCGAGCCGTAGTAGTGGATTTGTGGCGTCTGACCCTCGTTCACGGCGAGCATCAGCGTCGTCTTCGGTGTGTTCACAAACACGTCGCCTGCACTGGCTCCTAGGCTCAGGGTCAAGGCTAATGTGGTAATCGGTAATCTTTTCATTATTATTAGGAATGTGTTATTGTTTTTGGAAAGTTGCTGAATCATTGTGGTGGGGCTTACCCTGTTTGTCGCAATATTGCTGCAAAGATACAAATAAAATGCCGAATATCATTGTTTTTTTGGAAGATTAACGCAATTCACTTGCACTTCTGTAGGGGCAGGCCCATTCTTGCGTCCCTGTGGTAGCAAGCGAGCAGAGCTCATTGGACCGTCAGAGCCAGTGTCAGGTGCCAGGCGATGCCGCCAGTGTAGGGGCAGGCCCATTCTTGCGTCCCTGCGGTAGCAAGCGAGCAGAGCTCGAGCGCCCGAGCTGCGCTCGCCTACCCGTAGCCTTTGTGCCAGCCCGTTGGCCCGTCAGGGCCAGTGTGCCTTTTCTTTTAAGACAACCCACACAACCTGAACAACTTATCCAACCACCGAATGAACAAAGACAACATTCTGGGCGCAAGCGCCCATCCGCAACAACGCATCGGTGGTACGCGGTTTGATCAGAATGGATTGAGGAGTTGAGGAGTTGAGGAGTTGGGGTGTTGGGGAGTTGAGGAGTAGAGGAGGTAAAGGAGTTGAGGAGTAAAGGAGGTAGAGGAGTAAGTGAATGTGGTGTTTTTTCGACATTTCTCGCCCTTTTTGTGATTAAAAAGTGAAAAACTCCAATAAATTTGTTGTTTCTCTCATTTTTTTTATAACTTTGCGGTCAAAAGTGAAAGACTATGGCAACAGTAGACGACAAAAAAGTGATTTTCTCGATGGTGGGCGTGAGCAAGACCATCCAGCAGAACCAAAAACAAGTACTCAAGAACATCTATCTCAGCTTTTTCTATGGCGCGAAGATCGGCATCATCGGTCTGAACGGCGCTGGTAAGTCAACGCTGATGAAGATTATTGCCGGCCTCGACCAGCAGTTCCAGGGCCATGTGGTGTGGAGTCCTGGCTACAGCGTGGGCTACCTGCCGCAGGATCCGCCCCTCGACGAGACGAAGACAGTGAAGGAAAACGTGATGGAGGGCGTGCAGCACGTCTATGACGCGCTGGCCGAATACGACGCCATCAACGTGAAGTTCGGACTGCCTGAGTACTATGAAGATGCAGACAAGATGGATCAGCTGATGGCACGTCAGGCCGAGCTGCAGGACATCATCGACTCCACTGACGCATGGAACATGGACTCGAAGCTCGAGCGTGCGATGGACGCCCTGCGCTGTCCGCCTGCCGACTGGCCCGTCGTGAACCTCAGTGGTGGTGAGCGCCGCCGTGTGGCCCTCTGCCGCCTGCTGCTTCAGAAGCCCGACGTGCTGCTGCTCGACGAGCCTACAAACCACCTCGACGCTGAGTCGATCGACTGGCTCGAACAGCACCTGCAACAATATGAGGGCACGGTCATCGCTGTCACCCACGACCGCTACTTCCTCGACGATGTGGCCGAGTGGATACTGGAACTCGACCGTGGCGAGGGCATCCCCTGGCGTGGCAACTACTCGTCGTGGCTCGAGCAGAAGTCGCAGCGCCTGGCACAGGAGGAGAAGACGGCCTCGAAGCGCCGTAAGACGCTGGAGCGCGAGCTGGAGTGGGTGCGCATGGCTCCCAAGGCACGTCAAGCCAAGGGTAAGGCCCGCCTGAACTCTTACGACAAGATGCTGAACGAGGAGCAGAAACAGAAGGAGGAGCGCCTGGAGATTTTCATTCCCAACGGCCCACGCCTTGGCAACAAGGTCATTGAGGCCGAGCACGTCGCAAAGGCGTTTGGCACGAAGACCCTCTTCACTGACCTCAACTTCATGTTGCCGCCCAACGGCATTGTGGGCGTCATAGGCCCCAACGGTGTGGGTAAGACCACGCTCTTCCGCCTCATCATGGGCTTGGAGCAGCCCGATGGTGGCACGTTCACTGTCGGCGAGACTGTCAAGCTGAGCTACGTCGACCAGCAACACACCGACATCGACCCAGCGAAGAGCGTCTACCAGGTGGTGAGCCAGGGCAACGAGACCCTCCGCATGGGTGGCCGCGACATCAACGTGCGTGCCTATCTGTCGCGCTTCAACTTCAGCGGCGTCGACCAGGAGAAGAAGTGCGGCGTGCTCAGTGGCGGTGAGCGCAACCGCCTGCAGCTGGCCCTGGCACTGAAGCAGGAGGGTAACGTGCTGCTGCTCGACGAGCCTACCAACGACATCGACGTGAACACGCTGCGTGCCCTTGAGGAAGGCTTGGAGAACTTTGCAGGCTGTGCTGTTGTCATCAGCCACGACCGCTGGTTCCTCGACCGTATCTGTACGCATATCCTGGCTTTCGAGGGCGACGGGCAAGTGTTCTATTTCGATGGCAACTACAGCGACTACGAGGCTAACAAGGCTCAGCGCCTGGGCCTCGCTGAACCTAAGCGTACTCGCTACCGCAAACTGATGGAAGACTAATTTTATTTTACGATTTTACGATTTCACTATTTTATTTTACTATTTTACTATTTCACGATTTCACTATTTATTTCGCAATTTCATAATTTCTCAATTTCGTATGAACATTACCAAGACAATGATGACCATCGGCCTGGCTACGGCCATGATTCAGCTCACATCGTGCACTGGTGGTACCACCAGCGAGAACCCTTTGCTGCAGGAGAGCACCCTGCCTTTCGGCGCCCCTGACTTCAGTAAGATCAAGGCGTCCGACTACCTACCCGCCATCAAGGCAGGCATCGAACAGCAGCGCCAGAACATTGCCGCCATCGCCAACGACACGACAGCGGCTACGTTCGAGAACACCATCGTGGCCTACGCTGAGAGCGGTGTGCTCCTGGAGCGCGTGGCCAACATCTTCTTCGGACTGACGAGTGCCGACAAGACACCCGAGATTGCCGAGACCGAGAAAACTGTGACGCCCTTGCTCACCGACCTGAAGAACGAGATTGTGTTCAACAAAGCGCTATTCGCGCGTATTAAAGAGGTGTACGACCGCGACCACGACAGCTTGCAGGGCGAGGACCAGAAGCTGCTCGAGGAAGTCTACAAGGAGTTCGTACGCGCTGGTGCCTTGCTCAGCGATGAGAAGATGGAGCGCATGAAGGCCATCAACCTCCGCATCGCCGACCTGCAGCAGCAGTGGGGCGACCAGCTGCCCGATGCCACCAATGCCGCCGCCGTGTGGGTCGACAGCAAGGAGGAGCTCGCAGGCCTCAGCGAGGCCGACATTGCCCAGTGCAAGGCCGATGCCGAGAACCTGGGCGGCAAGGCTCCCTACTGCATCGTCATCGTCAACACCACGCAGCAGCCACTGCTTACCACCCTCGACAACCGCGACCTGCGCCGCCGTGTCTTTGAGGCTTCCATCCATCGTGCCGACGGTACGTCGCCCGACCACAACACCTTCGCCCTCGTGGCCGAGATTGCCAAGCTCAGAGCTGAGCAGGGCGAGCTGATGGGCTATCCCAACTATGCCGCCTACTCGCTGGAGAAGACCATGGCAGGCACACCCGACAAGGTCTATGCCTTCCTGCGCCAGCTGATAGCCGCCTACACGCCGAAGGCTGATGCTGAGACGAAGGCCATCGAGGCTTATGCCCGTCAGACCATGGGCGCCGACTTCCAGCTGCAGCCTTACGACCGCTTCTACTACTCAGCCAAGATGAAGAAGGAGCAGCTGAACATCTCGGACGACGAGGTGAAGCCCTACTTCAACCTCGACAGCGTGCAGCAGAACGGCGTCTTCTATGCCGCCAACCGTGCCTATGGCCTCACCTTCAAGGAGCGCAAGGACGTGCCCGTCTATCATCCCGACATGAAGGTGTTCGAGGTCATCGACCGTGATGGCAAGCCGCTGGCACTCTTCTACAGCGACTACTTCCGCCGTCCCACCAAGCGTGGCGGCGCCTGGATGAGCGAGTTCCAGCAGCAGAGCACGCTACGTGGCGAGCTGCCCATCATCTACAATGTGACCAACTATGCCAAGGCCCCTGACGGACAGCCCTCGCTGCTGACATGGGACGAGGTGACCACCCTCTTCCATGAGTTTGGCCACGCCCTCCACGGCATGCTTGCCAATTGCAAATATGCCATGCTCAGCGGCACGAACGTCGCCCGCGACTTTGTGGAGATGCCGTCGCAGTTCAACGAGTCGTTTGCTACCATTCCAGAAGTGTTCGACCACTATGCCCGCCATGCCGTCACAGGCGAACCCATGCCGGCCGAGCTGAAGGAGCGCATGCTCAACTCTATCAATTTCCACTCGGCCTATGCCATGGGCGAGAACCTTGCTGCCACCTGCCTCGACATGGCTTGGCATATGCTGCCATCGGCCGAAGTGCCTACTGCCGAGCAGGCTGCTGAGTTCGAGACGAAGGCCCTGCAGGCGATTGGTCTGCTCAACACACAGATACCGCCGCGCTATTCGACCAGCTATTTCAACCACGTCTGGGGCAGTGGCTATGCTGCTGGCTACTACAGCTACCTCTGGACAGAGGTGCTCGCCGTCAACATTGCCGACTGCTTTGCACAGCGTGGCCCGCTGAAGCCTGAGGTGGGGCAGGATCTGCGTGACAAGATTCTCAGCCGTGGCAATACGGGCGACCTGATGCAGATGTTCACTGACTTTACAGGCATGCAGCAGCCTGATCCCTCAGCCCTGCTGAAGGCTCGCGGACTGTAACTCCCCAACTCCCCAAATTCTCAACTCCACAACTCCACAAAAATGGCAAAGAAACGCAGATGGCACTGCCTGCCTGGGCAGGCGCCCACAGAGTTTGACAAGCAAATCATGTATTGGGAGAACAAGGGCAAGCTTGTTCCCACACGTGAACTGATAAAGACCCCTGAACAGATAGAGGGCATACGACGTGCTGGCGTCGTCAACACGGGTGTGCTTGATGCCGTGGCGGCAGTCATCCATGAGGGCATGAACACGCTGGAGATCGACCAGATATGTCGCAAGTACTGCGAGGAGCACAACGCGATACCCGCCTGCCTCGGCTATGGTGGTGACGACGACACCCAGCCATACCCCATGAGCGTCTGTACGAGCATCAACGAGGTGGTGGCCCATGGCATCCCCAAGGAGGAGGATGTGCTCCAGGAGGGCGACATCATCAACGTCGACTTCACCACCATTCTCGATGGCTACTATGCCGATGCCTCGCGCATGTTCATCATTGGTAAAACGACGCCAGAGAAGGAACAGCTGGTGCGCGTTGCCCGTGAGTGCCTGGAAATAGGCATGGAGGCCGCCAAGCCTTGGGGCTTCGTGGGTGACATTGGCCACGCCATCAAGAAGCACTGTAAGAAGTATGGCTATGGTATCGTGAAGGACCTCGCTGGCCACGGCGTGGGTCTGAAGTTCCATGAAGAGCCCGACGTTGACCATGACGCCCATCGTGGCACGGGCATGCTCCTCGTCCCTGGCATGGTGTTTACCATTGAGCCGATGATCAACATGGGGTCGTGGCGCGTCTTCATCGATGCCGACGACCCCTATGGCTGGGAGGTCATCACTGAGGACGAGTTGCCAAGTGCCCAGTGGGAGCACACGCTGCTCATGACTGAGCACGGCGTGGAAGTGCTGACATACTGAAGCCTAAATCGCCTACACGAGGGGGATAAGCAAGAAAGAGACCTCCCCTAACCCCTAGGAGGATAAGCAAGAATGAGACCTCCCCTAACCCCTCCTGCAGGAGGGGTTAGGGGAGGTCTCTTTGAACGTAAATGGCGTGGTTGGGGGAGGTCTCTTTGGACGTAAATGGCTGGGTTAGGAGAGGTCCTCATGCTAAAACAACGTGAAAGCCTCCATTGTTTTTGCGTTTTATAGATATATAACATTTTTTCTTCGTTTGTTTAAACAATTATGCGTACTTTTGTGCAATAAACTGAGACTATTATCATTATGACAACACGAAGACAATTTCTGAAAGAGATGGGTATGGCAGCTGGGGCCTTGGCACTGGGCTCCGTAAGCGATGTGCTCAATGCTGCCGAGAAGAAAGCTGCGCCGAAAGGTGAGAAGGTGAAGGTCGCCATTATCGGCATCGGCAACCGCGGTGAGCAGTTGGTAGATGATTTCCAACGGACAGGCATGGTGGAAGTGGTGGCGCTCTGCGACGTCGACATGCAGGGTAAGCACACCCAGAAGGTGCAGGGGCTGTTTCCCAATGCCAAGCGCTTCACCGACTTCCGCGAGCTGTTCGAGAAATACAGCACGCAGTTCGATGCGGTGGTAGCGGCCACTCCCGACCATATTCACTTCCCCATTGCCATGATGGCACTGGAATATGGCAAGCACATCTACCTGGAGAAGCCTATGTGTCGCACGTTCCACGAAGCAGAGCTGATGATGGATAGCGCACGCCGTCACCCGCAGGTGGTGACGCAGGTGGGCAACCAGGGCCATTCGGAGGGTAACTATTTCCAGTTCAAGGCGTGGAAGGAGGCTGGCATCATCCGCGATGTCACCGCTGTGACGGCCCACATGAACAACAGTCGCCGCTGGCATAAGTTCGATGCTGGCATGTCGCGTCCGCCAAAGGCTGACACACTGCCCGCAGGCATGGACTGGGACGTCTGGCTGGGTGCTTGCCCATGGCACGACTACTCGGACAAGTACCACTATGGCGACTGGCGCTGCTGGTACGACTTTGGCATGGGGGCACTGGGCGACTGGGGTGCCCACATCCTCGATACGGTTCATGAGTTCCTGGACTTGGGATTGCCCTACGAGGTGACGATGAAGTATTGCAATGGGCATAACGACTACTTCTATCCCTACTCCTCGACCATCCTCTTCCGTTTTGGCGCTCGTCAGGGCATGCCGCCGTGCGACATCACTTGGTATGATGGTGTCGACAACCTGCCCCCATTGCCTGCCAACTACGGACAGTCGGCATATAATCCTAACATCCCTTCGACGAATCAGGGTAGCACGCCTGTGGCCGAGCTGAATCCAGGCAAGATTATCTATGGTGGCGATCTGACGTTCAAGGGTGGTAGCCACGGCAGCACCCTCGAGATTCTGCCTTCGGCCAGGGCTGAGGCTGTGAAGGCTCACCTGCCAGAGGTGCCGCAGAGCCCGTCGAACCACTACGAGAACTTCTTGCTGGCCTGTCAAGGGCGTGAGAAGGCGCGCTCGCCATTCGAAATCAATGGTGTGCTGAGTCAGGTGTTCTGCCTGGGTGTCATTGCCCAGCGACTGAACACGCAACTGTTCTTCGACCCACGTACCAAGCAGTTTACCAACAACGCCTTTGCCAACGCCCTGCTCTCAGGCATGCCGCCACGCAAGGGATGGGAGGAGTTCTATAGGAAGTGAATAGTGAATAGTGAAAAGAGGGCAACGGTTCAACACGGTTTAAGGCGGTGAAGAGCGAAGAATTGCTTCCGCTTTCATTATGAATTTTGCATTATTAATGATGAACTCAACTTTCGCAAGTTGAGTAAGGAGTTCTTCGCAGAGCGAAGTGGCAAAGCCGAGCGGAGGAGTAAGGAGTTCTTCGCAGAGCGAAGCGGCAAAGCCGAGCGGAGGAGGTAAAGTAGGATAGACTTGACGCTACGATACAACTGAGAGGGCTTTACTAATGACTTCTCGCTCGAGCTCTGCTCGCTTGCTACCAAAGGGACGCAAGAACTACCTCTAACTACTTCTAACTACATAAGTTGAGCAAATGCGAAACTTGAATGATGTTTAAAAAGATGAAGAAAATATTTGCAATTGTGTTTTGTGTGGCCTTTGGGCTGATGGCTCAGGCGCAGCAGTGGGAATCACTGTTCAACGGCAAGAACCTGAGCGGCTGGAAGCAGCTGAACGGTAAGGCCAAGTATATGGTAAAGGACAACACCATCGTGGGACAGCCTGTGATGGGACAACCAAACTCGTTCCTGACGACGAAAAGGCTGTATGGCGACTTCATCCTGGAGTTCGAGTTCCGCGTCAGCGACGGCATCAACTCAGGCGTGCAGTTCCGAAGTGCTGCTTCGAAAGACTATCAGAATGGACGCGTACACGGGTACCAATTTGAAATAGACCCCAGCGAGCGTGCTTGGACGGGTGGCATCTACGACGAAGCCGACCGCCTGTGGATCTACCCGCTGACGAAGAACCCTCGTGCCCGTGAGGCTTTCAAGCATGAGGAGTGGAACAAGGCCCGCATAGAGTGCTGTGGCAACATGATACGTACGTGGGTCAACGACGTGCCCTGTGCCCGCCTGTGGGACAACTATCGTCCAGAGGGATTCATCGCCCTGCAGGTGCATCAGGTGGGGTCGAAGGCCGACGAGGCAAAGACTGTCAGCTGGCGCAACATCCGCATCTGTACCAAGGACGTGGAACAGTATCTGACGAAGAGCGAGCGCGACCACACGCCTGAGGTGAACCTCATTGACAACACGCTGTCGCCCACAGAGTCGGCCCAGGGTTGGAAACTGCTCTTCGATGGCCAGACCACGAATGGTTGGCGTGGTGCCAAACTGGATGGATTCCCTGAGAAGGGATGGACGGTGAGCGATGGTGCGTTGCATGTGCACTCTAGCGATGGCGCCGAGAGTGCCAATGGCGGCGACATCGTGACCACTCGCACTTGGAAGAACTTCATACTGAAGGTGGACTTCAAGATTACGGAGGGGGCCAATAGCGGCATCAAGTACTTCGTGGATCCTACGCTGAACAAGGGTGCTGGCTCAGCCATCGGCTGTGAGTTCCAGATACTTGACGACCTGCGCCATCCAGACGCTAAGCTTGGCGTGAAGGGTAACCGCAAGCTGGGCGCCCTCTACGACCTTATCCCTGTGAGCGACTCGAAGCCTTTCGACATTAATAAGTTTAACACGGCGATGGTCATTGTTCGTGGCAACCATGTGGAGCACTGGCTCAACGGCGAGAAACTGCTGGAGTACGAGCGCAACACGCAGGAGTGGGACGCCTTGGTGGCCTATAGCAAATATCGCGACTGGCCTAATTTCGGCAACCAGCCCGAAGGTTACATCCTGCTGCAGGACCATGGCGATGCGGTCAGCTTCAAGAACATCAAGATTCTTGAGCTGCCTGACCAGACGGATATGCCTCGCCAGCGTCGTGGCCAGTGGCGGCGACGATAACAATATGTGCCCTGTAAAGATTGCACTTGGCACATTGTGAAGGTTGTACTTGGCACATTGTCAGACCTTCTTTGGCGTCTTGTGAAGACCTCCCCTAACCCCTCCTGTAGGAGGGGGATAAGTTACCTTTTCCGCGGAAAGTCTATCTTATCCTCCTCCTACAGGAGGGGTTAGGGGAGGTCTCTTTAGGCGTAAATAGCGTGGTTAGGGGAGGTCTCTTTAGGCGTAAATAGCGTGGTTAGGGGAGGTCTCTTTAGGCGTAAATAGCGTGGTTAGGGGAGGTCTCTTCAGGTGTAAATGGGGTGGTTAGGGAAGCTCTCTTCAGACGCAATCGACATGGTTAGTGAAGCTCTTCACTCTGCACCTCGACAAGGCGATTGGCATAGACAAACCAGAGAAAGCCACGCAGGTTGGTGTGGCCCATGCGTGCAAGCAGCTCCATGTAGTTGCGCACTTGCTTGTAGTAATCGTCGCACTCGTGTCCGAACTTAAAGTCGACGACGATGGTCTGCTTCCCGTCTGTCATCACGCGGTCAGGTCGCCGCTCTCGCAGTTGGCCTGTCTCAGGGTCGATGTCGATGATGGCACACTCGTTGAACAGCGTCCATCGTGGTGAGAAGAAATCGGCCACGCGTGGGTCGGCCAATCGTATGCGGATAAGCTTCTCGATGCGCTCGCGCGTGAGACGGCTATCGTAGAGGATACCATCAAGCTCAAGGCGGCTGAGGGCAGTCTCGATGTCGGCAGTGGTGCGGATGGTTGAGAACACCTCGTGGAGGACAGTGCCAAGCTGAATATAGTTGTCTTGGCGTGCCTGCTCGTCGTCAGCGTCAGGCGAGGCGAAGCGGCTGCTCTGATTGCTCTGGCGGAAGTCTACTTTGAGGGGTAGGGGAGTGATGGCCACTTCGAGGGGCTCGGCAGGTGCAAGGAAAGGATTGGGGGGGGGAGGATTGAGAATTGAGGGTTGAGAATTGAGAATTGTGGATTGAGAATTGGGGGAATTGAGAATTGAGGATTGAGAATTGAGAATTGTGGATTGAGAATTAGAGTTAGTTACTTCCTGCAGGGAAGCAGCTTCTTCCAGCTGTGAAACAGTTTCTTCCTGTTGTGAAACAGTTTCTTCCTGTTGGGAAACAGCTTCCTTTTGCTGCGTGGTGCCATAGACGAAGTGTAATGGCTGTGTGCGGTCTTTGACAGGCGGCAGACTGAGGATGGCTTCAGGAAGGGCTTTGGCAACCATTGGCAGGGCCTGCTCGATGACAGCTGAACGTGACGAGCTGGTGCCACGACGTCCGTAGACGTAGAGCTTCCGTTCGGCACGTGTGAAGGCAACGTAGAGCAGGTTGAGGTTGTCGACGATTGTCTGCGTGTGCTCCTCAGCGTAGTCTCTCTCGTAGATAGTGCCCATCATGCCCTTCTGTGAGAAGTCGATAGGTGCTAGGGGTAGCTCGTCGTAGGGCGCCTCTGCTGGCTGGCACCAGATGGTGTCACGATGCTCCAGAGTCCAGTCGCAGAAGGGGATGAGGACGCAGGGGAACTCCAGCCCCTTCGACTTGTGGATAGAGATGATACGCACGCCGTTGACTTGGGGACTTTGGATGGTCTTAGCGCAGAGTGTCTCGTCCCATTCACGCAGGAAGCTGGCAATGTCAGTCGAGTGGTCGTTGATGTAGGCTGCCACATAGTCGTAGAAGGCACAGAGGTAGGCACTCTGCCCGTCCATGCGCTGCAGTTGGAAGATGTCGTAGAGGCGCTCGACGAGCTCGTAGAGGGGCAGGCGCAGCAGGTCAGCCGTGAAGTCGGGAGGCAGTGGGCCGTCGAGACGTCCTGAGTAGACCTTGCGCAGGTAGGCGCCAGGGAGTGCCGCGTTCTTTGCGTTGGGCGTCGGGTGCTGCGTGTTGAGGTAGTTGATGGCCTGTATGATGGTGCTGACAGCAGGTGAGGCATCGAGGCGGAAAGCCTCGTCGCTGACGACGGTAATGTCAGGCAGCTGCTCCATGAGGTAGTTGGCGATGGGGGGTATGTGCTTGTTGACGCGCACGATGATGGTGATGTCGGTGGGTGGTGTGCCCTCGCTGAGCAGCTGGCGTATCTGGGTGGCTAGCGCGTCGAGCGTCGCCTGCCGATAGTCGGCAGCAGGTAGCAGTGTCACCTCTACGTACCCCTCGTCAGGTCGGTTCTCTGGAATAAGCTGGCAGACGTCGTCGTAGGCTGTCACCTGCTCTAGGCGTGCCGCCTCCTGGAAGAAGGCGTTGTTGAAGTCGATGATGCGACGAGCTGAACGGAAGTTGGTTGCCAGCGGGTGGATAGTGATTCGCTCGTCGGCATTTTCAAACTGCTGGCTGATGTTGGCCAGCAGTCGCCAGTCGCCACTGCGCCAGCGGTAGATGCTCTGCTTGACGTCGCCGACGATGAGGCTCTCAGAGCCTTGGTGGCTCATGGCCTCTTCGAGCAGAACCTTGAAGTTGCTCCACTGGGTGGTCGACGTGTCTTGGAACTCGTCAATCATGATGTGCTCAAGCTGCGTGCCGATCTTCTCGAAGATGAAGGGCGAGTCACTGCCATCGATGAGGTCGTGGAGCAACTGCTGCGTGTCGCTGAGCAGGAAGCGATTGGCATCGACGTTCAGCTGGCGCACCTTGTCCTCAATGTTGCTGAGCAGGCGTAGCTGCGAGAGGTGGCTCAGCGTCAGGTCGGCACTGCCGTAGAGACGCCACAGACGCCGATGGACGTCCATCGAGTGTCGCAGGTGTGCCGTCAGGTCGTTGGCAGCCTCCGTGTTGGTGGCTCGTTTTGTGAACCACTTGGTTGGATCGTCAAGACACTCTCGGACGCGCTTGCCAATGATCGAGGTGTCGAACGTGCCCTGCTGCAGCTTGACGAAGAAGCTGGCGCCTCCCCCTGCGCCGTGCGACAGGTCGCTGACGTTGAGGCCGTGGCGATCGAGCAGTGCAAAGAACTCGTCGGCCAGTGCTGTCAGCCCCTTCTGGGCCTTGGCACGCTCACGGCGCAGCATGTCCTGATAGCTGTCGAAGAACCCCTTTTGGCCGATGACTTCGTGCAGGCGTCGGCTCTGCTGCTTGTAGTAGTCGCGGAAGATGGTGCGTCCGAACTGCTTGATTTGTGCAATGACGTTCCACGACTGGTCGTCGCTGATGCTGTCCATGATGTAGCGCAGCACCCACTGCAGCATGAGGTCGGTGGTGCTGAGGTTGTCGATGAGCTGGTCGACGGCCTGCTGCTCCACCTGCTCGTCGTTGAGGCCGATGCGCAGGTTAGCCGTCAGCTCCAGTTCGCGCGCTAGGTTACGCAGTACGCTCTGGAAGAACGAGTCGATGGTCTCCACACGGAAGTAGCTGTAGTTGTGGAGCAGGTTGTGCAGGGCGATGCCTGCCTGCCGACTGACGACATCGGGCGTGGCGCCAAGGGCCTGTTGTACCTTCGTGGCGTAGGTCTGCGACTCGGGCAGCTGTCGCCAGATGCCATAAAGCTGGCTGAGGATGCGCATCTTCATCTCCTCCGTGGCCTTGTTGGTGAAGGTGACGGCGAGTATCTGGCGGTAGGCCTGTGGATTGCGCACCAGCAGTTTGATGTATTCAACGGCCAGTGTGAATGTCTTGCCGCTGCCTGCGCTGGCACGGTAGACGGTGAGTGAAGGGCGTGGCATGGTGTTTACCATCTGCGGAATAGTTCGAATGTGAATTTGGCACCGACCTCCTCGAACTCATTGCCGAAGAAGCTGGCGAAGGCGCCTACTGAGAAGATACGGCATGTGAAGCCGTAGCCCAGCTCAGTGTAGGGTCGGTGGACGGTCTGCAGCAGGATGCTGTTGACGTAGGCACGCTCGCGCTCGACATAGCGTCCGACGATGGGCACGAGCGATGCCAGCAGCAGTGGCGACTCGTACGAGATGTTGCCACGAGCATAGTAGTCGGAATTGTTGTAGTAGCGTGCCGATAGCAGCTGGAAGTTGCCTGTCCAGTCGTCGTCCCAGCCCTCTGGCAGGTTGTTATCGCGGAAGTTGGTGTAGTCCATGAAGTAGTTCTTGACACGGTGTGAGTAGAAGCCTCCGCCGAAGCGCAGGTTCAGGGTCTGCATGCGGCTCATGCGGTGCTTCACTGACATGTCGAACTCCCAGCGCTCGTACTCCAGGTCCTCGTAGTGGCGCTCCTTGCGAGGACTCTTCATGCCTCGCTCATAGTCGATGGTGATGACAGGGCCGTGCTTCAGTGGGCGCAGCTTGAGCGACACTGAGGGTGCGAAGCTGCGGTACTCGCTGGGCTTGCCGTACTGCTGCATGGCAAGGGCGTTGACAGCCTTACGCTGGTGGAACACGAAGCCCGTCTCGAGGGTCAGCCAATAGGCAAATTTGTAGCTGTTGAGGCCGCGCAGGTACATGTCGTCGAAGCTGTCGAGGTCTTTCCCCTCAAGCTCTGGCAGCTCGCCCTGCTCGCTTTTGATCTCCTCGAGGACGGTGTTGTTGGCAATGCGGTTGCCGTTACCCCAGACCAGGTCCACGTGCCCTTCGTGCTTGGGGTTGTAGTCGAAGCGCATCGGCACGGTGTAGTAGAACTTGTGGAACTTGAAGTTGTAGCCGATGGTGGGGTCTACGTGCAGCTCCAGCTTCTTGGTGAGTTGGAAACGCGAGCGCAGTCGCATCTTGTACGAGAAGCCCTTGCGGTGGCTGTAGCTGAGGTACTGTGGGTTGATCAGTGGTGACAGGCGCAGGTAGGCATGCTCTGTTTGACTTCGCAGGGGTCGGACAAGTGTCTCGCCGATGTCGTCCCACGACATGGCTTTCGCTTGTTTCTTCTTGGCTGGCTTCTGCTGGGCGACGACAGTCGAATCGGCAACAATGGTGTCCGCGACGACTGCAGGTGCGCGCAGACTGTCGTACTCCGCATAGACGGCCAGCTCTGAGGGTGTGAGACTGAAGGGACGCACGGAGTCGATGAGCTGGCGGTCGCCACGCACATTGACGGTGTCGGGCAGTGTGACAGGGCAGTCGAAGGCAGCCTCGAAGTGCGAGGTGATGCGGTTGCCAAGGAAACGGAACTCAATGTCGGTCTTTGTCAGGCGTGGCAGGATGGAGGGCATGTCGAAGTCGCCTTGCATGGTCTGTGTCGAGAAGCGAATCATGTCGAACTCGCCAGCCATCTCCACCTGCAGAATGCGGCCTGTCTCTGGGTCGACAAGGGCCTTGCCATTCACCAGCTGGGTGTTGTTGACGAAGCGTGGGCGGAAATAGACACGCGCCAGGAAACTGTAGATCCTGACCACACTGTACTTGTAGTAGAGGCGGTTGTCGCGATGGAAGGGCGAGAGGATATGGTCGCCGTAGATGGTCGACTTATAGAGGTTGGGCGTGAGGAACTCCAACAGCGTAGGCATGGCCGAGCGGTTGTGTGGGATGGTGGTGTAGATGGCCTGTCGCTTCACGTCATAGTCGTCGATGCCGTTGAAGTGGAAGCGGAAGTACTGCTCGCTGAGAAAGGTGCGGCGTCCACGTGCCACGCTGTGCATCGACGGCACTGCCCACAGCACGAAGTTGCGACGGTCTATATTGTAGAGGTGCTTGACGTAGACATTCGTCGTGTAGTCGTTGACGTTCTCCTGATGTTCCTTTTGATAGTTGAAGACACGAAACAGCAGCATCGAGTCTTCTTTCTCGACGGCAAAGGCCTTGCACGAAAGGGTCGCGACCAGCAAAAGGATGGTTAATAGTCTGTTCACTCGCTACTTTGATTGACGAAAATCGTCGGCAAAGTTAGCACTTTTTGCCGAATTATGCAAATAATTCGTACGTACATTTCATCACGGCCTCATTTTGGCTTTCTCTCGCCATCAGAACGGGGGCAGGTCGAGGGCGTCGTTAGCCCTGACGGCCATACACTCCATCTCGATAAGCCATCCAGGACGACAGACAGGGGCATGCACGATGACACACGGCTTGGTGGGGAAACGCTCGTCATAGAGCTCTTTGACGAGGAGGTAGTCGGCTGTGTCACGCAGGTAGACCACCATCTCGGCAACGTCGTCATAGGTGCAGCCGGCCTCGCTGAGCAGTGCCTCGATATTCTCCCAGACACGGTGGGTCTGTCTGACGATGTCCTTGGGGTACATGATCTGTCCCTTGTTATCGATGGAGGCCGTACCTGAGATGAAGACGTGACGACGGTCACGATAGTCGATACACGTGCCACGCTCGAACGACACGCCATAGTCGCTGGTGCGGTTCAGGTGGGTGGGGGCATAGAGGAAGTGGCGCTGCGCTGCCTGCAGGCCTCCGATGGCGTAGTTGTCCATCTGTGCCAGCACGTTGGGGTCCTGCTGGCGCCCGCCAATGCCTGTCGACGAGATGAAGTGCGTGTCGACAGTGAGACCCTGGGTGAAGAAGAACTGGTTGCGGGCACGGACGACACCACCATAGTTCAGGTCGACGTCGTTGACGAAGAACCAGGTGCGCACGCAGTTGTCTTTCAGCGTACACTCCTCCTGCAGCAGCTGCATGTTGTACTCGTTGAAGAGCAGCCGCGTCTGGTACTCGCTGTTGGCTGCCAGATTGTGGGCAGAGCCGTTCCACAAGTGGCGGAACTGCCCATGGCGCACCTCATAGAGGCCACTGGGCGTGATGGTCGTCTGCACACCTGTCAGCAGGTAGCACCACAGGGCTACCTTCGTGCCGTCGAGGGGTGCCTGCTCGACAATGCTCTTGGCACACTCGCTAACATCGTTGACGATGATGTCGTCGGCCTGGTTGGCAGCATCGCTCAGGAAGTAGCGCTTGAAGGCGGGCTGCGCGCCATGCAGCTCGCTCTCCAACAGCTGGTGGTAGGCGTCGAGCACGGCTTCCACCTGGCTGGGGTAGGGTAGGCGTGGGTTGCTGACATGGAGCATCAGGTGGTACTCCCTGACCTCGCCCCCTGCATCGAACTCGTACAGCTCGGCTCTGCAGTTTTCAAACTGGATCGTATGTTGTTTCATTCTTCTTCCATTTACTGTTCTTGCCGTAGCGCTGTGGCACTCACAGGCACACCGACAATTCAAAGGCGTTGCAAAGATACAGCTTTTCGTTGAAATGAGCAAATATTTTCGCGCAAATACCTAAAAGTAGTGATTTTTGGGGCGAAACCTTGGTCGTCTCGGCAAAAAGTCGTACTTTTGCATGCACGTTTTAACCCAAGAGCGCATCATGAAGAATCAGAAAATCTACGAGCCCGACGACAAGATGATCTCGCTCATCCGCGACAACTACGACCTGCTGCAGATGCTCGGCAGCTTCGGCATCAGCCTCGGCTTTGGCGATAAGACCGTCAGTGAGACCTGCCAGGATAACGGCGTCGACACCTACACCTTCCTCGCCGTGGTGAACTTCAGCATCAACGGCTCTACCGATGCTGCCAACAACGAGCAGTTGTCAGTGCCAACGCTGATGCACTACCTCGAGGCCAGCCATGCCTACTACCTGGAATTCCAGCTGCCTTTCATACGTCGCGAGCTGGCCGAGAGCCTCAGTCCTGACGACTCAGTGGCCAAGCTCATCCTCCGCTTCTACGACGAGTATGCCCACGAGATACGCCGCCACATGAAGTATGAGCAGAAGACCCTCTTCCCTTACGTGCGCTCGCTGCTCGACGGTACTCCGTCGGCCGACTACAGCATCGAGACTTTCTCACGCCAACACAGTGCTGCCGACAAAAAGCTGCGCGAGCTGAAGCTGCTCATCATCAAGTACTTGCCTACCGATGGCCTGCACAACAACATGCTCACGGCCACCCTCCACGACATCTATGCCAATGAGGAGTGGCTCCATCAGCACTCGCTGGTCGAAGACCTCATCTTCGTCCCTGCCATCCGTCGTCTGGAACAGCTGATGCGCCAGAGCGACGTCGCTCGCAACATCTCCGACATGGTGTTCAAGGGGGGCGCCCAGAACAGCGATGCCCTCTCTGACCGTGAGAAGGATGTCGTCGTGGCACTCGTCCAGGGCATGTCGAACAAGGAGATTGCCGACCACCTCTGCATCTCGACAAACACTGTCATCACCCACCGACGTAACATCGCACGAAAGCTGCAGATTCACTCCCCTGCCGGCCTGACCATCTATGCCATCATCAACGGCCTCGTCGACATCTCCAGCGTCAAATAATTCACATTATTGAAAAGTATTCAGGTTTCGCAAGTTCTGCACAGCCGATGCCGTAGGCATCAGACAGTGGTAGCCAGCCATTTCAATGGCTGGTAACAGGGCTGGGGAAGGGAGCGTGCCGTAGGTACGCGACAAGGGGTTGATGCTGTCGCGTACCTAAAGGCACGCTTTTCCTATCGTCCCTTTACACCAGCCATTGAAATGGCTGGCTACCATTGTCATGCCCCTACGGGGCTGGCTGCGCATAGTTTTATAGCTTGCGAAACCTGAAAAAGGTACATTTACGTTCCTTACATTCAGAGGGGCTTGCAGCCTGCTCCTAGAAGTCTGATAGTCCTCTCCTAGAAGTCTCGTAGTCCTCTCCGAGAAGTCTCTTAGTCCTCTCCGAGAAGTCTCTTAGTCCTCTCCGAGAAGTCTCGTAGTCCTCTCCTAGAAGTCTCATAGTCCTCTCCTAGAAGTCTCATAGTCCTCTCCTAGAAGTCTGATAGTCCTCTCCGAGCAGACTGGCTGTCCTCTCCGAGCAAACTGGCAGTCTGCTCGGAGCAATGCTTTTTGCCTATTTGTGCCGAAGAAATCTTGTTTTTTCATAAATTATTTGGCTGTTCGCTGCAAATTTAGTAACTTTGCACCAAATTATGAAATACTTACTACTATGAAGCAGCTTGTTTTACTTGTATGTCTGGCAGTGGGCACGAGTGCCAGTGCACAGACAAAGGGTGGCGGCATCTCTCAGAAGATGCTCAGTGAGATACAGAAGGAGCAGCAGCTGACGCCTGCTGACCGTGCCTTCCAGAATGCCATCGCCGCCAACAATATCGATGAACTGACGAAGAACCACCTGAACGCTGGGGAGATAGACACCCACTTCAGCATCGAGACGAAGAAGCAGTCGATAACCGACCAGAAACAGTCGGGACGCTGCTGGATGTTCAGCGGACTGAACGTGCTGCGGGCAGACTTCAACAAGCGCACCGACTCGCTGGTGGTCGACTTCTCACAGGCCTACCTCTTCTTCTGGGACCAGCTGGAGAAGGCCAACCTGATGCTGCAGGGTGTCGTCGACACAGGCACGAAACCCATCGACGACCAGCGCGTGCAGTTCTTTTTCCATTACCCCATTGGCGACGGTGGCACCTTCTGCGGCGTGGCCGACCTTGCCGACAAATATGGACTGGTGCCCAGTGGCGTGATGCCAGAGACATTCTCGTCTGACAATACCTCGCGTGCACGTTCCTTAATATCTTCTAAGCTGCGCGAGTATGGACTGCAGCTGCGCGAGATGGTGCAGAAGGGCAAGAAGCCGGCCTCCATCGAGAAGGCAAAGACGCGCATGCTCTGCCAGATCTACCACATGTTGCAGTACACCATTGGCGAGCCGCCACAGAAGTTCACCTATGCGTTCAAGAACGAGAAGGGCGTGACAGTAGGTGAGCCGCGTGAGTACACACCACTGTCGTTCTACAAGGAGGTGATGGGTGGCCAGCAGCTCAATGGCACATTCATCATGGTGATGAACGACCCACGCCGCGAGTACTTCAAGACCTACGAAGTGGAGTACGACCGCCATACCTACGACGGCCATAACTGGAAATACCTGAACCTACCGATGGACGACATCGAGCAGTTGGCCATCGCCACCCTCCGTGCAGGCCATAAGCTCTACAGCAGCTACGACGTGGGGAAGATGCTGGACCGCAAACGTGGCTATGCCGACACTGAGAACTTCGACTATGGTGCCCTCTTCGGCACGACGTTCCCCATGGCCAAGGCCGACCGCATCGCTACCTTCGACAGCGGCTCCACGCACGCCATGACGCTCACTGCCGTCGACCTCGACAAGAAGGGCAAGGCCACAAAGTGGAAGGTGGAGAACTCGTGGGGCGCCACATGGGGACAGCAGGGCTGCCTGATCATGACCGATCGCTGGTTCCGTGAATACATGTTCCGCCTGGTGGTGCCCAACGCCTATGTCCCTGAGCGCCTGATGCAGGCCTACCAGACGACTCCCATCATGGTGATGCCCGAGGACCCGCTTTTCCTGCCCGATGAATAAAAGGGCAAAAAGGGTAAAAAACGGTTAATTTCTTGGTTAGATGCCAAGAAATGTGTAACTTTGCAGCCTTATTACGAAACTGAAGTTTTTTTTCACTTATAACAAACAAAACTATGTCAAACAACAAAGAGAAACTCTTCACCGAGTTTACCGCACCTACCAAGCAGGAATGGCTTGACAAGATTGAGGTGGACTTGAAAGGCGCTGACTTCCAGAAACGCCTTGTGTGGAGAACAAATGAAGGTTTTAACGTGCAGCCTTTCTATCGCCGCGAGGACTTGAAAGACCTGAAGACACCCGAGGCCATGCCCGGCGAGTTCCCCTTCGTCCGTGGCAACAAGAAAGACTCTAACGAGTGGTATGTTCGCCAGAACATCAAGGTTGACGATGCCGCTGAGGCTAACAAGAAGGCTCTCGACATCCTGAACAAGGGCGTCGACAGCATCGGCTTCCGCTTTGGTGGTGACCAGGTGAGCGCTGAGTTCATCGAGACACTGCTGAAGGACATCCGCCTCGACATTGTGGAGGTGAGCTACCGCACCTGCCCCCGTCACGCCGTTGAGCTGGCTGAACTGCTGGTGAAGTACTTCGAGAAGATGGGCTACGACAAGGAGAAGATTGTCGGTGGCGTCGGCTTCGACCCCCTCGACAAGATGCTGCAGAAGGGTAAGGACAGCACACCACTGCTGGCCGAGATGCCGAAGCTGGTGGAGACGCTGAAGGACTATCCCAACCTGCGCTGCGTCATGGTTCATAGCGACACGCTGAACAATGCTGGTGCTTACATCGTCCAGGAGCTGGGCTACGCCCTCGCCTGGGGTAACGAGTACCTGCAGCAGATGGTCGACGCTGGCGTCGACGTGGATCTGGCTGCCAAGAGCATCAAGTTCTACATGGGCATCTCGGAGAACTACTTCATGGAGATCGCTAAGTTCCGCGCAGCACGCCTGCTGTGGGCACAGATCGTGAAGCAGTATGAGCCGAAGTGCGACTGCGCCTGCAAGATGGTCATCAACGCCTCGACGTCGACCTACAACCAGACCGTGTTCGACAGCTACGTCAACCTGCTGCGCTCGCAGACAGAGGCTATGAGTGCTGCCCTCGGTGGCGTACACTCAATGGTGGTCACACCGTTCGACGCTCCCTACGAGAAGGCTACTGACTTCAGCGAGCGCATCGCCCGCAACCAGCAGCTCATCATCAAGGAGGAGAGCCACTTCGACCGTATCGTCGACCCAGGTGCTGGCTCCTACTACATCGAGCACCTGACCGACGCTCTGGCACAGGAGGCATGGAAACTGTTCCTCAAGGTCGAGGAGGAGGGTGGCTTCCTGGAGGCTCTGAAGAAGGGCACCGTCCAGGACGACATCAACGCCACCAACGTGAAGCGCCATGGCGACGCTGCCAAGCGTAAGGAGTTCATTCTCGGTACCAACCAGTTCCCCAATTTCACCGAGAAGAGCGAAGGCAAGCGCGCCCTCAGTCCTGCATGTTGCTGTACTACAGCAACCGACGAGACGGCTCCCTTCAAGGCCCTGAACACCACCCGCCTGGCTGCTGACTTCGAGAACCTGCGCATCCACACTGAGGAGACGAAGGTGCCCGTCGCCTTCATGCTCACCATCGGCAACCTCGCCATGCGCCAGGCACGTGCTCAGTTCTCGTGCAACTTCCTCGCCTGCGCTGGCTACAAGGTCATCGACAACCTCGGCTTCAAGACTGTCGAGGAGGGTGTCGACGCTGCCCTCGAGGCTAAGGCCGACATCGTGGTCATCTGCTCGTCGGACGATGAGTACGCTGAGTACGCCATCCCCGCCTTCAAGTATCTGAACGGCCGTGCCATGTTCGTCGTCGCAGGTGCTCCCGCCTGCATGGACGACCTGAAGGCTGCCGGCATCGAGAACTTCGTCCACGTAAAGTGCAACGTGCTTGAAACCCTTAAGGAGTATAATGCTAAGTTAGGTATTTAGTTATTTATGGAACACGAAGAAACGAAGGAACGAAGATTTATTGCAGAAGAAGTATATCAACGACTTCTTAACTTGAGCAATACTATTATAGGTGCTGCTATCGAGGTGCATAAAGAATTGGGTCCTGGTCTTCTGGAATCCGTTTATGAAGATTGCCTTAAAGTAGAATTGGAATCAAGAGGCTTGAATGTAAAAACGCAAGTGGATTTGCCTCTCTTTTATAAAGGTAAAGAAACTGGGAAATCCTACAGGATAGATATGCTTGTGGATGATGTTTTTATCGTAGAACTGAAAGCTGTTGAGATGATAAAGCCTTTACATGAAGTACAGCTGCTTACTTATATGAAGTTGTCGGATATTAAGATGGGCTTGCTTATCAATTTCAACGTTCCTAAACTCAAAGAAGGAGTGAAAAGAAAACTTAATGGCTATTTAGAATATAAAGGAATAAAACCAGTACGAGAATAGACTTCGTTTCTTCGTATCTTCGTGTTCAGTTAAATTAAAGAAAAGATGAGAAAACAATTCAAAAATATCGATATCTACGCTGGCATTCATGCTCAAGACGGTGCCAAGTGGATTAAAGACAATGGTATCGTAGAGAACTGGAAGACCCCCGAGCATATCGAGGTGCGCCCCGTCTATACGAAAGAGGACCTCGAGGGCATGGAACACCTCGACTTCACAGCCGGTATTCCTCCCTACCTGCGTGGCCCGTACTCAATGATGTACCCCTTCAAGCCTTGGACCATCCGTCAGTATGCCGGATTCTCGACAGCTGAGGAGTCAAACGCCTTCTATCGCCGTAACCTGGCTTCTGGCCAGAAGGGTCTGTCAGTGGCCTTCGACCTGCCCACACACCGTGGCTACGACCCTGACAACGCACGTGTCGTTGGTGATGTGGGTAAGGCTGGCGTGAGCATCTGTAACGAGGAGAACATGAAGGTGCTCTTCTCTGGCATCCCCCTCGATCAGATGTCCGTGTCCATGACCATGAACGGCGCCGTGCTCCCCATCCTGGCCTTCTACATCGTGGC
>JAFPZD010000118.1 GCA_017417465.1 Prevotella sp. | reverse complement strand
GCCGTAGGTACGCGACTGCATCCAATCCTTGTCGCGTACCTACGGCACGCCCGCCACGCAGCCCCCTGTTACCAGCCATTAAAATGGCTGGCCGCTCGGCGCTTGCGACGCTTCGCTTCGCGAAGAACCCTGTCTGATGCCTACGGCATCGGCTGTGCAGAACTTGCGGAACTTGAATAATTTGAATAAAAGATAGAATAAAAACATGAAAGCGATTACACTATTGCAACCACAGAAGATTGTCTTCGGAACCGGCTGCATCGACACCTTCAGCGATGATTACCTGAAGCTGGGACTACAGCGGCTGTTCGTGCTGACGGCACCGCCCATCCTGCCACTGATAGAACCAACGCTCGACGCCCTGCGCCACGAGGGCATTACCATCAAGGTCTACCACCAGATAACGGTAGAGCCCACAGTCAGCGAGTGCAACGAACTGATACGGCTGTCGTACGACTTCCATGCCGACAGCGTGGTAGGCATCGGGGGTGGCAGCGTGCTCGACATGGCCAAACTGGTGGCTACGTTTACTCGTAACACGCAGCAGACGCCCGAAGCCTGTTTCGGCACAGGGTTGGTGAGCATGCGGGGCCTGTGGTTTGCCTGTCTGCCGACAACCGCCGGTACGGGTAGTGAGGTGAGCCCGAACGCCATCCTGCTGGACGAGCACGACCACCTGAAGAAGGGCATCGTCAGTCCGTTCCTCATTGCCGACGCCGCCTACGTGGATCCCTGCTTAACATGGAGTGTGCCTGCCAAGGTAACTGCCGATACGGGCATGGATGCGCTGACCCACTGCATCGAAGCCTACACCAACCGCTTCGCCCACCCCGCCGTCGACATCTACGCCCTGCAAGGCATACGTCTCATCGCCGCACATCTGGAGCGTGCCGTCAACGATGGTCACGACCAGGAGGCCCGTGAGGCCATGGCCCTGGGTTCACTCTATGGCGGCCTTTGCTTAGGGCCGGTGAACACCGCCGCCGTGCATGCCCTCTCCTACCCATTGGGCGGTGAGTTCCACATCCCCCACGGCCTTTCGAACGCCATCCTGCTGCCTTCGGTCATGAAGTTCAACATGCCCGCCAATCTGAAGCGCTATGCTGAAGTGGCCGTCGCCTGTGGCGTAGTCCCCGGTCACACCGACGAGGAGACCGCCCAGCGTGGCGTCGACTTCATCTACCGTCTGGCAGAACAAGTCGGCATCCCCGACAAACTGACGGCCCTCAACATTCCTCAGACGGCCGTGCCCGGAATGGCCAAAGCCGCCATGCAGGTGCAGCGTCTCCTAAAAAACAACCCACGAGAAGTCACCGAGCAGGACGCCCTCGACATCTACAACTCGCTGTATTAGGGGGCTCGTCGTCATGACGTTAAATCGTAATGACGTTAAATCGTTATGACGTTATAACGAAATAACGTTATCACGAAAAAACGAAATAACGTTATAACGAGAAAACAAAAGAAAAAAAACAACAAAAGTCAACCACAATGAAACCCATCCTCGCCATTACCATGGGCGACCCCGCAGGCATAGGACCTGAGATTACTGTGCGCGCCCTCAACCGTAAAGAAACCTACGAGAAGTGCCGACCCATCGTCTGTGGCGATGCCGCCATCATGGAGCAGGCTACCCAGCTGCTCGGCCTCGACCTGACGATCCATGCCGTGGACAGCGTTGCTGAGGCCAGCTTCGAATACGGCACCATCGATGTCCTCGACATGCACTGCGTCGACCTCGACACGTTCGAGTTTGGTAAGGTGCAGCCGCAGTGTGGCAACGCTGCGTTCCAATATATCAGGAAAGCCATCGACCTGGCCATGGCCGACGAGGTGGATGGCACCGTCACGGCTCCACTCAACAAGGAAGCCCTCAACCTGGCAGGCCACCACTACGACGGTCACACGGAGATCTATGCCACGTTTACGCATACGAAGAAATACGCCATGATGCTGGCCGACGAGAACATCCGCGTCATCCACGTCTCTACCCACGTGCCACTGCGAAAGGCCTGCGACCTTGTGAAGAAGCAGCGCGTCATCGAGTGCGCCGAACTCATCGACGATGCCTGTCGGCAGTTTGGCATCGAGCAGCCGCTCATAGGCATCGCCGGTCTGAACCCGCACGCCAGTGAGAACGGCATGTTTGGCTATGAGGAGGCTCAGGAGATTATCCCCGCCATCGAAGAGCTGCGACAGCGCGGGTTCCACGTCGACGGCCCCGTGCCCCCCGACTCGGTATTCGCCAAAGCACGCTGTGGCAAGTACGATGGCGTGGTGGCCATGTACCACGACCAGGGCCACATCCCCCTGAAGGTTTGCGCCTTCCAGTGGGACAAGGCAACAGGCAAGATGGAGAGCGCCTCGGGCGTCAACATCACATTGGGACTGCCCATCATCCGCGTGTCGGTTGACCACGGCACGGCCTTCGACGTGGCTGGCAAGGGCATTGCCAACGATTCGGCCATGACACTCAGCATCGACTATGCTACGCGCATGGCAATATATAGAAGGGCGAAGATGTTTTAGTGAAGGGCGAATGATGATAGTAATTGCCGATGACCTCACAGGGGCTGCCGAGATGGCGGGCATTGCCACGACGCACGGCTTGCAGGTAAGCCTCGTCTGTGGCCCCTCACGCATCGCAGCAGAGGGACTGACCGTCATTGCCACCGATACGCGTTCGATGACGGAGGCCGAAGCAGTGGCTGAAACGCAACGCGTGGCCGCCGCTATCTGCAGCTCGCAGCAGGGTCACGATGCCCGGTTCCCTCGGCTCTTCAAAAAGACCGACTCGGCACTGCGCGGACACGTCGTCGCCGAGCTGTCAGCACTGATGAAGGCAACGGGCAAGCAACGGGCCATTTACGTGCCCGCCAACCCATCGAAGGGGCGAACCATCAGCAATGGCATCTACTACATCGACGGCATACCCATCGCTGAGACGGCTTTCAGCTACGACCCAGAGTTCCCTGCCCTCACCTCGCGACTCGCAGAGCGCTTCCCAGAGGCTGCCGCTAACGGCATAGCGATGCCCGACGCCACAACGCTCGCCGACATCGATGCCATCGTGGCTGGGGCCAGCAGTGACACACTTCTTGCCGGAGGAGCCGACCTCTTCGAAGCGGTGCTGCGTCAGGCGGAGAGAGGGTGGCGACGCATCGTTCTCTGCGGCAGCACACAGAGTCGGCCGCTATCAGCCGACATTGTTTCCGCCATGCCGCTCAGTGTTTACGACGGCAGCGACGACGTGGAAGCATGGTTTGCCGAAGCCCAGACGAAATACGTGACGGGGGGATGCGTTGCCCTGACCATCGCCCACCGCCACCACACGGGGAAGTCCACCGCCACCCACCTGCGCCAGGCGATGACCATGGTCGCCACGCGGCTCTTTCAGACACAACGGCCACAGGAGCTCATCATCGAGGGTGGAGCCACCGCCTTCGCAATGCTGCAGCTGCTGGGCATCGGAGCCCTCGACGTGGTGGCCCAGTTGGCGCCCGGCGTCGTTCGGCTGCGGAGCCACGACGGGCTGCTCGTCACGCTGAAGCCAGGCAGCTACCCTTGGGGAGAGTTTAAAGTTTAAAGTTAATAGTGAATAGTGAATAGATATGGAAAAGAAGAAAAGCAGCTTGCGAAGCACCATCGCCGTGTCGCTTACCAACTACCTCGACGCGGGAGCCATCGTCGCCGGAGCCAGCGGACTGACGCTCTGGAAAGACTACCTCGGACTGAGCGAAGGGCACCTCGGCTGGCTTAACGCCATTAGTGCCAACTGCCTCGGTGCAGCCATCGGCGCCATCATCGGCGGGTTCCTCGCCGATAAGTACGGCCGCAAGGCCATCTACACCTACAACATGCTGGTCTACATGACGGGCGTGGCCCTCATTCTGCTGGCGGTCACCTTCCCCATGCTGCTGCTGGGATTCCTCATCACGGGCATAAGTGTCGGCGTGGGCGTGCCGGCCTCGTGGACCTACATCAGCGAGAGTTCGGAGGTGAAAAACCGCGGCCGCAACATCGGCATCTCGCAGATGGCATGGGGCATTGGCCCGACGGTCATCCTCATCTTGGGCACACTGCTGGCACCTCCGACCAGTGGTGCAGGCAGCGAGGGACTCCTGTTCCCACTGGTGCATGGCGTGGCTTCGGTGTTCGGCGTGACGGAGGGTGTGGCGCTCAACGTCTTCAGCTCGCGCATCGTCTTTGTGTCGCTGTTCATCGTGGCGTTCATCGCCTGGCTGTTGCAGCGGCGTCTTGACGAGTCGAAGCAATGGCAGGAGGCAAAGGCCTCGGGGCAGCAGAAGAGTTCCTTTGCATCGTTCGGTTCGCTCTTTACTAATAGAATAAATGTACGCGCGATTCTCTTTCTCGCCGGCATGTACCTGACATGGAACCTCGTCGCCTCGGTGATGGGCTTCTTCCAGCAGCACATCTACGAAACGGCGGGCGGCCTCTCTAACGAGCACGCCAACCTTCTCTCGGTGGGCCAGTGGCTTGTTATCATCGCCACGACGTTCGTCTTTTCGATGATTATCGACAAGGTGAACCAACGGTGGTTGTTCTTTACCGGCGTCATGTTCGCCGTCTTGGCGTGGGTGCTCGTCCTCACCGTAGGCATCACGAGCATCGCTGGCCTGCTGGTGTTCACGCTGCTGTGGGGCCTGCAAGGCGGCATCAGCGTGCAGTCGTTCTACGCGCTGTGGGCCTCGGAGTTGTTCCCCGCCAAATACCGTGCGGCGGCCCAGGGCGTGATGTTCTTCATCGTGCGTGGCCTCAGCGCAGCATGGGGGCTGGGCTTCGTCTACATCTACGGCGAGCACGGCGAAGGATTCACCCGCGCAGCCGTGGTCATGCTGCTGCTACTTGTCACATCACTCGTCATCGGCACTGTCGGTGCACCAAATACCCGTGGAAAAACCCTTGAACAAATAACCAAAGAAAGATATGGAGAAGAATAAGCCATTATGTGGCATCATACCGCCACTCGTCACACCACTGAAAAATAACGAGACACTGGACGCCGAAAGCCTGGAACGGCTGATAGAGCACCTGATAGCCGGCGGCGTCCACGGCCTCTTCATCCTCGGCACCACTGGCGAGGAGCAGAGTCTAAGCTACGCCATGCGCAAAGAGATGATTGTGCAGTCGGCACACATCAACCACGGACGACTGCCGCTGCTCGTCTGCGTCAGCGACACCAGCATCGTGGAGAGCATCCGCCTGGCACAGGTCGCCGCAGACCACGGCGCCGACGGTGTGGTGTCGGCACCGCCCTACTACTTCGCCACAGGTCAGCCAGAGCTTGCACAGTTCTACGAGGAGCTGGTGCCACAGCTGCCACTGCCCGTGTTCCTCTACAACATGCCATCACACGTAAAAGTGAACTTTGCGCCCGACACCGTCCACCGTATCGCCCAGTTGCCGCAGGTGGTGGGCTTCAAGGACTCGTCGGCCAATGCCGTCTACTTCCAGTCGGTGCTCTACAAGATGCGTGAGCGCCAAGACTTCGCCATGCTCGTCGGCCCCGAGGAGATGACGGGCGAGAGCGTCCTCCTGGGTGCCCACGGCGGCATCAACGGCGGTGCCAACATGTTCCCAGAACTGTACGTAGCACTCTACGATGCGGCCTGCGCCGCCGACGTTCAGCGTGTGCGCCAGCTGCAGCAGCTCGTCATGCAGATCTCGTCGTCTATCTACACGGTCGGCAAGCATGGCTCCAGCTACCTGAAGGGTCTGAAGTGTGCCCTCTCGCTCTTAGGCATCATCGACGACGACTTCGTGGCTTCACCATTCTATAAGTTCAACGCACCTGAGCGGCAGAAAATCAAGGAGGCGCTCAACGCCCTGCCCATTGAGAACGGGAAGCTGAGGATATGAACACCATCGACCTTGTCATCTTTGCCGTCTTCACGCTTGGCGTGGTGGTCTTCGGGTGCTCGTTCTTCCACAAGGGGAGCACCGCCGACGAGTTCACACGCGCTGGCCGCTCGCTGCCCGGCTGGGTGGTGGGCATGAGCATCTTCGCCACCTACGTCAGCAGCATCAGCTACATTGGCTACCCCGGCAAGGCGTTTGCCTCAAACTGGAACGCATTCGTCTTCTCGCTGTCAATCCCCGTGGCCAGCTACTTCGCAGCGAAATACTTTGTGCCGTTCTACCGCAACGGCGGCAGCGTGTCGGCCTACAGCTTCCTTGAGGAGAAGTTTGGGCGGTGGGCACGGTTCTATGCCTCGGCCTGCTACCTGCTGACACAGATTGCCCGCATGGGCAGCATCATGTACCTGCTGGCCATGCCCATGCACATCCTGATGGGCTGGGACATGCCCACCATCATCATCGCCACCTCTCTGGGCATCATTCTCTACTCGATGTTGGGTGGACTAAAGGCCGTCATCTGGGCCGATGCCATCCAGGGCATCATCCTCATCGGCGGTGCGGTGCTGTGTCTGGGCATCATCTGCTTCAGCATGCCTGAGGGGCCAGGGCAGATCTTCGAGCTGGCCTTCAACGCGCCCGACGGCAACAAGTTCTCGCTCGGCTCCTTCGGCAGCGACCTGACGACCTCGACGTTCTGGGTGTGCCTCATCTACGGCGTTTTCATCAACCTGCAGAATTATGGCATCGACCAGAACTACGTGCAGCGCTACCATGCGGCAAAGACCGACCGCGACGCGCGCTTCTCGGCCCTCTTTGGCGGCTACCTTTTCATCCCCGTGTCGGCATTGTTCTTCCTCATCGGCTCAGCGCTCTACAGCTACTATGCGGCCGGCGTGGCCCCACTGCCAGAAGAGATTCAGGCCAAACCCGACTACGTGTTCCCTTACTTCATCGTCAACAGTCTGCCCGTAGGCCTGCGGGGCCTGCTCATCGCCAGCATCTTCGCCGCAGGCATGAGCACCGTCTCTACCAGCGTCACATCGGCAGCCACCGTTGTGCTGACCGACTACTGGAAACCCTTGGTAAAGCGCACCACGGAGCGCCGTAACCTCTTTGTCCTGCGGCTGACGAGCCTCATCGTCGGCGTGCTGGGCATCGTCGTCGCCATTGCGATGCTCAGCGTGGAAAGCATCATCGATGCCTGGTGGAAGCTGTCGAGCATATTCTCCGGCGGCATGCTCGGGCTGTTCCTCCTCGGCATCATGCCGCGTCGCATCAGCCGTGAGGCTGCGCTGCTGGGCTGCATCGCCGGCATTGCCGTCATCGGCTGGATCTCTTTGGCTGGTCTCTGGAACCTGCCCGGCATCCACCTGCACGAGTATTTGGCCATCGTGCTGGGCACCACCACCATTTTCCTCATTGGCTTCCTGGCCACCTATCTTATTAAGAAATGAGCACGCACGCAACATGGATATGGTATCCCGGCGACTTCGAGGTGTGGCTGGGCAACAAGTTCAACAACCGGCGCACGGAGCGCGGGGCTATGTTTCCACCATTCTGGAAGCAGGACGCACACTGGCCTACGGTGGTCTTTACCAAGACCGTCGAACTCATGGAGGACGAGACCATTACCATCGCTGCCGAGGGGCGTTTCAACTTTGCCCTCGACGGCAAGCTGCAAATGGGCGAGCCCACGGTGTTCGTCGTGCCCAAGGGCAACCATACGCTGAGCTTCAAAGTGTGGAACCAGGCTACTCCGCCCGCACTCTTCATTGATGGAACGACCATCCGCACCGGCTCGGACTGGCTGACCACCTACGAGGACAAGATCTGGATCGACGAGTTAGGCGTGGCTCATGGCTCGGGTGTCTATGTGCCTGCCGCCGCGTGGAACTTCGATAGCCCCAACACGCCACCCGCCGCATATCGATTAGAATGTAAAGAATGCTCCCCGGTCAGCAAAGAGCGAATTGGAACGAATGCTTTTCTCTATGATTTCGGAAAAGAGACGTTCGGCTATTTGAAACTTTACAATTTGAAGGGGACGGTTCACGTCTACTACGGTGAGAGCCGTGAGGAAGCCCTCGACACTGAGCACTGCGAAACCCTCGACACCATCAGCGTACCCTCGCACCTTCGCACCTCCGTACCTTCGCACCTCCGCACCTCCGTACCCCCGCACCTCCATCTCGACAGCAAGGCCTTCCGCTATGTCTACATTGAGAAGAATGATGGTGCTGATTACGACGATGTAACCGTCGACATCGAGTTCGCTCCCTTCGACCCTACGTGCAGCGGCTCGTTCCGCTGCAGCGACGACGAGCTGAACCGCATCTGGGAGGTCAGCGCCTACACGATGGACCTCACCACCCGCGAGTTCTTCGTCGACGGCATCAAGCGCGACCGCTGGGTATGGAGCGGCGATGCCATCCAAAGCTACCTGATGAACTACTACCTGCGCTTCGATACTGAGTGCGTGAAGCGCACCATCCGCCAACTGCGTGGCAAAGACCCCGTGACAGCCCACGTCAACACCATCATGGACTACACGTTCTACTGGTTTAAGTCGGTACACGACTACTACCTGTACACCGACGACGCCGACTTCGTACGCGAAGTCTATCCACGCATGGTAACACTCATGGACTACTGCCTCGGCCGCACCAACGCGCAGGGCATGGCCGAGGGTCAGCCCGACGACTGGGTCTTTGTCGACTGGGTCGACTTCCCCATGCACAAGCGCGGCGTGCTGGCCTTCGAGCAGATACTCTTCTGGAAAGCCCTGCAGACCATGCAGGTGTGTGCCTCCCTGCTCAGCCGCCCCGACGAGGCCGAGCGCTACGGCCAGCTTGCCAACCAGTTGGCCATTCATACCAAGGACCTGTTCTACAGGTCCGACCAACATGCCTATCTCCATGCCGTCGAGGACAATCGGCTGAACGAGCAAATCACCAAATTCCCTAACATGTTCGCCATCCTTTACGACTTTGCCGACGACGAGGAGCAACGGCGCATACTGGAGCACGTCATGCTCAACCCCGATGTCGACGCCATCACCACGCCCTACATGCGCTTCTACGAGCTGGCAGCCCTCTGCAAGATGGGGCTGCAGGCCACGGTGCTGACCGAGATGAAGTCCTATTGGGGCGGCATGCTCCGCGAAGGCGCCACCACGTTCTGGGAGAAATACAACCCCGAAGAGCGCGCCACCGAGCACCTGGCCATGTACGGCCGGCCCTACGGCAAGTCGCTGTGCCACGCCTGGGGCGCTTCACCTATTTATCTATTAGGGAGACATTTTCTGGGCGTATGCCCCACAAAGCCCGGCTACGAGACCTACGAGGTGCGACCCACCCTCGGCGGACTGGAGTGGATGGCGGGCGACGTGCCCACACCTTTCGGCCTTATCCATGTCGAGATGAACAGGGCTGCGGTCACCGTCCACAGTGACGGGGGACACGGCACGCTGGTCCTCGGCGATCGGCATATCGACATTCCCGCTAAACAAACCATCAAGACTGCACTATGACGAAGAGACTGATTTGTGTGCTCTGCCTGCTTTACGCAGCAACAGCCTTTGGCAAAATACGCATCAAGACCGCAACGCCGCAGACCGACTATGCCGTCCAACTGCTGAGCGGCAAGGAAGGGCGTTTCACGGTAACAATCGGCATCACCACCGGCGGCGAGGCCGAAGGGTTCACGCTCAGCCGCAAAGGGCTGAAAGTCAGCATCACAGGCAACGACGGGGCGGGCTGCATCTACGGGGCAAACAGGCTGCTGGAGATGCTGGCCGACGACCCGTCGCTGGCACAGCTGACGGTGCTGAGCGATGCGCCGCAGATGAAGCTGCGCGGAGCCTGTGTGGGCCTGCAGAAGACTGTCTACCTGCCCGGTCACCGCGTCTACGAGTACCCCTACACGCCCGAGAACTTCCCATGGTTCTACGACCGTGACCTGTGGCTGCGCTACCTCGACCTGCTGGCCGCTAACAACATGAACACCGTCTACCTTTGGAACGGCCATCCCTTCGCCTCGCTCGTCAAACTTGACGACTACCCCTTCGCGCCGGAGGTCGACGACGAGACGATGCGCCTGAACCAAGAGATGTTCTCGTTCCTTGTCGACGAGGCCGAGCGCCGTGGCATCCGCGTCATCCAGATGTTCTACAACATCATCGTCTCTAAGCCCTTCGCCGACCACTACGGTCTGAAGACGCAGGACCGCAACCGCCCCATCACCCCGCTCATCGCTGACTACACACGCAAGTCCATCGCCGCCTTCGTCAAGCAGTACCCGAGGGTGGGGTTCCTGGTATGCCTGGGCGAGGCCATGAGCGGCATCGACACTGACATACGCTGGATGACTGAGACGGTCATCCCTGGCATCCGCGATGGCCTAAAAGCCAGCGGACGCACCGACACGCCGCCCATCATCCTGCGCAACCACGATACCGATGGCCCCGCCGTGCTGCGGGCAGCGCTGCCCCTCTATCCGAACATCTATACGATGAACAAATACACGGGTGAGTCGCTGACAACCTACGAGCCGGGAGGACCGTGGGGCGAGACCCACCGCCAACTGGCCGAGGTTGCGCCTATCCACATCGACAACGTCCATATTCTCGCCAACCTGGAGCCGTGGCGATGGGCCTCGCCAGCCTTCACGCAGAAAGCCGTGCAGGCCATGCACCGTGTACACCACTCCAGCGGGCTGCACCTCTATCCGCAGGCGTCCTACTGGGACTGGCCCTACACGGCCGACCGCCTGTCCGACGGCTCACGCCTGCTGCAGATCGACCGTGACTGGATGTGGTACAAGGCATGGGGACGCTACGCCTGGAACTGCGAGCGCGGTGCCGACCGCGACTTCTGGTGCCGCCAGCTGGCCGACTACTATGGCATTGACAGCCGTGACGCCGACCGCCTGCTCACCGCCTACGACGAGGCTGGCGAGATCGCACCGAAGTTGCTCCGCCGTTTCGGCATCACCGAGGGCAACCGGCAGACGCTGCTCCTCGGCATGCGCATGGCGCAGCTGGTCAACCCCTACAAGTTCAACATCTACCCGGGCTTCTACGAGAGCTGCGGCCCGGAAGGTGAAAAACTCATCGAATACGTCGAGAAGGAGCAGCGTGGCGAGCGTCATGTCGGCGAACTGCCCCTCGACATCGTCGACCAGTGTGTGGCCCACGGCGAGGCTGCCACCCAGGCACTGAAAGCCATCACATCCAAGCCTACACACCACGCTGACGAGTTCATGCGGGTGGGGATGGACTTCGCATGCTACGCTATCTTTGCCCATGCGTTCCAGCAGAAAGTACGGGCTGCCCAACAAGTGCTGAACTACAAGTGGACGAAAGACATCAAATACCTCGACGCGGCCGTTCCTTTCCTCGAGAAGAGCATCGAGAGCTGGGAAGCCCTGACGAAGATAACCGACAACACCTACCTCTATGCCAACTCGATGCAGACAGCCCAACGGCGCATACCCGTTGGTGGCGACGAAGGTAAGATGAAGACGTGGCGCGAGCTGCTGACCGTCTATCAGGCGGAGCTGAACGCTTTCAAGGCGAACATTGAAAAACTGAAGCACCCCGCCGCACACACCGACCAGCTCATCCTCCCTGCCAAGCCCGCCGACGTCACCGTCCTTTCGCCTTCCGCACGGCACCCATTGCAAAGTGGCGCCATCCTCTTCGAGAACCGTCCCGACACGCCCGTCGACACCCTTGCCCCAGAGCTCGCCAGCCTGCAGGCGCTCGTCCTCAACCGCGACACGACGCGCATCGTTGGCACCACCGTCGCGTTTGAGGCTGCCACGCCCGTAAAGCTCCTCGTCGGCTTCTTCCAAGACGACGACCCGAAATGGGCCAAGCCGCCGAAGCTCGAGACGGATGCCACAGGCAACGAATATGGTCAGGCCGAGCCGGTGCTCACCAACGCCATCGCCATGCGCCAGATGCCGCCCGTCAACATCCATGCCTACCACTTCCCCGCCGGCCAGCACACCATCAACCTGCCGCGGGGCATCATCATGGTGGCAGGCTTCACAGCCGACGATATCAACCCTCGCGACGCAGGACTGCAGGGGGCTGGCGACGAGGTGGACTGGCTGTTTCAATGAGGAGGGAAAGGAGTTAGGAGTTAGGAGTTAGGAGTTGAGGAGGGAAAAGAGTTAGGAGATGAGGAGGTAAAGTAGAATAGACCTGTTTCTCATCGATGCGCTACTTGTCGTCAAATTGTAAATAAATTGTAAATTGTAAATCGTCAAATAGTAAATAGAAATAAATTGTCAAATCGTAAATTAATTAGAATTGTCAAATCGTCATGACTCGTCTCCTTGCCTTCTTATCTCTTTTTCTTTTTTCTGTTTTATCATTATACGCCGATGAGATCAGCCGGGACGTGATGCAGGCCATCTACGACGAGGTGCGCACGCCCTACAAGTACGGACTGGTGGTGGCGCCCCCCGACAACTACCACAAGATCGACTGCCCCACCGTGTTTCGTGAGGGCGACAAGTGGCTGATGACCTACGTCGTCTACAACGGCAAGGACGGCACCGACGGTCGTGGCTACGAGACATGGCTGGCCGAGAGCGACGACCTGCTGACATGGCGCACACTCGGGCGCCTGCTCTCCTACCGTGACGACGGCTGGGACATGAACCAGCGCGGCGGCTTCCCTGCACTCGTCGACTGGACGTGGGGTGGCGATTACCACATTGGCACCTACAAGGGTCGACACTGGATGACCTACATCGGCGGCCACGGCACGGGCTACGAAGCCGTCAAGGAGCCTCTCAACATCGGCATGGCGTGGACCAAGGACGATGTCACCACGGCCCACGAGTGGCAGACGGCCTTAAAACCCATGCTCAGCATCGCCGACCGCGACGCCCAGTGGTGGGAGCAGCTGGTGCAATACAAGAGCACCGTCTACGACGACCCCAGCCGTAGCCTCGGCAAGCGTTTTGTCATGTTCTACAATGCTGGCGGCATCAACCCCGCTAACAACCTCAAGGCTGAGCGCATCGGCATCGCACTGAGCAACGACCTGAAGCACTGGCAGCGCTACGCCGGCAATCCCGTCTTTGCCAACGAGGTGCCCGGCATCATCACCGGCGACGCACAAATAGCTCAATTCACAATTCATAATTCCCAATTCTCAATTCCCAATTCTCAATTCTCAACTCTCTACGTCATGTTCTACTTCATGGCGTACAACCCCGACCGTCCCTACAACGCCTACAACACCTTTGCCGTCAGCCGCGACCTCATTCACTGGCAACCTTGGGACGGGCCCGACCTCATCTGGCCCACGAAAAAGTACGACGAGATGTTCGCCCACAAGAGCTATGTCCTGAAGCACGACGGCGTCGTCTACCACTTCTACTGCGCCGTCAACAACGACGGCCAGCGCGGCATCGCCCTTGCCACAAGTGTCCCCGCAGGGCGCTCCGCCGTGCGGTTCCCAGACCCCGAGCCGGCAGGCCATCGCATCGTCACCAGCCTTAACGACAACTGGCAATGCCAAATTCTTAATTCACCGCTCGGCCGAAGGACGCTTGCTACCAACGGGACGCAAGAATTCTCAATTCACAATTCACAATTCACAATTCACAATTCACAATTCACAATTCCCCACAACCTCGACGACTATTACGGCTACCGCCAGCTGCGCCATGGCAACCTCCACGGCTCAGCCCTCTACTCCCGCACCTTCCGCAGCGACAAGCTCCCCGGCAAGCGCTACTTCCTGCAGTTCGAGGGTGTGGGCACCTACGCCACCGTCACCCTCAACGGCCATGAGTACCCACGCGAACTCGTGGGCCGCACCGTCTGGACCCTTGATATTACCGACGCCCTGCGCAGCGGCGATAACACGCTCGACGTCCGCGTCGACCACCCCGCCATGCAGACCGAGTCGCCATGGGTCTGCGGAGGATGCTCCTCAGAATGGGGCTTCAGCGAGGGGAGCCAGCCCTTCGGCATCTTCCGTCCTGTGACGCTCATCGCCACCGATGCCGTGCGCATCGAACCCTTCGGCGTACACATCTGGAACAACGCGGCCTGCGACTCCATCTTCATCGACACTGAAATAAGAAACTACACCGACACGCCGCAGACCATTGAGCTCATCAACAAGTTCACCCAAAAGAGCGGCAAACAGGTGTTCCGCGATGCGACGACCGTCGCACTACAGCCCAACGAGACGAAGACCCTCCACCTGGCAACGCCCATCGACGACCCACACCGCTGGTCGCTCGACGACCCCTACCTCTACAAGCTTGCCACCATCGTCAAGCGCGATGGAAAAGTCATCGACGACCTCGCCACACCCTTCGGCATTCGCAGCCTACAATGGCCCCATTCTCAATTCACAATTCTCAATTCTCAATTCTCAACTCTCAATTCTCAATTCCTCCTCAACGGCGCCCCCGTCTTCATCAACGGCACCAGCGAGTATGAGCATCTCCTTGGTGCCAGCCACGCCTTCTCACACGAGCAGATAGCCTCACGCATCAAGCAGGTGCGCAATGCCGGCTTCAATGCCCTCCGCGAGGCCCACCAGCCCCACAACCTCTACTACCAGCAGCTGCTCGACGAGCAGGGACTACTCTTCTGGAGCCAGTTCTCGGCACACATCTGGTACGACACCCCACAGTTCCGCGACAACTTCAAACGCCTGCTCGTCCGTTGGATCAAGGAGCGGCGCAACTCGCCCAGCATCATCCTCTGGGGACTCCAGAACGAGAGTGTCCTGCCACGCGACTTCGCCGAAGAGTGCTCCGACATCATTCGCAGCCTCGACCCGACGGCCTCCACCATGCGCCTCATCACCACCTGTAACGGCGGGGAGGGTACCGACTGGAACGTCGTGCAGAACTGGAGTGGCACCTACGGCGGCAACCCCGACAACTACGGCCACGAGCTCAGCCAGCCCGACCAGCTCCTCAATGGTGAGTACGGTGCATGGCGCACCCTCGACCTCCACGGCACCGACAAGTACAGCGAAGAGTCGTTCACCGCCCTCCTACAGCTGAAGGCACGTCTCGCCGAGCACGCTGCCGACTCCGTCTGCGGTCATTTCCAGTGGCTGCTCACATCCCACGACAACCCCGGACGCAAACAGCCCGACGGCGCCTATCGCCGCATCGACAAGATTGGACCCATCAACTACAAGGGACTCCTCACCATCTGGGAAGAGCCCACCATGGCCTACTATATGTATGCCAACCTCATTCCCGACTCACTGTTCACTAATCATAATTCTCAATTCACAATTCTCAATTCTCCGCTCGGCCGAAGGACGCTTGCTACCAACGGGACGCAAGAATTCACTAATCATAATTCTCAATTCCCCATTCTCAATTCTCAATTCTCAATTCTCAACTCTCAATTCCCCATTCTCCATTCTCAATTCTCAATTCTCAATTCTCCCTCCGTCTTCCGCGTGAACTGCGGCGGCGATGCCTACACCGACAGCCAAGGGCAGCTATGGCAAGCCGACGACAGCATCGTCAGCCATTCCTGGGGACAGGACTTTGGCCTCAACCCCTACCAGGCCAGCCAGCGCCACCTCGCCCTCGACATCCCCAGCACCACCGACCCTGAGCTCTTCCAGTTCTTCCGCTTCGGCCGTCATCGCCTGTGGTACGACATCCCCGTCCCCGACGACAGCCTCTACACCATCGACCTCTATTTCATGGAGCCGTGGCACGGCCGTTACGACACCTCCGAGACAGCCGACTACGAAGGCCTCCGCATCTTCGACGTTGCCGTCAACGACAGCCTCGTCATCGACGACCTCGACCCCTGGGCCGAGGCAGGTTACCTGCACCCCTTCAGGCGCACCGTCACCGCACGTGCCCGAAACCACAACCTCCACATCTCATTCCCTGAAGTGAAGGCCGGTCAGGCCGTCATCTGTGCCATCGCCGTGACACCCAATTCTCAATTCACAATTCACAATTCTCAATTCACAATTCACAATTCTCCGCTCGGCCGAAGGACGCTTGCTACCAACGGGACGCAAGAATTCACAAATTCTCAATTCTCAATTCCAAATTCTCAATTCCCCTGGCACGCCCTCGACAGCGACACCATCGCCAAGCTCCCCGAGGAGGAGTTGCCACACGATGTCGACACGCGTCCCGCCACTGTCTACACGCCCCAGTCTGCCAAGTCCCTCACCCGCTTCCTTGTCACAACAGGCCTCGGTCAGGAGTACGCCCTACGTTTCCATTACAAGAACACTACCGGACAGCCCGTCACCGCACGGCTGACGGTGGTCGATGCCAAAAACGCCACCCTCATCGACCGTGACATCACCTTCCCGCCAACCCCCAACAAGTTCAAGATCCTCAGCACCACCACGGGCACACAAATCAATGCCGGCACCTACCAGGTCATCCTGCATGCCGACAACCTTGAATTCCAGTCCCTGGAAGTGCAATAGCAACCCCAGCGCAACCTTCACCATCTTTTCGGCCCGCTCCTGTTTCATCCCACAACCCGCGCGGCGCACACCGCCCATCCGCTCGGCGCAACCAGCCAGACTGCGCCGAGCTAAAAAACACGTAAACATACCTTTCTAAATTGCCCAAATTGCACCTTTCGCGCTTCCGCAGTAAACACTGGGATTTCCAGCGATTTACCCCCCAAAAAACACCCAAGGTATACCTCGTTTTTTCCGCACGCGCGTACCTTATAGTGCTTATACCTTCGCTGTGATAGATTCTCTGGGGAAACAATACAAAATCTTTACATTCTGCCCAAGGCGCCTTTAAAGACACCTCCGGGTGTCTCTGCGGAAAGGTGCAATTTGGGCAAATGATTATCCGCATTTAGGTGACACACTTCCGTACATCCTATGTTCGAATACTGGTTTGTAGGAAATGGCAGCGATGATGAGCCTGTCAAATACCCTAT
>JAFPZD010000117.1 GCA_017417465.1 Prevotella sp. | reverse complement strand
GCGCCTTCCGTGGCTGCAAGAACCTGAAGGAGATACGCATGTACTACTACGTGCAGGACGGTGACGACCACTGGGAGACGCTGGGCCCGGAGGACGTGATACCCGGCGACGACATCTTTGGCTGGAAGGCCGATTTCGACAGCCATGACGTGCTACCCCTTGACGTGGATGACCCTGAGGTACGCATCATCGTTTCGCCTACGCGCTATATGGATTTCATCAACGACCCCAACTGGAGCCAATACAGCCATTGCATTGTTCCGGCCGACTATGAGCCTACGACATGGAATGCCATCAACGAGGGCGGCCTGACCTACGACTACGCCTCGAAGACGCCCAACGCTGCCACCTCCTCACAGGTGGTCACCGTCGAACCGTCGTGGTGGAACGTGCCCTTCGCCATTGCCGAGATAGCACTCACGTATTTCTCGGCAGGTACTGGGAAGGCTGGCACTTCAGCAGCTACTGAGGCTACGAAGTTGGGGACAGAGATGGCCTTATTAAATGAGCAGGCAGCGGCACTGAATGCTGGAATTAATTCGGCTAAAGACTTAACACAAGGCATTGGATTTAAAAGTTTTTTATATGCTGCGCAATACCACCACACCCCTGTGAAATTTCTGGGTGGCGAAGCTTTCCGAAAAGCGATGGGGCCGAACGCCTTGAGCCAAATGTACAATTTACTTAACAACATGGGCTCCTGCAGAAATTACATTGTTTTGCTTGATAAGCAGCTAGTTCTCGACACGAAAGCCGCGAAGCTCCTGTGCGATGTAGTGAAGAAAGTAGCAGGTGCTCGTCTGCTTGAAGTGACAGGTGAGATTTCGGCCAAAGAGGCACTCCAAAAATCGCTGTTAATGCAGGCTAGCAAGATGATGCTGAAAAACAAGTTGGCCAATATTACTCTGGCCAGCACATTAAGTTCCTACGTCGGCTCACGCATGATCGGTCAGTTCCAGCCATTTTCAGGCCAGGTGAACACCGATGAGATGAAGAACGGCCTTGCCGACAACCTGGCAGCCAACATCCACCAGGTGGGACTGGTGGGGTTCGGCATGACGACGCCCGACAAGAAGCTCATCTACCATACCTATATTAAAGAGGCCGACCCCAATCAGACCGACTTCACCATCTACAACGACATTGGCTCGGTGTATAACTATCGCACGGTGGGTGTCAGCCGTGATGCCTTCCAGGGCAATACCAAGGTGCAGCGCATCAAGTTTGCCGAGAGCCGCAGCAGCAAATACGACAGCTATGCCTCGCTGCTCTTCACTATCCCCGACTCGGCCTTCGCCGGATGTACCAGCCTGAAGGAGTTCGACCTGCGCTACCAGACTGCTCGTGGCGGCGAGACAGCCCTTGGCCCTGAGAACTTCGTGATCTGCGGCGACAGCATCTTTGCCGGTTGCGACTCCACAAAACTGCGCATCATCGTGAGCGAGGATCGTCTGCAGGACTTCCTCGACAACCCTTCGTGGGCGAAGTACAGCCGATACCTCACCACGGGTTCCCTCGCCGAGAAAAAGGCGACCAGCGGTTATGGCGTGAACTATGCCTACGCCTATACGGATAACTCGACGCGCCATATCACCTACGGCATGGGGCACGAGATAGAACACCTTTATGCCTATGAGGCCGACAGCAAATTCCTCGACAAGAACGACGGCGCGCTGGGCCTGTTCAACGATGTCGGCAACTGGAATAACTACCACCTGGACTATGTGAAGAAGGGCGCCTTCCGCGACAATCAGAAGCTGAAGGAAGTGTCGTTCTGGAACATCAATGGTGTCAGCATCTTCGGTGAGGCTTATGCCGACATCGACATCACCCTGCAGGACGAGTGTTTCAAGAACTGCCAGAACCTGGAGTCCATGGGACTCGTCTACCTGTCGCACGCCACCACCACGCGCGGCTCGGTGAAGCCGCTGACACCCAACACGCTGCGCTTGGGCGACCGCGTCTTCGACAACACGCCAAAGCTCCGCCTGAAGATGATGCCTACACAGGTGGAAGCCTTCCTGGCCGACTCCGCCTGGGCCAGCTACAAGGACAAGTTCACACCCTGTCTGTTCAAGCCTGTCGACAGCAAGGTGAACAGCCGGCTCAGTGACCTACGCTACACCCTGCACTGCAGCACGATGAATAATTCATGGAACGTCATCGACGCCATGCGCCTGAAGGAGAAGGGATTCAGCTGGCTGAACGGCAAGTTCGCAAAAACCGACATCGAGGAGTTTCCCGAGTTCAAGATCTTTGAGACAGCAGGTCTCGACTACGTGGGTGGTTCGTGGTTCCTAAGCTGCGAAAACCTGCGCAACATCGAGCTACCCTCCACGGTGAAGCACATTGGCGGCTGGGCTTTCTACGGCTGCTCGAGCCTGAAGGAAATCACCATCCCCGCTGCTGTGGAGACCATCGATGCCTGCGCCTTCCAGTACAGCGGCCTGAAGTCCGTGTGCTGCGAGGGTACGAAACCCGCCAAGCTGGACTACAGCGTGTTCGACCTCAGCAATTACAATGGCTTTACCATCTACGTGCCCGCCGAGGCGGTGGATGCCTACAAGACGGCATGGCCCAGCTATGCCCAGTACATCGTCAGCGACACGGAGAGGCCCGTCATCCACTACGTGAAGACCACCAAGGTGGGCGAGCTGGCCGAAAAACTGGGTCTGCAGACCATTATGGACGATAAGTACCTGATGGGGCTGGTAGGCCAGTACCAGAAGTTTGACTCGCTGGTAGTGGAAGGCCCCCTGAACGGCGTCGACGTGGGCGTGCTCCGCTTCCTCGGCGGTGCCAACGTGAACAATAGCGAGCCTACAGCCGGACGCCTGCGCTACCTGAACCTCTACGGCGCAGAACTCAAGAAGGACACCGAGCACCCCTATCAGTGCTGGGGCAGCAACGACTATCTCGAGGAGGACAATATGGTGGGCGACTTCATGTTCACCTACTGCGACAAACTCCAGACCGTTATCCTGCCGAAGAGTGCCAAGAAGATAGGCGAGAACGTGTTTGAACAGGCTCACGGCCTCAGGCATCTGGCCATCGGCGACGACACCAAGGAGGCCGACAACGAGCTGTTCGAGGATAACCATGAGCAACTGGAGGAACTGGTGTTCCTCGGCAATGTGTGCACCAGCGATGACAAGACGTGCTGGGAGCCTGGCGCTGAAGCCGTCTATGTGCCAGGGCACAACATGGCCCAATTCATGGGCCGCAACGAGATCACCAGCAGTTGTCCGATGGTCACTACGGCTTTCAAGGACGCCGAAGCCATGAGCGCCTTCACACGCAAGGGGCATTTCTTCCCCTCGGAATACAGACAGCTGACCTGCATCGACGGCATCCTGAACGACAAAGTAGAGAGTTTTGACGAGCTTGGGCTCTTCAACAATGTCATCAATCTCGGCTCGGCCTTCAACGGCTGTACAGCCCTGAAGAGCGTCACCCTGCCCGACTCGCTGCAGTATATGGGCTACAGCGCCTTCCAGGGATGCAAGAGCTTGCGCTCCATTACCATCAGTGCCGACAGCGTGCCCTCGCTGGAGAAGGGAGCCTTCCGCGACCTGCCCTCCGATTTCCGCGTCTATGTACCCAAGACGCACACGAAGCGGTATCGCGAAGCTTGGCCCGAGTACGCCGACCACATCGTGGGCAGCGAGATCAACATCGACGACGTCATCGAGGTGACGCTCACCTGCCCCAACACACTGGGGGCAGCACTCGGCCTCACCGTACTCAGCAAAAATAATGGCGTCTCCAATGATGAAAGAGGCCGAGAGGAAAGCGTAAATAACCTGAGAGTAGTGGGCATCGAGGGCGATTACAACCATATTACCAAATTGAAGGTCAACGGTCCTATCTCCGGACAGGATCTCGCCGTCATGCGTTATCTGGCTGGCTACTGCCCGTGGACCGACAAGCCCAACCTGGCAGGAGCGTTGGAGTACATCGACCTTTACGACGCCCAACTGGAGCCGAGCAACTGGCGCTTCGCCCAGGACAAGTTGACGACCCGCATTGACCAAGTGGAAGTGAAGGACGTGCTCCCCGCCTACGCCTTCCTGCAATGCTATCAGCTCAAGACGCTCATCCTGCCGAAGTCGCTGAAGGAGATCCGCTCGCGTGCGATGATGCAGTGCGAGAACCTCGAGACCGTGGTCATCGGCGACAGCATCGAGACCCTCAACTGGAGCGCTTTCGACGATGATGTGTCGCTCACCCGCATGTATCTGCTGGCCAACAAAAAGCCAGAACTGGATGCTGACAACTTCGTCTGGCGCAACCTGTGCAACAACTACAACCCGACGTTCGACGCCTTCTATGTGCGCCCGTCGCTCTATAACGATTATATTAAAGACATGGCCTACGTTGGCAACAGCTGGCAGCGCACCAACAATATCTCGAAGGGCGTATTTGAGGACGACGCCTCGTTTGCAAGTTTTGCCGCCCATGCCGCCGCCACCGAGGACGATCTGGCCGACGTGACCAGCGTGAAGGGATGGTTCAAGGATCATGCCGATATCACCGACTTGACGCCGTTGCGTTACACTCTCGTCGATTCCCTCTTTACCACGGACATGCAGCCCCTCACACAGTTGGAGCGCATCGCCATGCCGGTGACACTGACCTCTGTGGGCGACGAGGCCTTCAGCAAGGCGACGAAACTACGTTTTGTCGACTTCCAGCTGTGCGATACGCTCGACCTGATGAACAGCCTGAAGGATGGTGGACTGCAGCGTATCGGGCTCACAGAGCGCACACTCTGCTATATGCCTGCCAAGTATGGTGAGACCGACGAAACGAACGTGGCGGTAATGAACGGCAGCGGTTTTCGCACCAAGACCTTCCGCCTCTACGACGATGCCGACTACTGCGTGCCCATGGCCATCACAGCGGAGAACGTTGAGAACACGCGCACACTGGGAAGGAGCGACGCGCCCTATACCGTCTGTCTGCCCTACAGCCTCGACATTCCCGCAGGAGCGAAGGTGTATCAGCTTTCAGGACGTAGCGACAATGAACTGATCTTTGCCCAGTATACGGGGAAAATGCAGGCGCTGCAACCTTATCTGGTATGGGCTGAGTTTGAATACGCCCTGCTGAATGTCAACGGTGAGACACTGCTGCCTGCAAGTGGTGGCTCAACCTATGGTGGACAGCTGCAGTCGCCAGGCTTTGTCATGCGCGGCACACTG
>JAFPZD010000116.1 GCA_017417465.1 Prevotella sp. | reverse complement strand
CTCGAAAAGAAAGGAGATAAAAATATCTTACGTCTTGTGAGGACTATGAACCAACGGCAAGCGTTCCTCGGGCTTTGGAGGACAACCCAAAATTTTGATATCACCCAAACGAGTTGGGGCTAATGACCGATTTGGGATAAATCCGACCTTACGGTTGAAATGAATTTTGAAAGGAACAGGAAATGTTTGTGTTGGAAACGAATTGTCCTAATTGAAAACTAATTTTATTTAATAGTTTCATCAAGGCCACATTCGTGGCCAAAATTAAAAACAAATTAAATAAATTCGTTTCAAAAAAAGAATCGTTTCTCCATATCTATATATTTCTTTTCAACCGTACAGTTCGAAAAATTCTTTTCATTTCTGGATGTAATTCTTTTTAATTGTTGCCAATTTCTTTCAAACAATACCAACTTATTTTTTTATCATTACTTAAACCGCAGATTGCGCAGATTTCACTGATTTGATCTTCAGCGTCCTCTGCGCAATCTGTAGTTAGTGTCACTTCACCATCTTCTGGCCGTTGATGATGTAAACGCCTTTCATTTGACGATTTGACGATTTCACCATTTGACCATTTGACGATTTCACCATTTGACTATTGACGCGGCGGCCCTGGAGGTCGAAGATTGTTGAGTGTTCAGCGTCGAGCGTCAGGTGGCTGATGGCCGTGGCGTTACCGAGGTCGATGACGAACGGTGCGCGCGGCGTGCCGCAGACGGCGTCGGTCTCGTAGGTGATCGATTGATCATTGACCATTAACCATTGACCATTGACGGCGATGATGAAGTGGAGCGGCGTCGGCTCGTTGCCGGGCACGGTGACGTAGATCATACCACGGTCGTCGGTGACTGCTGCCTCGCGACACTCGTCGCCGGCGAAGATGCCCACCTCAGCGCCAGCCACTGGCTCGCTGCCGTAGACCACCTGCGCGATGACCACCATGTTGGCGGGGTAGTTGTGGTAGTCGACGGGGGAGAACATTGAACATTGAGAATTGAGAATTGAGAATGGAGAATTAGCACGTGCCGGTGCCGCGGTGGTGGCGGGATAGGTGAACGTGCGTGCCTGCCGACCGAAGATCTTGTAGCCCTGGCCGGGCGACAGCTGGCGGAGCGAGCCGCTCCACTCGTAGTTGTCGTAGTAGGCCACGCCACGCTGACCCTTGATGATCTCGTCGTCCTGCGGCTGCATGTCGGCGAGGGCGTCGGCCAGACTCATGACCGTCAGCGGGTTGTAGGCTACCCAGCTCCACCCGTTGTTCACGGTGATGGGCTCGTCGGCGGGGTTCACCCGGTGGCCGGTGACGTTGAGCGGCATGGCCTCGTTGGTCTGCACGGCGTACATCTCGCGGTTGTTCATAGCGGTGATCTCGCTCAGCCAGTCCTCACCGTCGAACTCAGCCACCTGGGTGTTGCTCTTCAGGAACTCCACCTTTCCGTTGGCCTTGGCAAAGACCTTCTCGACGGTGAACACCTCGGGCTTGACGCCGAGCGACGTCCAGTTCCAGCCCTTCGCAAGCGCGATGTTCTGCTCCACCTCGTCGGTGGCTTCGAGACGGACGGGCGTTGGGTAGCGGCCCAGCAGGCTGTTAGCCTCGAAGGTGACGGAGGATTGAGGATTGAGAATTGCCTTTACTACGGGGTAGATGATGCCCGTTGAGGCGTCGTAGGCCTTGAACTCCACCGGTGCGTCGGCCTCGCTGGCATTGGCGTAGATGTCGATGGTGACGAAGTACCTGTCGTAGCGCTGACTGTACTCAGGCTGCGCCACGCCACGGCACTCATCGTTGATGAAGGCCGCCACCATGTCGTCGCTATCCTGGCTTGGAACGTCGAGGATGTAAAGGCTACCTATCAGGTTCATGGTCTCCTCGTAGTCAGCAGCATTGACGGTCCACAGCGGCGTTTTGCCCGTCACCTTCACGCTGACGGTGAGCGGTGTCTCGATGCCGTTGTTGCCCTTCAGATAGACGGTCACCTCGTACTTGCCGATGGGTGTGGCTTCGGTGACGGTGAACGTCACCTGACTCTCGGCCCTCGGGTTCGTCGTGCCGTACTCGCTGTCGGCCTGCAGCCATGTGGGCAGTCCGGAGAGCGTCCACATCTGCTGCGTGCCACTCTTGTTGACAATGGTGGCGGTCTTGCTGGCGGCGGTCTTCACCGGCAGCTCGATGCTCAGTGCATCGTCGGCCCACACCAGCTCGTTCTGGTTGACGAATGCCGACCATGTGGCGGGCACGGAGTAGTTGCCATTGGCGTCGCAGACGTCGCGGACGGTGAAGTTCAGCGTACAGCCCTCGACAGCGGCGGGATCCTCGTCGAGCTGGATGACGATCTTGTTGTCGGAAGCCGTGAAGTTGAAGTTGACGTTCGTCTCTGTAGGCTTCGTGCGCAGGGCGGGCGCCTCGTCGGTGTAAGCGATGCCCTCGGTGACCGCGGTGCCACTTGAAGCACTAAAGAGCTGTGCCTCTTGACCGTTGCCCACGAGATCTTCGGCTGTTCCCACGGTGACCACCTGGCTGTACTGGTCGAGCTTCTTCTTCTCGAACGGGTAGTAGTAGAGCAATCCGTCCTCGTTGCCTGTCAGGCGGATCTTACGGTTTGCGAGCAGCTGTTCAGCGTTGAGCGTGGCATCCCAGATGCGTATCTCGTCGACCTGTCCGTTGAGGTAGCGGTCGTAGGTGTAGTCGGAGGTCTGCACTGAGAAAGTCGTCCGGCGCGCACCCACCAGAATGTTGTCTGTTGCGATGCTCCCCACGTTAGAAACGTTGGTCGACAGCTTGCGCTCACCATCGACGTAGACGGCTGCAGCACCTTGTCGCAGAACGTTTAGTGCGATGTGATGCCATGCGTTGTCGGTTAGTTGAGAATTAGGAATTGAGAATTGAGAATTGGGCTCCGCCGTCTCCAGATAGGCGCCCTTGCCGGTCAGCTGCAGTTGTCCCTGCTCATCGAGCCAGAGGCCCACCTCGCCAGCCTGCAGGATCTGTGCGGCACCCGACTGGTTCTCGGCCCGCATCCATAACTCCACTGCGAAGTCGTCGTCGGCGGCGTATGGTGAGTCGGCCGTTGCAATCTGCAGGTAGCTGTTGCTGAGGCTGACAGCCTTGTTCTCGTTGTTCATATACCACGTCTCGTCGGCCATCGTCATGTGGCGGTTGCGGGCGTAGTCACGAATCGTCTTTCCCTCGCCCTCGTTCATCTTCCAGTAGCCGATGAGGTGGCGCGTTGACGGGCTCTTCGTCTTGAAACTGTTCATCACCGACGTCGTGACGGTGCGTGCCTCGTCCCAGAGCAGCAGCTCGTGGATGGCACCCTTGAGGCTCCTACCCACGGCGAGCGGCCCGTTGCCGTCGTAAGCCGCAACGGCAAGCCCGCTGAAGAGTGTCACCGTCGTTTCGTCGCTGGCGGCGGAGGCCGTCAGGTTGCCGCCACCGTCGGTGTGCTGGTAGTTCAGCGTGAGGAAGGCCCACTTGCCGGTCGGCAGACTGTTCTCCGAGACGTAAGCCTCGCCGCCGATTGCGACTACCAACTTGTCGTTGGCATCGACGCCAACCGTCATCATGCCGTTGTCGGCACCGTGGCTCAGGATGGTGCCCTCGCCACTGACGTTGATCCATGCGTCGAACGTGAAGTCCTTGTCGGAGAGGCGTATGGTAGCATCCGTCTGTGCCGTGGTCTCAGCACCCTGCATCGAGAGCGCCGTCTCGTGGACCACCTCTGCACCGTTGAGCACACCCGTCACCTTGAAGTTGGCCTCCTTGGTGAGCTCGCCACCGAGGAACGCCTCGTTGAAGGTCACGCTCAGCTCGTCGCCGATGTCGAGTACGCCGTCGGCGGGCTCAGGCATGCCGATCGGTCGTGGCCGCATCATGTCCTTGACCAGTGCTATCTCGTCGCTGTAGCGGCAGATCTCGTCTGACCCGTAGGTGCTTGCCGATACACAGCGGAAGCGGTAGTTGCCGTCGGTAAACGCGCCCATTGGCAGCGTGTAGCTGACACTGGCGCCCGTTGCCGGCAACATCTCGTTGCTGGGCGTCTTGTCCTTCTCGTTGAGCACGTACTCGCGGAGCAGCGTCCAGTCGGCGCTTCCCTGCTTCTTGTACTGCAGTCGGAACGCCTTCAGTCCGCGGTAGTTACGGTCGAAGTTGCTGAATGTCAGCACCAGGTCGCTACCCGTCTGCGTGTTGATGAGCGTGTTAGAGAGTGCCAAGCTTACCGCCGACGATGAGGGCACGAAGTGGGCCGAGATGAACACCGTGTCGGCAATCTCCTCGGGCTGCGATTCCGATGCGAACACAATGCCGATGTCCTCGTAGTCGAGAATGCTCGTGTTCGTCTGCCGGAGCTGTAATGTCTTTGTAATCGTCCCGTTGCCCGGCACCTTGATGAAGCGCCCCTCGGTGAGCACCTTGCCGTCCATGCTCAGCTGTGCGCCGTTCTCGTTCGTCTCGTCGAGCATGAAGAGCTTATAAGCCACGTCGGCCCCAATCTCCGAGGCGTTGCTCAGCCGCAGCGTGTAGTCGGCCGCTGCCCCTGTGGGCACATCGTTCATGACTGGAATGTCGACATCGATCTGCGGCACCTCGATCTGCATCGTGGCCTCCATGATGACGGGGTGTTCGCCAGAAATAGAATCCACATAGTACGTGGTACGCACTTCACCCTCGTACGGTGCACTCGTCTGACCACCACGTGTGCGGAAGATAGGTCCGTAGGCGTCGTACTCGTAGACATCGACCGAGAGTGCATCGTCGCCCTCCTCGGCGAGCGTGAAGGCGAATGATGACGTGTTGGATGTCTCCGTCTCGTCGGCTTCATGGCGTCCGCCCTTTGTCTCGTCCTCTATCGTACATTCGAATCCCACGCCCTTGATTTCGAAGCCGAAGCTGTTTTCTGCAACAATTCCGGCTGCTACCGTCCACTCCCAGGAGTGCGTGGTGGTAGAGTCGGTTTCAACCGAGTAGCTGACCGAGGTACCACCGTCGAACGAGTAGTTGACATAGTTTACGCTGTCCTTGACTTCGCGCAGCTCGAATGCCCTGACCTTCGCCCGTTCGTTCATCATGATGATGTTTTCCCAGTTCTCGATGTTATTGTTGATCTTGACAATGGAGTCCTCGAAGACCGTGCCAGCAGGGATCACCTGCGGCGCGATGGCCTTGTAGGTGCCCTTCTCGCCAAATTGCTCGTCGTCGGCAGACAGCGGGGTGACATAGACCACATGGTCGGTGTTGTTGACGAAGCTTGCCGTGTCGGCGACGGTCGTCAGCAGGTTGCTGCGCATCAGCTTGTAGTTGGGGATGAGCGTGTTCTCGATATAGTAGCGTGTGTACTGGAACATGGTGTTGAAGCCGATGTTCGTAGTCAGGATGTCTTCCAAGCCCAGCTCCGCCTCGTTGCTCGAGGAGACACGCTGGAAGCCCACGTTGCGTGCCTTGCCAAAGATGAGGTTCGTGGAGGCACCGATGTACACGTCGCCCTGGTCGCCCACAAATTCCGGTGCATCAGACGTCGTGATCGTCTTGGTGATGGAGGTGGTGAAAGAGCGCGTGGTGGAGTTCTCACCCTCTGACTCCATTGAGGCACCTACCGTCAGGTCGTCTTTCGAGTCGGCAACGGTGATGTCGCCAGCGCCGGGCGTACCCACGATGGTCTGCGTGCAGAGCCCGAACTTGTGCGTGAAATTCAGGCCGAAGGACTCTGAGAAGGTGTCGCCGCGCAGGGTCGATGTCGTGGTGCTGCTGCCGGTGCTCCATTCGGCCGACGAGCCGGTGCCTGGCGGGTCGCGCAGGATCATGAGCGGCTTGTCGGGACCCGATGTGACGAAGTTGTTGCCCGTAGGCAGGTCACCGAGGATGATGCCCGTCATGCCGCTGCCGCTCCAGTCGTAGGTTCGTCCGTCGATGTCGTAGTTAATAGCAATGGTGCGTGTGTAAGGCTCTGCGATGTTTGGCAGACCGGCAATCCACTTGTAGACGGCCTCGCCGTTGTCGTCGAGCTGCAACTGATTCTCCTTCAGCTCCACGACCTCTCCGGCCACCACTTGCCTTCCTTCAACGGTGCCGTCCTCCACATAGACGCTTTGTACGGCCGAAAGTGCATTGTTGATGGTCACGATGTTGCCCTTTAGGGGTACGGTGGTGCTGAAGCCATTGTCCACATTGGTGTATTCCTCGAATCCCTTGATGAGGAACTCGTAGGGATTGCTCTTGATGAAGAGCGGTGCGCCGTATTTGTAATTCACCGTTTCGCCATCCACACTGTAGATGTCGTCGATGACCAACTCGCCGACCTCGTCGACCAGCTTGTAGCTGTCGATGCCAAAGGAGCCGTCGTCGCGTCCCTTCTGCGTCACTGTGAACGATGCCGGTGCATGGTATGTCTGCTTGAGCAGGGTGTTGTATTCGTAAAGCTCAGCGACAGAGCCGTCGTCGTTGTAGAGCGTGTCGCTCAGCGAGACGTTGACCCTTGTAAGGTCGAGCGTGGACGCCGGTGCCAACTCCTTTCCCGTTTTTACCAGCTTGATAGCCTGCATCTTGTACTCCAGTGGCGGCAGCATGGCCGAGAACTCGCCCGTGGCAGGGTCGGTCTGGATGATGATCTTCTGGCAGTCGGGCTTCGTTGCACCTCCATTGCGATAGGCTGTGCTCTGAATCTTATTCGTTGCCGACGCCACCGCTACCGCGTTCGGGTTGTTGTTGAGACTGAACGTTGTCTCGTTCTCGATATTCTTTACGACATTCAGCCGGTAGTCTCTTTGAGGCGTGAGTACCAGCTCCGCCTTACCGATGTTGTTACCGCTGAGCCGGAAGCCTACCGCCTTGTTGCCCTCGATGCTCCCACCGACAACGCGTCCCGTGAAGTTGACCAGCGTGGTGTCGCGGAACTCGAGCCCCTTGATCTCACGGTCGAAGGTGAGTTTCTCTCCCGTGTTGTTCGGGTCGGCGGGGTAGCGCCCGTTGTTCACGAACGTGTGCCCGCTCTTTTGTACGGTGATAGCGTGGTCGCCGATGGGCACGCTGATGGTGAACTCACCATCGGCGTTGGTCACCAAGGGCACACCGTCCTTCGAGCACATGACGCCGTCGATGTAGAAATTGACGTCCTCTACAGGATAGTCGGTGCCCGAGTAGTAGATCTTTCCGCTGACGGGGAACGACGAGACATCGTCGAAGTCGACGCCGCTGTGGTTGAGCGTTGACATGCTGACGAATCGTGAGCGCTTTGATGGCGAGAACTCGTGGATGCCGAGTGTGGGTATGATAGAGTAGCTGGTGCCTTCGCCCGAGAAGGGCACGCCGCGCACCTCGTAGTAACCATCGACGTCGGTGTAGGCCATTAAGCTCAGCTGATCCTCAGAGGGGATATACACTGAGCCGGCCGCCGACACCTTTGTCGTGGCATGGCGCCCGTTGCTGATGCCGTTGGTCTTTGAGAAGTCGTAGGCCAGGTTCTGTGTTGACAATCCCTCGTCGAAGGGGTAGTAGATCGCCAGGTCGCCTTCGTTGCCTGCCAGCGGGTGGTTGTAATTGCGCAGGATTTCCTTTTCCGTCAAAGCCTTGGTAAAGAATCGGAACTCATCGAGATAACCATTGTAGATGTTTTCAGCATTGTCAGTCAAGCTGCCGTAGTTTCCCAGTCCGATGTTGGCGGCTTTCAAGGCACTATTACTCCATACGATAGGCCTGCCGCTCCACACCTGTGCTGACTGCAGTGAGTCAGCAACCGGCACGTAGAATGTTGTGGTGCCAGACTCGTGTTTATGAACCATCGTCACATGGCTCCACTGGTTGGCGGGGATGTATAGATTACACGTCCCCCGTCCATTGATCCATGCGCCCAGCTTATACCGGTCGGTGCTGGCTTCGTAATGCAAAGCTATGTGGAACACCTCCGGCACGTCTAACACGATGTAATGCAACCCGTCCGTGGCCATGGCCGCGCTGATGGGATTCAGATACATTTGTATGGAGAAATCCTTTTCAAACAGCTTTTGAATGTCCTCTTTCGTTGTATTACAGGAAAAGCCTGAACCCGCGCCACTGAGTCTCACCGAACGCATGCCGCTGGTAATGTCGCCATCGGCGTTCTGCTGCTTCAACACGACCTTGGCGCCCTCTACGGCCGTGCCCGTGCCGTAGGTGATGTTGCCGCTGATGGATCCTGTCGTCAGGCTGAAGCCGTCGGTCGTCTTCTCGTCGTCGATAGAGCGGGTGTCGCCATCCTGGGTCCACACCACAACCTTATACTCGTTAAAGCTGCCGGGCAGTGCCGTCACGTCATCGTAGCTGTAGCCCGAGGCGGTGCCGCTGGTATTGTGGATGTCAGCCCAAGCTCGCTCATCGTTACTCCCTAAGGGGCGCCGCTGAACGATGAAGTTCGTGATGTTTTCGCCCACCTGCTTCACGTTCCACTGCAGCTTCACCATCGAGCTGTAGGTGCCTCGAGTGGCTGTGAATTCGAGGATCTTCGAGCCGCCCAACTTGGTGCCAACTATCTGGGTCTTATATTCATAATCCATCACCGAGATTCTGATGCGGTAATAATAAGTGTGATTAGAATGCAAATCATAATCATCGATGTGCTCACCGCTCACGGTATTGCTATTCGTGATTTGCGCCTCCTTGACTTGAATCCACGAGTTTTTGTCCTCTGACCGCTCCAGCGTTAGTGTATAGTTTTTATCAGCGGCGTCCACGATGGCGTTATGCGACCACTTCACCTTTATCCTCGATTCCTGGTAGACAGTCACCGAGTCAATCTTCACTTCCCACTGACGTTGCATTGTGCATGAGACCGAACGTGTCAGTTCACTGCGTTGCACACCGTTGGTGGGTATGAATGAAATCTCGTAGGTGTAGTTGTCGTCATAGGTTGGCGCGGTGACTTCTTTGGTAGTGGTGGAGTGCTCAATTTTATCAAAGAGTAACTCGCGCGTTGATGCACCTTCCGACGTCTTGTAGCGATAGATGCTCCACGTGCCGCCCGTGTTGTTACCTTCACTTTCCCATGTAAGTTTCACCAGCTTTTTCCACATGTCGGACACGTTAGCCGAGGGATTGGCCTTGGCGCGGATGTACCCTGGAACATCGGTCTTTACCCATTCGTAGAAATTGACGTTCACCTTGGGGTCCATGGTGTTGAATCCTTCTGGCGAATAGTCTTTACGTTGTATAATATACTCTATATACTTCGTTGCAGTGTTATAGTAGGCGCCGTTGGTACGCGCGCGCTCCGGGAAATCGATGATCTGCTCGAACGAGCCTTGGTTGGCGCCCCAGGTCCTGGACGACTCCAGATTGTCTGTCCACGGCAGGCCCGCCGTGGTGGCTCCGTCATACGAGCCTACTATGGTGGAGCTATACCCTGAAAGCAGGTCGCCGTTGATTTTTATCTTCCCATACTCTGACATCGTTGCCGTGGGACTTTTGATGCCTGATGTCGGCGGTGCCTTGAATGACCATGTGTACGACTCCTCCTTGGCGGGGTCCTGTTTCCACATGATTTTCCACCAGCCGGCGATCTTCACCGTCGTGGTCATGCCCGGCTGCAGCTTGTCGGGGAATATGAGGATGTTCACCATGCAGCGTTTGCTGTCACCATCGTGATAGGGGTTGTAGAATCTGATGGTATAGGTGATGCCATCAATCTTTACCGTATACTTCTTGTCTACCCAACTGTCGTTACTGCATGCGCCCCATGCAGCACTGTGTCTGTTGTCACCAGCAAACAGTTCGTCGATGGGCGAACAGGCATACTTGCCGTTGATGAAGAGCGCCGGGCCGTTGGGTGCCGAGTCAGGGGCACCGCTGGGCTTAGCCAAGGTGGTGAAGAAGCCGTGGTAGTTCTTAAGGGCATCTTCCGTCTTGTCGAAGTACATTGCCACAAAGTGCATGTAGGGCTTTTCCAGTGTGGGGTTGTTCAGCACCGCATGCCTGTTGTTGCCCTCAAAGTGGTAGGTGTCGGCCCGCATGGGGCTACTACCAGCGAGAAGACACATGAAAAGCAGCAGTGGCACCCGCCACCACGGCTTCGAGGGAATCGTTCTGTGTTTCATATTTGTAAATGTTTAAAGGTGAATAAATTGGTATAGTCTTATGGTATTTTGTCTCCTCTGGGGCAGAGCGGCGAGGCGCTCAGCATGCGCGCAATGGCTGGTTTTTATGGCGCAAAGATAATACTTTACGCCCGTCCGTGCAAGAGCTCAGACGAATTGGTGGGCGGTTTTAGACGAATTGTCGCTTCAAAATACAGATTCACGGATGGTGACGACGAATTCCAAGAAGAAAAAATGAATGAGTGCTCACGGGAGGAGCATTGAGCATTGAACATTGAGCATTGAACATTGAACATTGAACATTGAGCATTTAGCATTGAGCATTGAACATTGAACATTGAAAACGCAGATTGCGCAGATTTCACTGATTTGAACTTCAGTGTCCTCTGCGCAATCTGTAGGGAATAAAGCGCAGATTGCGCGGAATTCACTGATTAATCATCAGTGTCCTCTGCGCAATCTGTAGTTACTGTCACTTTACCATCTTCTGGCCGTTGATGATGTAAACGCCCTTCATTTGACGATTTGACGATTTCACTATTTGACTATTGACGCGGCGGCCCTGGAGGTCGAAGATTGTTGAGCGTTCAGCGCCGAGCGTCAGGTGGCTAATAGCCGTTGCGTTACCCAGGTCGATGACGAACGGCGAGCGCGGTGTGCCGCAGACGGCGTCGTTCTCGTAGGTCACGGTCTCTGCTGCCTCCATCGTCTTGCCGTCGGTGGCGATAATGAAGTGGAGCAGCGTCTGCTCGTTGCCAGGCACGGTGACGTAGATCATGCCGCGGTCGTCGGTCACTGCTGCCTCGCGACACTCGTCGCCGGCGAAGATGCCTACCTCAGCGTTGGCCACTGGCTCGCTGCCGCAGACCACCTGTGCGATGACCACCATGTTGGCGGGGTAGTTGTGGTAGTCTATCGGGGTGAACAGGGAGGGTTGAAAATTGAGAGTTGAGAATTGATAATTGGAGCGAGTAGCGCGTGCAGGTGCCGCGGTGGCGGCGGGATAGGTGAACGTGCGTGCCTGACGGCCAAAGATCTTGTAGCCTTGACCGGGCGACAGCTGGCGGAGCGAGCCGCTCCACTCGTAGTTGTCGTAGTAGGCAACGCCACGCTGACCCTTGATGATCTCGTCGTCGTACGGCTTCATGCCGCCAAGGGCGTCAGCCAGACTCATGACCGTCAGCGGATTGAAGGCCACCCAGCTCCATCCGTTGTTCACGGTGATGGGCTCGTCGGCGGGGTTCACCCGGTGACCCGTGACGTTGAGCGTCAGGGCCTCGTTGGTCTGTACGGCGTACATCTCGCGGTTGTTCATGACCGTGATCTCGCTCAGCCAGTCCTCACCATCGAACTCCGCAATCTGGGTGTTGCTCTTCAGGAACTCCACCTTTCCGTTGGCCTTTGCAAAGACATTCTCGACGGTGAACACCTCAGGCTTCACGCCGAGCGATATCCAGTTCCAGCCCTTTGCAAGTGCGATGTTCTGCTCCACCTCGTCGGTGGCAGTCAGCTTGACGGGCGTTGGGTAGCGGCCCAGCAGGGTGTTAGCCTCGAAGGTGACGGTCGTGGGAACTGTTGACCATTGACCATCTTCACTGAGGTAAGCCTTTACTACGGGATAGATGATGCCCGTTGAGGCGTCGTACATCTTGAACTCCACTGGTGCGTCGGCTTCGCTGCCATTTGCGTAGATGTCCATGGTGACGAAGTAGCTGTCGTAGCGCTGACTGTACTCGGGCTGCGCCACGCCACGGCACTCACCATTGATGAAGGCTGCCACCACGTCGTCGCTATCCTCGCTTGGGACGTCCAGGAGGTAAAGACTACCTATCAGGTTCATAGTCTCCTCGTAGTCAGCCGCATTGACGGTCCACAGCGGTGTGTTGCCCGTGACCTTCACGTTGATGGTGAGCGGTGTCTCGATGCCGTTGCTACCCTTCAGATAGACCGTTGCCTCGTGCTTGCCGATGGGCGCAGCGGTGGTGACGGTAAACGTCACCTGGCTCTCGGTCCTCGGGTTCATTGTGCCGTACTCGGTGCTGGCCTGCAGCCATGAGGGCATGCCAGAGATTGTCCACATCTGCTGACGGCCACCCTTGTTGACAATGGTGGCGGTGACGCTGCTCTGGGTCTCTGCCTGCTGCTCGATGCTCAGGGCATCCTCGGCCCAGACCAGCTCGTTGCGGTTGACGAAAGCCGTCCACGTGGTGGGCACGGAGTAGTTACCGTTCTCGTCGCGGACGTCGCGGACTGTGAAGTGGAGCGTGCAACCTTCAATGGCGGCAGCATCCAGATCCTCGTCCAGTTCGATGACGATCTTGTTGTCAGAAGCTGTGAAGTTGAAGCTGACGTTCGTCTCCACCGGCTTCGTGCGCAGGGCAGGCGCATTGTCGGAGTAACTCATCGTCTCTGGGTTGTTGGCGTTGGCTTCAGTAGCACAGGCATTCTCGCTGATGCCGATGGTTTCCAACTGGTTGTAGCTGTTGAGGACGGTCTTTTCAAATGGGTAGTAGATGCTCAGACCGGCTTCCTGCCCTGTGAGGCGCACCTTGCGGTTGGCCAGCAGCTGGTCGGCGTTGAGTGTGGCGTTCCATACGCGCACCTCGTCTATCTGTCCCTTGAAGAAGTTGCCGTAGTTGCCGTTGTCGTTGCGGGCACCGAGCAGCAGCTCATGACCGACAATGTTACCCACGTTATTGGCGGCGGTCGTCAGCTGACGATTACCGTCAACATAGACGGCTGTGGAGCCTAAGCGGAGCACGTTGAGTGCCACGTGGTGCCAGGCGTTGTCGTTTAATTGAGAATTGGGAATTGAGAATTGAGAATTAGGCTCCGCCGTCGACAGGTAAGCGCCCTTGCCAGTCAGCTGGAGTTGTCCCTGCTCGTTGAGCCAGAGGCCGATGTCGCCCATCTGCAACAGCTGGGTCTCTCCATTCTGCTGACCACCGCGCATCCAGAACTCCACGGCGTAGTCGTTGTACTTGTCGTTGTTGGGCAGCGAGGCCGTGTTGATGCTGAGGTATTTCGACCCGTTGAGGTCGAGTGCCTTGTTCACATTGTTAAGATACCATGTCTCGTCGGCCATCGTCATGTGGCGGTTGCGGGCGTAGTCGCGGATGGTGGTGCCTTCGCCCTCGTCCATCTTCCAGTAGCCGATGAGGTGGCGCGTTGCCGGATTCTTCGTCTTCGAGCGGTTGGCCAGAGCGGTGGCAATGTCGTGAGCCTCGTCCCAGAGCAGCAGCTCGTGGATGGCGGTCGATTGACCGTCGGTTGACGATTGACCAGTGCCCACGCTCAGCGGGCCGTTGCCAGTATAGGTGACCACCGGTCTGCTGTCGAAGAGCGTGTCGGTGGCAGCATCGTAGGCCACGGTGGCACTCAGTTTGCCGCCATTGTCACCGTTCTTATAGTTCATGGTCAGGAACGCCCATTTGCCAGTCGGTACGTTATTAGAAGAGGTGTAGGTCTCTCCGGCAATGCCGACCAGTAACTTGCCGTCGCTGTCGGTGCCCACGGTGAGCTTCTGTGCACCCTGTCCGTGGCTCAGGATGGTTCCCTCGCCATTGAGGCGTACCCAGGCATCGATGCTGAAGTCCTTGTTGGCCAGGCTGATGCCAGCTTCGGTCTGCGCTGTCGTCTCAGTGCCCTGCAGACTCAGTGCCGTCTCGTGGGCCACCTCGGCGCCGTTCAGCACGCCCGTCACTAAGAAGTTCTTTACGTCAGTGAGTTCGCCCTTCAGGATGGTCTCGTTGAAGGTGATGCTCAGCTCGTCGCCGATGTCGAGCACACCGTCGGTGGGCTCAGGTGTCCCGAGCGGGCGCGGCCGCTGCATGTCCTTCACGAGTGCGAGCTCATCGCTGTAGCGGTAGACCTCTTTACCACCGTAGGATGCTACTGAAACGACACGGAACAGGTAGTCACCGTCGGCGAAGCTCTCCAAGTCGAACGAGTACTTCACGGTAGCACCTGCCTTGGGCAGCAACTCTTGCATTGTCGAGAGGGTGCTGGTACTGTCGGTGACATACTCATGGATGTCGGTCCAGTTAGCGTTGCCCTTCTTCTTGTATTGCAGTCGGAAGGCTTTCAGACCACGGTAATTGCGGTCGAAGCCCGAGAACGTCATGTCGAGGCTCGAGCCAGTCTGCGTGTTCATCGTCGTTGTGGAGATGGCAAGCTCAACCGGTGACGAAGATGGTACGAAGCGAGCTGAGATGTAGGTCGTGTCGGCAATGTCCTCAGGTTGCGAATCCGAAGCGAGTACAATGGCGATAGAGTCGTATTCGAGGACGCTCTGGTCGGTCTGCCGCAGTTGCAGTGCCTTGGTCAGCAACTGGTTAGCAGGCACCTTGATGAGTCGTCCGGTGGTGAGCACCTTACCGTCGATGCTGAGCTCAGCGCCGTTAGTGTTTGTCTCGTCGAGCACGAAGAGCCTGTAGGTCACGTCCTCGCTAATCTCCGACTTGTTGCTCAGTTCCAAAGTGAAATTCGCTGCGGTTCCTGTGGGCACGTCACTCAGGATATGTGGCACGGCATTGATCTCGGGCACCTCAATTTGCATCGTGGCTTCCATAATGGTGGTGCCGGGACGGTAGTACTTCGTCACTACCTCGCCCTCGTATGGATTGCTGGTCTGGCCGCCGCGTGTGCGGAAGATGGGCCCAAAAGCGCCGTAGTCGTAAACGTCGACAGTGAGTGCGTCTATGCCGTCTTCTGCGAGCGTGTAGCTAAACGATTCTGTCTGCTGCGTGTTATTCTCGGTCTGTAGATGCCATCCCCCACCGGTCTCTGTAGATATTTCCCAGATGACGCCCGTTTCGTTGAATCTGGCTGCGAACCTATCGCCGAGTATGGCTGCTGCGGAGACGGTGATGTCGTAAGTATCGCCTTTCGACTGACTTTTCTCAATGCTGTTAGTCACGGTTGTACCGCCATCGAATGAGTAGTTGGGTGTATCGTTGGTCCTTTGTTTAAAGGCCTGCACTTTCTCTTGCTCGTTGTATGCCAGATAGGTTTTCCAGATGTCAATCTGGTTGTTACACCACTCCACGCTGTCTTGGAAGTTCTCGTCGGCCTTGGCATTGTCGGGCCGAATCATCTTGTACGAGGGCCCATTGGTACTCGGACCTTCACTTGCGGAGTCGCCCCAGACCTCCTTGTCGTGGTTACTGGACCCGAATCGCTGGTCATTGGCGTCAAGCTTGGTCAAATAGATGGGGTGATTACTCGGATTGCTGTCGCCGATGTTGCTGACGGTCTGCAACTTGGCGTTACGCATCTTCTGGAAACCAGGGATGAGTACGTTTTCGATGTAGTTTTGCGTATAGGCAAACTCGGTCTTGAAGTCGAGACCAGTGGTAATGATATCGTTCAGTTGTAGTATGGCCTTTGGTTCGCCATCTTGCGCATTGCGATTGCGATAGAAGTCGACGTCGCGTGCCTTACCGTAGATGATGTTGGTCGATGAGCCGATGAACACGTCGCCCTGTGCGCCTACATAATCCTCACTGTCGCTGGTCGTGATGGTCTTGGTGGCTGTCACCTCACGGCTCCACGTCGAGGCATCCTCACCTTCGGTTGATGCTTTCAGACCTACCTCAAGGTTGTTAACGGCCTCTAAACTCTCGAACTTGAAAACGCCCACGACACCTACGCCAACGTCGGTTTTTGCGCCAAGGTAGGAGGTTGTCTTGGTTTCGATCTCACACGTCCATGTACCGCCTTCTGAATGCGACTTTGATACCGTCGTGCCCGTTGTCCACTCTGCCGATGAACCGGAGCCAGGCGGATCACGCAGAATCATGTCTAACTGGTCGGGACCAGCCGTGACGAAGTTGTTGCCCGTCGGTAGCGATCCGAGGATGATGCCTCCAAGCTTGTTACCGCTCCAAGGCTTTGTGTCTTCGCCTATGGTGTAGTAGATTTCAAGCGTGCGCGAATAGGGCGGTGTAATGTTTGGCATACCAGCCTTCCACTTATAGGTGGCTTGGCCAAGGCTATCCAACTTCAGCTTGCCAGGCTGCAGGTCGTAGACGCTTCCCGGCGTAGCACCGTCGGCATTGCCTTCGCCATAGACGGCGTATTCAGCCGAGAGGGCATTGCTGATGGAGACCACCACGTCGGCCATGGGCACGGTAGAATGCATTGCCGAGTTGTCGGCATTGATGTACTCTTCGTATCCTTCGATCTCATAGGTGTAGGTGTCCAGTTCCTTGAATATGGGGTATCCGTAGGTATAGGCACCATCCTTCAAAATGTCGTCAATCACCAGCTCTCCATCGCCATCCTTGATGGTGTAGGTGTCAATACCGAAGGAACCGTCTTTACGTCCTACCTGTAGGACGTTGAACACGGGATTGCTGTGGTGACCGTATAGTGCAACGGTGGTAGTAATGCCGAGAATTCGCCAGTGAGCGAGTCAGTCTCGATGAAGATCTTGCTGGCTTGGTCTTGTCCGGCACCACGCCAGGCCTTGCTCTGAATGGCGTCCGTCTGAGAGGGAACGGAGAGCGTTTTGTCGTTCGCCACGTAGTCAACGGTGGTGCCTCCAGGATTGGGCTTGATATTTAGACGGTATTTATCGGAATTTGTGGGCGAGAGTACGATCCGCGCTTTGCCGATGTTGTTCTGGCTCAGGCCGAAGCCCACGGGTTTGTTGCCCTCGATGTCGCCACCTACGACACGGCCGGTGAAGTTCACCAGTGTGGTGTCGCTGAACTCCAATCCACTGATGGGTCGGTCGAAGTTGATACGGGTGCCCACATTGTTCGGGTCGGCGGGATAACGGCCATTTTTCACGAACTCATGGCCATTGAGCTTGGCCTGGATGAAATGTTCGCCAATAGGCACGCTAATGTTAAACTTGCCTTGTTCATCGGTCTCGATGATTTTGCCGTCGCGTGAGCAGGTGGTGCCGTCGACGGTGAAGCTGACGCCTTTCACCGGATAGTCTGTATTCGAATAATAGACGTGTCCGCTGACGGGGAAGGACGAGACGTCGTCGAAGTCAACTCCACTGTGTACTAGCGAGTTGCTGCTGACATAGGCCGTCTTGTAGGTTGGTGAGAATTCGTGGATGCCTAACTGAGGCGTGACGATGTAGTTGGTACCATTGCCTGAGAAGGGCACGCCTTGCACTGTGTAGTTACCCACCGAGTCGGTGTAGGCCATCAGGCTCAGTTGGTCGGGTGAAGGTGTTTTTGAAGTACTTTCAACAGCCACGTTGGCTTTTGCATGGCGTCCGTTAGGCACGCCACCAGTTTTCGAGAAGTCGTAGGCTATGGTTTGGCCCTCAATACCTTCGTCAAAGGGATAGTAGATGGCCAGATCCTTCTCGTTGCCCACCAAGGCGTGGTTGTAGTTGCGCAGGATCTCCTCCTCTGTCAAGGCCTTCGTGAAGAAGCGGAACTCATCCATGTTGCCCTGGAAGCCGAAATCTTGTCTTAAGTCATAATAGTTGCCAATGCTCATGGAACTTGATTTAAGCGCATTCGCTGTCCATACGAGTTGCTGGGTAGTAACTGTGTTAGCCGATGTTATTTCCCCATCCTTGACAAGGTAGATTGTAGTGGTTTTGGCGTCGTGTTTGTAAACGCAGCTCAGGTGTACCCATTCGTTGGGATAGATGCAAAGTCCCGAAGGACAATAACGAAGTCCATAGATCCATGTGCCGACTTCCCATCGGTCGTTGTCTTGGTCATAGTCCATGTAAATGTCGAACAACTGGTTAACGTCGGCAAGCAGTTGGCGAGTGCTTGTTGTTGACGTACCAAATGTCTGAGGGTTCAAGTACATTTGGAAGGAGAAGTCTTTGGCAAAAAGTGACTGTATCTCTTCGGTCGTGGTGTTCAAAGAGAATCCAGAGCCGATGCCGCTGAGCTTGATGGAACGCATGCCTGCAATATCCTCGTTGGTTTTTAGCATGACCTTCACGTCGCCTACAGCAGTCCCTGTGCCATAGGTGATGCGGCCACTGACGATGCCCGAGGAAAGGCTGAAACCGTCTGTTTTCGCATTGGCGCCTTTGACGACTTCTTGCGTGTTATTGGGGCCGGCAATGATGATACTTGGCGTGACCCTGTATTCGTAATAGTTGCCGGGCAGAGCCGTCACGTCGTCGCAGTTGTAGAAGACACCTACACCCGACGTGCTGTGGATTTCAGCCCAGTCACTCTCTTTGGTGCTGCCAAGCGGGCGTCGCGACACAGTGAAATAGGTGGTCGAGCTACCTACTTGGTTGGCTTCCCATTTCAGTTTGACCATGTTGCTGTACATACCCTGCGAGGCCGTGAACGACGTGATGGAGGTCATTCCTTTCAATACGCCTGTGGCCGTGGTTGAGATAACGATTGAGTCCATGACCGTGGTCTTAAGTCTGTAATCATAGGACATCAGATTATCAACATTGGTATCGTCGTATGAGCCGCTTGTGATATTGGGATCATTCACTTGGATACGGGTAATCTCGGACCAGTCGGTGCTAGTGCCTTTCTTCCTTTCTACAATAATGGTATAGACTTTCGATGGGGCATCGGCAAAAGCCGTATGATTCCATGAGAGGGTAATCTTGTCAGACAGCGAATTGGTTGCCGACACTCCACTGAAGGAGAAGTTTCTCGTTGCTTTGGCCTCGACTGTTTTTTTCAGGTCCTGAGGCAGGTCGCTCATTCCCTTAGGCACGAAGTAGACCTCAATGAAGTTCGTCGTGTTGTGTTCGTCGAGGGTCACCTCCAGGCTTCTAACTTTGTAGGGCAGACCGCTGGTAATGTTGCCCGTCGTCTTGTTCCTGACAGTCCATGTACCTTCCGTGCATCGTGAGTTAGCCGAGTCGGGCACCCAGCTGACGGTGCCTTTCCGTGTCCACTGGTTGTCAAGGTTGAAATTCACGGTATACGGATAAACGAATCCGGGCACCTGGACATTAAACCATTTGTAAATCATCATCGGGACGTCGTCGGCCCCATTGGGCACGCTGTACTGCACGGGCAGGGTCATGGGGTTCATGTAGTCGCTGCGCGTCACGGGAAAGCTGGTAATCCAGTATTCCCTCGTCTCTTTTGGATATGTATTGACGGTGGAGAAACCAGAGCTCTTATACTCGGTAGGGACAGTGGTGGCCGCCGTATAGAGCCCCACAGACGTATCGTAATCGCCGTAGAAATCACCCGACAGTGTTCCACTCAAAGTGGCAGTGTTATAGCTTGTCATGTGGGCAGAGACCGGTTTGGTCCAGATATCGGGGAAGGGATCGGCCGTCCAGGTCACGTCTCTCCATTCACTCGCTCCGTCATTGACTTGCCACTTACCCCTCAGGCGAATCTTGTGAACGGATCCTGCACTCCAGTTTTTCAGGTAGATGCACATTTTCATACGCATGTGATCGTAGTCTCCGCTTTTGTGATAGGGATTATAGAAGCGGATGGTACAGTAGTCGGTTTCGTAGGTGTTACCATAGAAACCGTCGGTCTGGCAGGCTTTTTCCGCCCCGCTGCTGTTGCCCTTTCCGCTGCCGGGCCATGCCAGCTCGTTGTCTGGCGAACAGACGTATTCGTCGTCCACCCAGACGGCGGGTCCGTTGTGGACATCGTCTGCCTTATCGTGTGTAAAGTAGCTGTCCTTGCCATTTGCATCGTAGAAAAGCATGTCGATGGTGATGTAGGGATGGTCCATCGATGGCTGATAGCTAATCCACGCCTGACTAGTACTGAAGTCCAATTCTGCCCACGTAGGGCTGCTGCCTCCGAGGAGACACACGAGAAGCAGCAGTGGCACCCGCTACCACGGCTTCGAGGGAATGGTTCTGCGTTTCATAATTGTTGCTATTTTAAAGTGAATAAATAAGCTTGTATGTCGATAGGATGACTGTCTGTTCAAAGCATGGCTGCATGGTTCAGATGGTGGCGCAGCTCGTCGCGCAGCAGCATGTTCTCACGCATCTCGCGGATGATGGCCTCGTTCTTGTCGCGCATCTCCCGCTGGTTATGGAAGTTGTGCCATAGCAGTACGATGACGACGACCACGAGGGCGGCGACAATGGCGATGAGGAGGATGATTGTTCCGTTATACATGCGTTACAGGTTTTTGACGCGGCAAAAATACGCTTTTTCTTTTGTTCTTGCAAGAGCTCAGACGAATTAACGGACGGTTTTAGACGAATTATCGGACGGTTCTGACAAAATGATGCCTCCCAATACCGATTCACGGATGGCGCGGGCGTCAACGAGGCTTTTCCCGACGGAAAACCGTCGGGCACGGGTGCTGTCCGAGCAGGCTCGCAGGGTGCTCGGAGAGGAGTGGGAGAGTTCTCGGAGAGGAGTGGGAGGGTTCTCGGAGAGGAGTGGGAGAGTGCTCGGAGAAGAGTGGGAGGGCTCTCGGAGAGGAGTGGGAGAGTGCTCGGAGAGGACTCCCATCGTTAGAGCGTGGAGAGGCGGGTGATTGTGACACAAAAAAAATGGCCGTTAGACCGTTTCCTGTTGTCTGACTCTCGCGGTCAGATCAGCTCTTGCTGTTCGCGGAACTGCGAGGGCGTTAGTGCGTACTTCTGCTTGAAGTTACGGCCGAAAGTGTCGGCACTGGGGAAACCGCTGGCGTGTGCCACGTCGGCTATTGACAGCTCGGGATGCTCGGCCAGGAGCTTGGCGGCGTAGGGCAGTCGGCAGTCCGTGAGGAAGTCGATGAGCGACTTGAAGGGGCTGCCCTTTGCAAAGGCGGCGCCGATACGCTCCTTTGACAGTCCGAAGCGTTCAACAAGTGCCTGACGGTCGAGCCTTGGGTCAAGGTAAAGCTGCTCGCGAAGAATGACCTCACGCAGCCGCATGTAGAGGTCGGAAGCCTCAGAAGCTCCCGAGGCCCCCTCTACGGCCCCCGAGGGGGCCATTCCCGAGCTTTGCTCGCCTACCCGTAGCCTTTCTATAGTTTTGGTAGCAGGAGCTATTATGCCCCCCTCGGAGGACGAAAGAGTGGCTTCTTGAACTGTTTGAGCTGCTGTTGTTTGTTCCCACATCTCCTTGTACTTTATGGCTTCGGCTATTTCGCGGGCCAGCACGCGGTTCTTCTGGTTCGTTTGGCGTCGTTTGTAGAAGAAGTAGGCTGCAAAGGCGATGGCGGCGAGCAGCGCTACGCCGATGAACAGCAGATAGAGCTTCATCAGGTGGGCATCGTTCTCAGCCTCTTGGCGGGCAAAGCGCTCCTCCTGAAGATGGTAGACGGTAGCCAGCTCGTTGAGCTTGTCGCGCTGGTTGCGGTTGTCGAGGCTGTCGCGGATGGTGAACAGCCGGTCCTGAAGACTGACGGCTTCGGCCCATCGTCCGCGCATCTTGGCGGCGGTGGCTCGCAGGCCCAGACCGGTAAGGAAGTTGTAGCTGAGGGTGTCGTCGCCCATGCTCTCGTCGAGGCGAGCCATGGCCTCGTCGAAGCGCTGGAACTCGCCTAAGTGGTGGTAGGCGGCAGTCATCATTCGGTCGCAGTCGATGGTATGGCTCCAATTGGTCTTGAACATCTCAGCCTCGGCCCGTCGGGCTTTACTGAGCAGCTCAGCCTGGGCGGCGGGTGCGAGTTCCCCTCTATCGGCTGATGTGTATTGTCGGGCGTAGGCGGTGGTGAGGAATGCCAGGGTCTGACCACGTGCAAAGTCCTCAAACTCCTTAGGGTCGAAGTCCTTGGGGAGGTGCTCGAAGCGGTCGGTGTGTTCACTGAACTCGTTGATGCGCTGTAGCATCGACTCGCAGGCAGGCACTATCTCGGCGTAGCGCTTATGGTTGAGCAAAATGTGGAGCAGGCTCATGGACGTGTTGTGATAGAACGTCATATAGTTGAAGTCGTCCTTCTTCCTCAATTCGTCGATGAGGGTCTGCAGTCGGCTGATGCCTTCGTCGGTCTTTCCTGTTCGTGCCATCACTTCGGCAATGTTGCCCTCCATGTTGGCCGCCTGCCCGGGCAGATTGAGGGCATGGTCGAGCTTCGCAGCCTCGGTGGCATATCGAATGACGGCAGCGTCGTTGTTCAATCCCCGTTCGACGCACACCAACAGCGCGTAGACGCTCTGCAGATCGTCGGAGTCGTTGCGTGTTTTAAGGTTTGAGACGAGCGATTTGGGATTTGAAGTGTCAAGCAGATCGAGGCACGTCTGGCGTGACAGTACGAAGTTATGGAGCCCGCCATACTGGGTGATGGCCTTGAGATACTGGCCGCGCTGCCAGGAGATGTTGCCCACGATGACGGCGGAGTCGATCAGCTGCATGGCATGCTCAGGCTTGCTGAGATGGATACTCATGGCTTTCGCCTCGGTATAGATGGTGTCGAGCCCTTGCCCATGCCTGTCGGTGCCGGCCTGCCGGTTGCCCGAACAGCCAGTAAGCACCAGAAGCAGGGTGATGGCAAAGGTTAGAACTGTAAGATTCCTTGTTTGCATAACTTTCGCGGTTTTTGTGACTGGCCATTGATACGACGCCCCAGCAGGTCGTAGACAATCGTGGAGGCGGTGACTGTCTGTGGCTCCAGAGCGATGCTTGTTTCAGTGGAACTGCCATCGGGCAATGAGATGCCACGTATGGCGCCCGAAGGAAGGGCTGTGTTGGCAATGTAGGCATGGTTGGCAGGAATGGCGGTGCCGCTGTAGCGCCAAAAGCCCAAGGTGCCGTTACTTTCGGAGTAGCCTAATGTCAGCACGCTGCCCGCTCTGACGGTGATATCGACGGTGGTGCCACTGAGGATGTTGCCCTCGGTGGTGAAATTGCCGTTGGCCACGCGCGCCAGCCACTCATAGCTTGCCAGCCCCTCGCTCTTGAGCAGCACGGGCGTGTTGGCAGGCAGGCACAGCGGTTTGTCGTCGTTTCTCAAGACCCTCGTCATCAGCAGCTCGTCGTGCCCGATGCCCGTCGCATACCAAATATCAACGCCTGCGGGCACCTCAGCGTTGAAGGGTAGGCAGGTGGTTGCCCAGCCCTCGTTGCAGGGCGTGGTGACCACCGGCGCGGGCAGGTCGATGTAGTAGGGGTCTTTGGCTTTGCCTATGCGCGCGTCGGTCACGAATTTCAGGCCTTGGTCCACCTCGATGACGCGACCATCGGTAAAAACCTTGAAGTGGAGAGGCAGCGACGTGTCGTTGCCATAGATGGTCATCATCAGGATGCTGGTGTACTTATCGGTGCTCATGGGACTCTTCTTTCCTCTGAGCTCATCGCCCTGGTAGACGGCAACGACGGTCTCGTCGCCCAGCACCTTCCCGCCCATGCGCACATAGCCGGTGATGGTCATCGTGTTGGGGTACTTCGTGGTGTTGACCTCGCCGAAGGGGTCAGATGCTACTGCGCTCCCTACCGTTATGAAAAGGAAACCAATTAGGGCGAGCAGACGTCTTTGAGTCGCCGCTATTAATATAATAAGGTGTAGGCTCTGCTGCTTCATTGGGCTTCGGGAAGAACCGTTAGTGATTCATTCGGCGGCAAAGTTACAAAATACTTTCGACAATCGTGCCGTTTGAGTCATTTTTAACCATTGACCATTGAACATTGAGCATTGAACATTGACCATTGAGCATTAACCATTGACCATTGACCATTGAGCATTGACCTTGTTTGCGCGCAAACTTGGAAATAAGGAGCACTCACCGTCGGTTCGTGCATGATGGTCGTATGCTTACAATTATTAAAATAAGAGGTGGCCCATAGGCCGCTGCTGCCTCCAAGGAGACACACAAGAAGGATGAGCGGCACCCGCCAACATCGCTTCATAAAAGTTAATTTTGGTTCCATAATGCTACTGTTTATTTGAAGTGAATAATTATTCTAAGGTGCAGGCGCCCCCTGCATTTGCCGCTTGCAAAATTATAGAAAAAAGCAGCAAATTCCAAAAAAAAGAGCGGCAAATTTGGGTTTTCGCCCAAATTTGCCGCTCTTTTGGCCCTATTTTCACTCCAAACAGTTCTTCACCCTTCATTTTTTACCTTTTCACTTTTTCACCTTTTCACCTTTTACCCTTCACCTTTTCACCTTTTTTCCGCCTCTCAAAGTATAGACAAAAACTGACAGCCCTCACAAACCCCGTCTTTTTGTTCTTGTTCCCCAAAAAAGTTTGTATCTTTGTCGCAGTAAAAACCAAACAAACAACACCGATGAACAAGAAAAAGTTACTAATCCTTTCACTTCTCACCCTTCACCTTTCACCCTTCACCCATCGCCTGTCAACTCTCATGGCCCAGACCACCTACTTCAGCACCGACTTTGAAGCGGACATGCCTGAGGGGATGACCTTTTATGACCTCGACGAGAACGAACCGTCAATCGACATGAAAAACTTGGGCTTCGCCATCGGAACGCCTTGGATAGTCTCTGCCCCCGCCGATGAGGACGGCAACCATGTGGGCACCTCGACATCGTGGTACAGGAAAGGAGCCACCTCGAACGACTGGATGATTCTTCCCGCCGTGACCGTCGACGATGCCAAAGCCAAGCTGCTGTGGCGGTCGCGGGCCTCGGATAAGGACTATCGCGACGGTCTCGTTCTGTATGTTGCGTTGTCAACGCAACAACCAGGCCAACCCCAGCCCTCCGACTTCGACACCACTGCCCCTCTTTTCTCTATTAATAAAGAGGAACACGCGTGGCAGCAGCACGAGGTGGACCTGTCCGCTTATATGGGCCAGACCATCTACATCGCCTTTGTCAACAATTCCAAGGACAAGACCATGCTCTATGTCGACGACATCTTCGTGGGCATACCCTCGAACGTCGGACTGAAGATGGGCTTCGACCGTTGCTTCGACGGTTATGGCGAGGTGACCATCAGTGGTCAGGCAATCGGCACCGGCACTCAGGCCGTTGAGCAGTTCACGATAGGTTTCGAACTGGTCTCCCCCAGTGGGGAGAGGTTGGAAGGAGCTGAGCAGACCTTCAACCATCACTTGGCACCCGGCGAGACCTTCGACTTTACCCTCGACCAGCCAGTGACCCTCCAGCGCAACCAGCTCTACCACTACCGCGCATGGATACGTTCGGGCGACGACCAGAGCGTCATCAGCGGCAAGTTCTACGCCATACCGTGGAAACTCGTATGCGAAGAAGTGACGGGCACTTGGTGCCAATATTGCGTGCGCGGCTTAGGAGCCATGAACTACATGCGCGAGAACTATCCCGACGGCTTCATCGGCATCGGCATCCACAACAACGGCTATCCTCAGTCCGTGCCCGACTCCATGGCCATCGAAGGTGAGCAATACCTCAGCTGGCTCATGTCTTCCTACAGCATGGGCGGCTTCCCCAACTGCGTGATGAACCGCAACACCTCCTATTCCATCGACCCTGGCAATATACCTTATTATTATATTAATATCAAGAAGTACGACCGCCATGAAGCCGGCATACAGGCCCGTGCCGCCTACGACCCCGCCACTGGCGAAATCACCGTCAACGCCGAGGCACTCTTCACCAAGGACTACGAAGAGGCCAACTTCCGCCTGTTCTACGTCGTCATCGAGAACAATGTTCACCGCACACATGCCGAGACTGGCATCCTCGATAACTACTGTGGCTACGACCAGATTAACGGCTATGCCGGTAACGTCCAGGGCGAGTGCTATGGCTACGAGAAGTTGCCCGGCATTCTGAATGCCGACGATATGTGGTACAACGACGTGGCACGCGGCACGTGGCCTAAGGACGACTTCCGCGGCATCGCCAACGTCTTCCCCAGGCAAATCAGCGACGGTGACATCTATGAATACGAGTGCGCGTTCCCTCTGCCCGAGAAAATTCACCACATAGAGAACTGCGAGGTCGTGGTGATGCTCCTCGATAAGGATGGCCGCTTCATGAATGCCGACAAAGTGGAGCTGACCGCCGCCATTCCTGGCGACGTGAACGGCGACGGCGAGGTGGGCATCGGCGACATCGTGGCCATCACCAACGTCATGGCCGGCATCACCACCGACGCTGCCGTCAAGACTCGCGCCGACGTGAACGGCGACGGTGAGGTAGGCATTGGTGACATCGTAGCCATTACAAACATCATGGCTGGTGTGCTCTGATAAAGCTGCCAGCCTGCTCCGAGGGGACTGCCAGTCCGCTCGGAGCAGACTGTGAGTCCGCTCGGAGCAGACTGTGAGTCCGCTCGGAGCAAACTATGAGTCCCCTCGGAGCAAACTGTGAGTCCCCTCGGAGCAAACTGTGAGTCCCCTCGGAGCGAACTGCCAGCCCGCTCCTCCCTTCATCAATCACCAATCTGTAGAATAGAGATAGCCCCCAGCGCAGTCACTGCGGTGGGGGCTGTAACAATTAAATAAAAGTTGCTTATGAAAAGGATGGGGAGAAAGCGTGACTTATCACGCTCCTTCCCACCTTATATCGTGTGTTATTTCATGATTAGCTTGCGGAACCTGTCGCCGTCACTGACGATAATCAGCTGGCCAGTTGAGGGCTGAGTATACTTGCGGCCTTGGAGATCGAACTGACCTTGGGCAGGACAGATGTTAGAATAGCTATAGTTTCTATCAACTATTCCTGTCTCCCCTGCATCATCGGTGGTGCAGACATAGACGCGGTCGCAGAACGCCGAGCCCATGTCGTTGTTCATGGCGCGCACCTCGAAACAGTAGTTGGTAGCGGGCAGCAGGCCGGTGAACAGATACTGCGTGTCGGTGGTCTCAACGTTTATCGTGTCGCAGGGAATGAGCGGGTCGCTCACCTCTGGCGATTCGGTAGAGGCAATGTCGCCTGTGACGCTGATCTCCTTTGCGCTGGGGAAGTAGTCTGTGACATTGGTGCCACGGATGACGACGAGGGTGTCGAGGAAGGCACGCTCCTTCACGGACTCTATTTCGATGGTCGTTTCTGTCAGTCCGCCATGGAACGTGGCGTAGTATTCGCGATTAGCCGACGACAGTCGTGTGCGGGCCTGCTCACCGTTGCAGCTGATGCTCAGCACGGGCGTCTTGCCCTGAACCGACTGTACCTTCACCACGACGGTGAAATCTGTCTGGCCCTGAGAGGCTAAGTTCAGTTTCGGCGAGATTAGCTTGCCACTGGCACCTGCACTGCCTATCTTGCATAAGCCGCCCGCCTGATAGACCAGCTCGCCTGTCCATCCCGGCTGCGTCATGTAGTCGTCCAGCTTGTCGGCGATGTTCGTGCCGTCAGGACTGCTCACCGAGCCTGCCTCCATACGCCAGAAGCCTTCGTTGACAGCCAGCGGCCGGTCGCTCTCGTGCATCAGCTGGTAAAGGTTCAGCTCGTAGCGCTCGGCACGGTCTACGGGTTCCCATTCGGCCGTGAATCCTTCATTGTTAATATCGCGTACGTGAAGGTTGACGGGAATCTCAAGATGGTTGTTGCGATAGTCAAAAAGCACGATTCCATCGCTGTTGCGGATGTTCGTAATCCATTTGTCGAGCACCTCGCCGGTGTAGGTCCATGCCGCAGGGTGGCTCTCGTCGGTGAACGCCTTGTTGCCGGTCAGCACACTCGGATAGAGGTCGCCACGCTCTGAGTCGCGTCCCGTCTGGAAGTCATAGACGGGGTCATTGTCGGCACAAACCAGATAGAAACGCTGATGGTCAGGGTCAGTGTTGGCCATATTCATGGTCCATGAGACGGTCTGGAAGTCGAGATGCGTAATCATCATGCCGCTGGAGGGGAGGTAACGGTCCCAGCCCTCCTGCTGGCGTGCCTCGAGGAAGTAGCACTCGTTTGGATTCGATGTCGTCAGCACGTAGGCCTTGTTTGATGTGGCGATGTGCTCCAGCTCTACATTCGTCAGCGGGTCCATGCGCAGCGTGTCGGGGGTCATCCAGCCTAAGGTGACACGCTCGAAGGCATTGTAGGCGGGTGGCGTGTGTCCCAGGTTGTTGTAGGGACCGTAGTCCATGATGTCGTAGGAGCCTAAACGATAGACGGTTTCCGCCGTCGAATAGTGGTCGGCAAAGCCTAAGACGTGGCCGAACTCATGGCAGACAGTGCCGATGCCGGCGGAGTGATGGCCACCGTTCTCCTCTTCCCATGATGGGTTACCATAGAATTCGCTCGAACAAGCGTAGACGTCGATAGTCTTGTTGTCAATCTCCAGTTTCAGATTCTCTGCAGCCAGCTGCCATTTCTTTGGCCATAGATAGTTGCTGCCGGCGCCCCACGATTCGCCATAACCGGCATAGATGACGTAGACCATGTCCACCTGACCGTCGTTGTTGTTGTCGTAGTCAGCAAAGTTGACGCCGTGCTGGCTCTTCGCCAACTGGCAGGCTTCCATAATCATGAGGCCAGTGCCTGTATCGCTGTTAGTGAAGACGTCGTTCTCGCCATAGTAGGCGTAGTTTTTCGTCAGTTTCACTGGACCGATGACGTCGAACTTCGGAAAGAACGTCTGCATCGACTGTTCGGTGAAGTACTCGGCGGCGCAACCCGTGGCTCCGTCGTCAGAGAACCCCGTCTCGTTCAGCATGCGGTTGTGGAAGTCGTAGTCGAAGGTGAACGGCAGATTGTTGAACTCTGCGAGGATGACCAGACAGCGTATCTCGCCCGTCGTCGGGAATCCGTCGACTTGGAAGCGCGTGGTCTTCGGCGCCTTTAGTCTGCCTTTGTTGGAAAGTTGAGAGTTGGCAGGTGACAGTTGACGGTTGGCGGGTGCTTTCCGATAAAAGCCCAGCGAGTCCTGGACAAGTGTTGTGCCGTCAAGGGCAAAGCACTGATGTCCGAATTCGTCGCCTGTCATGTAGAACGTGATAACGGAGCCATCGGGCTGCTTCGCCTTGATAGGGCCTCGCCAGGCCGGTACGGCATTTACAGTCTGGGCGGCTAATGCCAGCAGCAGGGCTGCCATGAGTAATCGTGCTCGTCTCATAATCGTTTGGTTTTGGTTTCTGGGTGCAAAGGTAATAAAAATCGCGCAAATACGTGCGAGAAAGCGATGGATGAAAGCTGACAAAGGTATAGACAAAAACTGACAGCGCGAAAAAAGTGCCATTTCATCGCTCTTTTTTCGTGCGTTCTTATTATTTTTGCAGAGGAAAATGGTCCAAACGATCATTCCTCCAAACGACTAACAAAACAATTCAATAACAATTTAAACAGTAACGCTTATGATTTTCAAACGCCTACTAACGCTATTTGCTGTCCTGTCAACAGCCGCCATGCTGTGGGCCCAGGACGAGGTGAAGCATTGCTACGCCTTTTTCGACAGTGAGGATGTCACCACTCAGGAGCAGTATCTTGAGGGCAAGGGCATCTACTCCTTCGACTTCGACGGCCACCAGATGACCAACGTGAAGAAATACCGCTCGCTGGGTATCGACCGCGTGTCGGGCAGCTGCCTGGTTGATGATGTCTACTACTATTTCGACTATACGCAGACGACAAAAGGCCATGTCTCGAACGCCTTCTATTCCTACGACCTGGAGACTGGCGTGGTGAAGCAGATTGCGAACTATGGTAGCCAGACGGGTGGCGAGATTGTGTCGCACCTGACCTACGACTATACTACCCGTACCATGTATGGCTTGTATGGTCCGCAAAGCGGTTACTACTTGGCCAAGATCGACCTTGAGACGGGTGTGATGACGCGCCTTGAGCTGTTCAAAGTGGAAGAATATCCCGCCATCGCAGACAGTGTGGACGCTAATGGTGAGCGTGTCTATAGCGACACGTTCAAGAACAGCTTCAATACCATCGCCTGCAACTACGACGGCGACCTCTACGGTCTGGACTACTGGGGTGGCCTCTATCGCATTAACAAGGAGAGCGGCGAGTGTACTTACATCGGCAAGCTCGACTATATGATCGAGACGGCCTTCATGTACAATAACAACTGCCTCTTCTGGGACAATGACACCGAGCGCCTCTACCTGCGGGCCTACATGTACGACTGGACGGCCAAGAATGGCGTGATTTTCCTTCACGAGATCGACCCGAAGACCGCGCACGTAACCCGTCTGCAGGAATGGCCGCTCAACAGAAACGATTATTACGTCTTCGACGGAATCTACGTGCCCTTCCTCGCTGCCGAGGCCAGTGCCCCGGCTAAGGTGCAGAACGTGACGGTGACGGCCGGTGCCGAGGGTGCACTGACGGCCACTCTCGATTGGGACAACCCCTCGAAGACCTACGCCCGTGGCGGCACGTTGGAAGACCTGACGAGCGTCGTGGTCTATCGCAACGGCGAGGAGGTTTGGCGTAACGACAGCCCCGTCATTGGCGGCCATGAGACGTTCACCGACCAGTTGCCCAAGCGTGGTTTCTACGACTATCGCATCGTGGGCTTCAACGAGATGGGTAAGGGCGACCGCTATAACACCTCTTTATATATAGGAGAGGGCGACCCGAAGGCTGTTGGCGACCTGAAAGGCGTAGCTGAGGGCTATGGTGCCCGCCTGACATGGACGGCACCCACGAAGGGTAAGTATGACGCTTGGATCAACACGGGCAAGCTGAAGTATGACGTTGTACGGCAGCCCGACGGCGTGTCGGTAGCCACTGGTCTCACGGAGTGTACCTTCCTCGATGAGAGCATCACCAAGTATGCCAAGTACACCTACGAGGTGACGCCGCGCACCGATTACACCGGCATCATGGCGACGTCGAACGAGTTTGCTGCCGGACCCAGCTATGAGATTCCCGTGACGTTCCCCATGAACGACTACAACGAGTTCCTGTTGTGGAATGTCATCGATGCCAACGGTAATTACAGGACATGGACGATGAACGACCTCATCGGCGACGGCGTTTATTGTCAGTATGGCAGCGATGGCTATGCCGCTGCCGACTGGCTCATCTCGCCGCGCATTGCCTTCAAGGCTAACCAACACTACAAACTGACATTTGATGCGGTTCCAGGCAACAAACTGATCAAGGAGAAGCTGGCCATCGGCTGGGGCGACACGCAGGACGTGCAAGTGCAGGACAGCGTGACGCAGTTTGAGATTCTGCATGACGGCCTCGTTAACCTTCGCGTGAACCTGCCCGTCATCAGTGAGGACAAAGACAAGTGCGTCTCGTTCTTCTATCGCTCCGATATTCAGAACTTCCAGCTGCTTCTGCGTAATATCAAGATTGAGGAGGACCATGAGGGCTACATCGATGGCATCGTTACCAACATCGAGGGCAAGCCGGTCAGCGGCGCCACCGTGCGCGCGCAGAATGGCCGCTACTCAGCAGTGACGGATGCTAATGGCTACTACAAACTGATGTACATGCCCGCCGGAAAGTACACGGTGCAGGTGTTGTGCCTCGGCTATGCAAACAAGACGCAGTCTGGCATTGTTGTCAAAGAATTGGAAACGACGACACAGAACATCACCATTACACCATTGCCCACCTTTAGCGTCAAGGGCAATGTGATTGACATAGCAGAGGATGAGATTGAGGGCGCCGACGTCACCATATCTGGCTATAACACCTACGAGACGACGACCGACGAGAACGGTGCGTTCGAGTTCCCTGCAGTCTATAAGAACAACAGCTACAGCATCACCATCCGTAAGCTTGGCTATGTTATCTATACAAAGGCCATGGCCGTGAGTGCTGACGTTGACTTTGGCACCATCACCATCGATGACGATATCAAGGCTCCGAAGGGCGTTCAGCTGACCGCCGACGACGAGCAGACCACAATCACGTGGCGGGCCCCTGTCGGCACACCGCGCCTCTACCGTATCGACGATGGCGGCTACACGACCTCGATTGGCCAGAACGGTGCTCCCATCACACGCGTCTTCGGCGTCATCAACCGCACGCCGGCCACGGTCTACAGCGTGCAGTATTTGGTCACCTCGCCAGAGGGCGACCCGAAAGAGCAGATCATGCTGCGCATCATCGACCTCGGCAGCGACGGCATGCCTAACGGCAACGTGCTCTACGAGGGCTGGGTACCCTGCAAGAGCGGCTATTGGACCAGCTTCACACTGCCTTCGCCCGTCGATGCCCCCCGCGGCTACTATACCGCTCTGTCGTATGAGGGCTGGCTTGGCCTGGCCATCGACGGAACGGATGGCGATGCCGCCAACTACCCGTTTGTTGAGAACGTGAACTGCTTTGGTGAGATGACTACGGGCGAGTACTACTTCCTTGACAATCAGTCGAGCGCCTCGCTGCACCATAACTTCTGCATCCGCACGTGGGCAGACCCGTATAACGAACCTGACGTCTCCCCCTGTCCCTCCAATAGGAGTAGTGAACTGATGGTCTTCAATACGAAAGACTATAATACGCCGACAACAGCACCAGTTCTTGATGCCGAAAGCGCCTCCATATCTATCGAGGCCCCATTAGAGACTGTAGAAGAGGCTATAGTTTCTGCTTCCAGAAAGGTTGTTCAGGACCGCGTGCGCTACAATGTCTGGCGTATGACCACGCCCAACACCGCTAACGAGGCCGAGTGGACGCTGCTCTCAGAGAACCAGCAGGAGCTGTCGTATACCGACAGCGAGTGGGGCACACTCCCGCAGGGTACCTACCGCTACGCCGTGAAGGCCGTCTATACTGGCGATAAGCGCTCCGCTCCGGTTCACACCGACTCTATAGGTAATAAAATGTACACGCGCGTGAAGGTGACTGTTGCTACCAACACCCCCGACGACGAGTCATGGGGCACGAAGGTAACCATCAGCAACGGCCGCGACCACACCTACACCGCCGAGACGGAGGACGAAGGTTTCGTTGAGTTCGACGATGTATGGAAGGGACAGTACACGCTGACGGTGAAGCTCGACGGCTTCGTAGGCATCAGCGAGAATGTTGACTTAGGAACTGAGAGCGACTATACGTTCAGCTACACGCTGGAGGAAAACCGCGTGCAGCCCTTCAACCTCATGGTTGAGGATTTGGACGATGAGCAGATGGAGAGTAAGCGCCTCGTCTGGAACTTCCCCGACTACTTCTTCGAAGACTTTGAGGAGCACGAGGACTTCGTCATCAACTCGCCGGGCGCCATCGGCTGGAACTACATCGACGGCGACGAGGCTGAGACGGGTGGTTTCGGCAGTTTCTCGTGGAACGGCATATACCAGCCCATGGCCTTCATCGTGTTCAATCCTTACAACGCCTACACCACCGACGGCACGGCCACCGTGGCCGAATACTTCGGTTCGCTGCGGCCCCGTTCCGGCCAGAAGTGCCTACAGTCGTGGGCAGCCTACAATGTGCCCAACGACGACTGGTTCATCACACCGCGCCTCTACTTCAAGGAGCCCTTCATCTTCAGCTTCTATGCCTGCAGCTACGATGCCACAGGCTACCCCGAACTCATAGAGGTGCGCTACTCCACCACTGGCATGGAGAAGGACGACTTCACCAATGTAGTCATGGACGTGACCAAGGTGCGCCAGACCTCTGGTGTCGTCAGTAGCAACTACATCTTCTACGAGCTGGAGATTCCTGCTGAAGCCAAGTATGTGGCCGTGCACCACGTCAGCGACCAGCTGCGCGTGCTCACCATCGACGATGTGTTCGTAGGCTTGAAGCCTGCCGGTTCGCGTGGCAGTGGCCGTGTCGAGAAGTCACCAGCCCTTGAGGGTCAGTACGAGGTCTACCTCGACGGCGAGAAGGTGGCAGACACCGACGAGACCAGCCACATCTTCACCAACTTGTCACAGGGCCGTCATGTGGCCGGCGTACTGGCAAGCTATACCAGCGGCAAAACTGAGATGTCGACTATCGAGTTCTTGGTCGGCGGTGGCCTGAGGGGCGATGTGAACCTCGACGGTCAGGTAGGTATTGGCGACATTGTGGCTATCACCAACGTCATGGCTGGCATCACCACCGACGCTGCCATCGTGGCTCGCGCCGACGTCAACGGCGACGGCCAGGTGGGTATCGGCGACATCGTTGACATCACAAACATCATGGCTGGAAAGTAGTATCAATAAATACCATAATTATTAATACCCTAAAAACAAAATGCTTATGAAGAAGAATTTCTTTCTTTCCGCCGTTGCCCTGCTGCTCAGCATGGGCGCAACGGCACAAATGGAGGACGTGACGTCGCAGTACATCACCAATCCGGGATTCGAACAGAGTGAGGTCATGGCCAATGCCGAGGGACAGGACTATGTGGACCTGTACAATAACAAGGGCGGCTATGACTACGCTTCAACAGGCTGGACGCTCGTTGAGCAGAACATCAACTCAAATGGTGCCGTCGTCAGCTACGGCGGCAAGGTAGGCTATTCAGGTTGGAGTACCAATGTCGTGAGTGCCGACCTGCCCACCACCGGCCCCGAGGGAACCACTGGAACTAAAGCTTTGTGCTTGACCGGCATCCAGGTAGCCTTGAAATACCAGACCGCTGAGGTGGAGCTGCCCGCCGGCCTCTACAAACTTGTCGTTCATACCTACCAGTATAGCGGCTGGCAGACGGAGGCAAATTACCCGTCCAATTCGGGTTTCGTTGCCGCCGATGGTAAGCAGACGCTGTCGAAGAAGGGCACTTTCCTGTGCAATGTTTGGGACGAGGATGTCATCGAGATTGAGGTACCCGAAGCCACGAGGGGTAAGTTCCAGATTGGCTACACCACTGGTTTCTATGTCTGTGTGGACGATGTTCAGCTGTTCTATGAGAACAAGGTCATCACCACTGCCTTAGAGCAGGTCATCGAAAAAGCCAAGGCTATCAGTACAGCTCTCGGCGACACCGACGAGAGTCTGACAAATGCCATCCAGACGGCTGAAGGCTTTGTGGCCAACCCCACCTCGCAGGCTGACGTGCAGACACAGATAGAGTTACTCTACAGCGCCATGAAGGACGCCATTGAGTTGACCTTTGAACCCATCGACATCACAGCTGGCTACGTCGATAACGCCTCGTTCGAGGCTGGTACCATCGAACCTTGGGTTACTGCGTTCGGCGCAGTAGCAACGCCCAGCCCCTACCAGAACCCCCAACCCGCCATCGACGGCAAATACTATGCCTACTTTGGCTATAAGGCCGACGTGTTCTCATTAGAGCAGACCGTCAGCAACCTGCCCGAGGGCTACTACATGCTGCAGGCTTTGGGCAACACCGCTCCCTTCATTCTCTATGTGAACGATGCCGAGGGAACGCTCACACCCACGACCGGACTCTTCGACATGGGCTTCTCGCCTGTTGTCAACATCACCGACGGAACGGCCAAGATTGGTGCCAAGGGCAAGGACACGTTCTCGGTCGATGACTTCCGTCTTATCTACTGCGTTGATGAGGATCAGCTCAACGACTACATGTTCGACGCCGTAGCCGCTGCTGCAGAGTCGCTGCTTGCCAAGGAGGACTATGCCATCGTTACCGGCGAGGAGCGCACCGCCCTTGAGGAGGCTGCCAACGCCACCGAAGGCACCGTGGCCGAGCGTATCGCTGCCATTCAGCAGGCTATGGCTGTCTTTGCTTCGTCTAAGGCCAGCTACCAGATCTTTGAGACGGCCAAGACCAACGCCGCTCCCTATACGCTGGAGACCTATCCGTATGCCGACCCCGCAATTTACAACGACATCGTCACGCTGATGGAGACCGTAGCTACGTCGGGCGCCAACGCTGAGGAACTGTCACAGCGCCTCAACGCTGCCTGTCAGGCACTGGTCGACTCGCACTACCGTTTGGAAGGTGTCCCCGACAAGGTTGACTGCAACGATAAGTTGGGCGATTGGACGTTTGAGCTGCTTGAGGCCGATGCCGAGCGCGAAGGCTACTACAAGCAGACCGAGGAATTCTACAATGCAGGCAACACGACGGGCTACATGGAGCAGACGGTGAGCGGCCTGCCCGCTGGTGAGTATGTCTTCGTGTGCAACTCTCGTGCAGGCTACTATACCTATCCGCGCATCTTCGTCGATGGCGAGAAGGTGGCCGAACTGCCTCATACTGGCATGCAGAGCTATGTGACGGGCGTTGGTTACGTGGACAGCTGGACGAAGGGCATCTATGCCTTCACAAAGGTCAATGCTGCCGACATGAGGCTGAAGATTGAGGTCGAGCACAACACCAACTATCCTACCTACTACCACGCTGAGGTCGGCATTGGCGACATTGTCATCTATCGCCTCAGCGATGCAGAGAACGTCTATGGTATCGTGGGCGACTTCTCGGCTTGGGACGATGACCTGATGATGGAGAAGGACGCTGAGAGCGGCTTCTATACCTATACCATTACGGGCATGCAGGTTAAGGACGTGAAGACCTATGAGTACAAGGTGCGTGCCAATAAGGAGTGGGGTGGCTATGAGTTGCCGATGGAAGGACAGGGCAACTATAGCTGGACACCGGAGACGACCGGCGTCTACACCCTCACCTTCACGCTGAACCTCGACAAGAACGAACTGACGCTCAACGCTGAGCGAACAGACGACATCACTTGGACCTGCGTCTATTGGAACGTTGAGAACTGGGAGAATGTCTATGCCTACACTTGGAATAGCAATGGCGAGCAGGTGGGCGCATGGCCTGGCATGAAGCTGGAAGCCAGCGGTGCTAAGGACGCTGAAGGCCACGACATGTACTTCTTCATGTACAAGGGCGAGAAGCCTGAGTATATCATCTTCAACAACGGCGAGGGTGGTGATGAGAACCAGACCGACGATCTGGAGTTCATCGATGGCCACGAGTACGACAATCCTTCGAAGCACACCTCAACAGGCATCGAGACAGTTGACTCCTCAACTCGTCAGTTCCCCAATTCTTACGACCTGCAGGGCCGCCGTGTAGCTCAGCCTCAACGCGGAATCTACATCGTTGGTGGCAAGAAGGTCATCTTGAAGTAACAAAAGTTCTTTCCACGCCGCCTCTCGGGAGACGGCGTGGGGAAGACTTAATACCGAAGAGAAAAAGATGAAACGTCCTTATTCAGCACCTGCCATACAGCAGACAATTCTTCATACAGAGAGACACATCCTTCTCTCTTCGGGCATTTTGTCCTGGCTCGGCCTTGGTTCCTCCGACGACGAGGACAAGGTCGGGCAGGGCAGAACAGCTGAAGACACACCTCCGGCTGAACCGAAACCATACCTCTGGGACTAACAAGTTCCCACTTATCTCCAAAAAACGGCGATTTTCGGGTTGTAAAACGGCGTTTTAGTTTATTTTCACTTGCACATTTCAGAAAAATGTCGTATCTTTGCACGGTCAAAACAACAAATGCAAAGAATACCCCCTGAAATGATCGTAAGACCGATTCCCCGACATATACATGCCAACCTGCTGGCGCTCCTATTACTGATTATCGTTTCCCTCCATGCGAAAGGGGCTTCCTACCATTTCCTGCCCATCAATGCCACTTTTGATAGTATTGCCAAAGAGCTCGTTCGTATAGACTACGACAACGAACGCCAGAGTGTTGACCCCGCATTGCTCGACCGTCTCGACCGTATTGCAGCAGAGACGGGCAACAAGCAGTTGAAGGCACGCGCCGCTTATTGGCGTATACGCATGACGCAAATGACGGCGCAGCCCCTCAAGTGCATCGAGCAACTTGAAGAGGCCCGCAAGCTCATCACCGACGAGCGCTACGACTACGACCGTGCATGTATCAGCTACCAGCTTGCGGGTAACTATGAGCGCATGGACGACTTCCTGAAATGCTACCAGCTGCTCGGCGAAGCTATTCCCGTTTTCCAGAAGTACGGCGACCATTATTTCCTTGGCAATGCCTATCTCCTCATGGGGCAGCTGTTTCTTGATATCAACGATCCTCATGCCGCCGCTGAACAGATCGAACTCAGTCGCAAGAGTTATCAGCAGGCCCGCTACCCCCTTAACCGCATCTACTTCTTTCAGGCCATGGTCAACAGCAGTAACGATGCGACAGGGCAGGACGACGAAAAAAGCATCTCACTCTACAAAAAGTCCATCGCCACCGGCGGGAAAGACTGGGGCATGACGCTACAGGCCATTGCCAACATCAGTAGCATTTTCCTCAAACAGCAGAAGCCCGACTCCGCACAAGTCTACTGTAATCAAGGCTACGAACTGCTCAGGCAGAAGGCTCCCGACAACCCACTCTTCTACACACTGCTGGCAACCAACCATGTCCGCGTGCTCTATCAACAGCAGAAGTACGAGGAGGCACTTCAGGTGCTGCAGACGCTCGAACCCTTCACACCCGTTCTCAAAGGAGAGCGGATGATGAGCGACATCTACGAATACCTGTGGAAAGTCTACGACAAACTAGGACAACAGCAGCAGGCCTACAAGTATCTCTGCCTCTACAAGGAGGAACACGAGCGACACGAGGCCGAGATGCGCAAGAACGACATACCGAAGGCACAGGCCCGTGAAGCCATCGCCCGTCAGGAGGACCAGATCAAGCTGCTTGAGAAGGACGCACAGCTTAACCGTAACTATCTCTACGTAGCCATCCTCGTTGCTCTCGTCATACTCATCCTCGCTGTTGCCATTTACTTCTATTATCGCCAGCGCGTACGGATGCACCACGCCGAAAACCGCGAGTTGCAGAAAAGCCTCGAACAGGAAACGCTCATCTACAACATGAACCTCAAGAACTTCGAGAACGATATCAAGCAGAAGAACTGCGAGATATCGTCGTCAACCCTGTTGCTCGCCAACAAGAACGAGGTACTGCAGCAGCTTAACGACATCACAAAGAAGTTCTCCGACGAGGGGAAAATACCGCGTGAGTACGTCTATCAGGTGAACAAAGTCATCGGCGACTCGCTGCATAACGACGACGAGTGGAGCCGCTTCAAGCTACACTTCGATTCCGTACACCCCGACTTCTTCCTCAAGCTGAAAGAGCGGAGCGCCGACCTCACAGAGAACGATCTGCGACTCTGTGCTTACATAAGAATAGGCATGCGTGCTAAGCAGATTGCCGAGATGCTTTCGGTAACGCCCGACAGCATCAACACTGCACGCTACCGACTCCGCAAGAAGTTCGCCCTACAGAAAGGCGAGAACCTCGACGACTTCATCCGGCAAGTCTGACAGAGCCTTTATTGCTTCGTGGCTTTCTGTTTCCACAATTTCCGTATTTTCATGGAATTACCGTTGACGCGGCGACCCAACAGGTCGTAGGATATCAACTGCCCCCTGTCAACTGTCGACGGCCCCCTGTCAACTGCCAACTGTATGCTTGTTTCGAACGAGTCACCGGAAATGTCGTCAGGTAGTGTGATACCGCGCACACTGGCGGGTACGTCGGCGATGTAGGCGTGGTTGGCGGGAATGACGGTGCCGCTGAAGCGCCAGAAACCTAAGTTGCTATTGTTGTCAGAATGGCCTAATGTCAGCACGCTGCCCGCTCTGACGGTGGTATTGACGGTGGTACCCCTGAGGATGCTGCCTTCGGTGGTGAAGTTACCGTCGGCCACGCGTGCCAGCCATTCTATCTGCGCGCTATGAGCCATGAGTTCTGAACTGAAATGTAGCAGAACGGGGGTGTTGGCAGGCAGAAGCAACGATCCGTCGCCGTTCTTCACAACCCTCGTCATCATCAGCCTGTCTTGGCCGATACCCGATGCATACCAGACTGCGATGCCCGCAGGAACCTCAGAATTGAAGGGCAGGCAGGTGGTGGCCCAGCCCTCAGTGCAGGGCGTGGTGACTACCGGCGCGGGCAGGTCGATATAATAGGGGTCTTTGGCTTTGCCTATACGGGCGTCGGTCACGAAGCTCAGCCCTTGGTCCACCTCGATGACGTGGCCATCTGTAAAGACCTTAAAGTGGAGCGGAAGTGCCGAGTCGTTGCCGTAGATGGTCAACATCAGGATGTTAGTATACTTGTCGGTGCTCATAGGACTTTTCTTGCCTAGACGGCGACAACAGTCTCGTTGCCCAGCACCTTCCCGTTCATACGCACATAGCCGGTGATGGTCATCGTGTTGGGGTACTTCGCGGTGTCGACTTCACCAAAGGGGTCGGAATCTCCTTGGGCCACGCTCGGTTCCACCGTAAAAGGGAGAAACGGGAAGAGCAACAGGAGAAGTGTCAGCAGACGCTTCGGTGTCGCTGCTTTATTATTAATAAGGTGTAGGCTCTGCTTCATCATATTGCTTCTATATAGTTTATTTGTGGGGAGCGCGGGCGTACTCTTTGCCCTGGAGGAACACACGGCGGATGATGGGCTGCGTGTAGGCGTAGGGGATGTAATCGATGCTGGGGATGGGCTCGGTAATGTAGAAGTTGGCGACTTTTCCGCGGGCCAGTGAGCCGTAATCGCCGCTGAGTCCCATGGCGGCAGCGGTGTTCAGCGTGGCCGCATTGATGGCCTCTTCAGGGAGCAGCCGCATCTTGATGCATGCCAGTGATACCACGAACTTCATGTCGCCCGACGGCGTGGAGCCGGGGTTGTAGTCGCTGGCGGTGGCCAACGGCAGCCCCGCATCAATCATTTTCCGTCCTGGAGCGAATGGCATGTTGAGGAAGAACGACGTGCCGGGCAGGGCAGTGGGAATGGTGTTGAGATTTCTTGCGTCCCGTTGGTAGCAAGCGTCCTTCGGCCGAGCGGAGGTTTGAGATTTGAGGAGATGGATGTCGCGGTCAGTCATGCTCTCTAGGTGGTCGACGCTGAGGGCACCGTATCGGACGGCAACATCTACGCCGCCTGAGTCGGCCAACTCCTGACCGTGAATCTTACCGCGCATGCCCCATTTTAGACCAGCTTCGAGCATGCGTGCCGTCTCTTCGGGCGTAAAAAAGCCCTCGTCGCAGAACACGTCGATGAAGTCGGCAAGGCCCTGTCGGCCCACCTCGGGAATCATGTCGTTGATGACATGGTCGACATAGTCGCCCTGACGACCAGCAAAGGCTCGGCCAACGGCATGGGCACCGAGGAACGTGGCCATCACCTTCAGTGTGGTTGTCTCACGGATGCGGCGTATGACCCGTAGCATCTTCAGCTCGTCGTCGATGTTCAGGCCGTAGCCGCTCTTGATCTCGACGGCTCCCGTGCCTTTACGGATGATCTCATCGATGCGTCGCATGGCTTGACGGTAGAGCTCGTCCTCGCTGAGCTCGTGCAGACGGTCGGCAGAGTTCAGGATGCCGCCGCCTCGGCGTGCTATCTCGGCGTAGCTCAGACCGCGTATCTTGTCGACGAACTCCCCCTCACGGCTATCGGCATAGACCAGATGGGTGTGCGAGTCGCAGAACGATGGCAGCACGGCTCCACCATTGGCATCGATTTCTAACTGAGCACTGAGCGTTGAGCACTGAGCGGTCTGATTACCGAAGTCTTTTACCTTGCCGTCTTCCACCAGGAGCCAGGCATTCTTCAGTACTTCGAGTTCTTTCATCTCTGCGCCACTGAGGCATTGCCGTCCGTGGTTGTCAACCACCAACAGCCCGATATTCTTAACCAATAGTTGATTCATAAGATTCAAAATGATAACTTTTCATGATTTGCCTGCAAACTTACATAAAAATTCTGAAATAAGCACAGGCAGCGGTAAGAAATTAAGTTTCTTTAGAAGAAAGAAATTGGCTGCATCGGCAATATGCCGGTGCAGCCAATAATGTGGGTACGGAGGTACGTGGGTACGTATTCCCCGATCTACTTCACTCTCTTCTGACCGTTGATGATGTAGACGCCCTTCATCTGACGATTTGACGAATTCAACATTTGACTGTTGACGCGGCGACCCTGGAGGTCGAAGCAATTGTCGAGCGAATTAGTCAGATAGCCAACTGAGTGGATGGCCGTGGCGTTACCCAGGTCGATGACGAACGGTGTACGCGGCATGCCGCAGACAGCGTCGGTCTCGTAGGTGATGGTCTCGGCTGCTTCCATCATCTTGCCGTCGGTGGCAATGATGAAGTTCAGTTGCGTCGGCTCATTGCCGGGCACCGTGACGTAGATCATACCGCGGTCGTCGGTGACTGCAGCCTCGCGGCACTCGTCGCCAGCGAAGATGCCCACCTCAGCGCCTGCCACTGGTTCACTGCCGAAGACCACCTGTGCGATGACCACCATGTTGGTGGGATAGTTGTGGTAGTCGACGGGGGTGAACAGGGAGGGTTGAGAATTGAGAGTTGAGAATTGAGAATTGGCGCGTGCAGGTGCCGCAGTCATGGTAGGATAGGTGAAGGTGCGTGCCTGACGACCGAAGATCTTGTAGCCCTGTCCGGGTGTCAGTTGCGTCAGCGAGCCGCTCCACTCGTAGCTGTCGTAGTAGGCTACGCCACGCTGGCCCTTGATGATCTCGTCGTCCTGCGGCTGCATGTCGGCGAGGGCATCGCCCAGGCTCATGACAGCCAGCTGGTTGAAGGCCACCCAGCTCCATCCGTTGTTCACGGTGATGGGCTCGTCGGCGGGGTTCACACGGTGACCCGTGACATTGAGTGTCAGGGCTTCGTTGGTCTGCACGGTGTACATCTCGCGGTTGTTCATGGCCGTGATTTCGCTCAGCCAGTCCTCACCATCGAACTCGGCATTCTGGGTGTTGCTCTTGACGAACTCCACCTTTCCGTTAGCCTTTGCGAAGACATTCTCGACAGAGAGATCATCGGGCTTCACACCAAGCGACATCCAGTTCCAGCCCAGTCCCAGTTCAATGCTCTGCTCGACCTCGTCGGTAGCGTCGAGGCGATAAGGCGAATAATAGCGACCTAGCAGAGTGTTGGTTTCGAAGGTGATGGCCGTTGGGTTGGTCTCGCCGTAGGCGAAGGCCTTCACCAGCGGGTAGATGGTGCCCGTCGAGGCATCGTACATCTTGAACTCCACCGGTGAGTCAGCTTCGTTGGCATTGGCGTAGATGTCCATGGTGATGAAGTAGTTGTCGTAGCGCTGCTTGTACTCGGGCTGTGCCACGCCGCGGCACTCACCGTCGATGAAGGCTGCGACCATGTCGTCGCTGTCCATGCTCGGTTCATCCTGGAAGTAGATGTTGGCGATGAGGTTCATCGACTCCTTGTAGTCACCCTTGTTGAAAGCCCACTCAGGCTTGTCGCCGGTGACCTTCAGGTAGAGCGTCAACGGTTCGCTGATGTTGCTGTTGCCTGTCAGGTAGATGGTCTCCTCGTACTTGCCGATAGGAATGCTTTCTGAAACGGTGAAGGTGATCGTCTTTGACATCGTTGCCTTCAGCGAGCCGCTTGTAGCATCGGCCGTCAGCCATGCTGGCAGTCCGCTCAGCGACCAGTTCTCGCTCAGGCCACTCTCGTTGGTGAAGGTAGCCTCGAAGGTAGCCGGCTCGCCAACCTCCTTCTCCATGTTCACCTCGGTGACGTCCTTCCACAGCAGGTTGTTCTGGCGTACGAAGGCTGACCACATGATAGCCTCCGACTCGTTGCCATTCAGGTCTTGCACACCTCGAACGGTGAACTGCAGCGTCGTGCCCTCCAGTCGGGCCGGTGCCTCGTTCAGCGTGATGATGATGCCACGCTCGTTAGCCACAAAGCTGTATTCCACATTCGTTGCCTCGGGCTTCACCTTCATGGCAGGTGCCTCGTCGACAAATGCAATGCTGCCACTGCTCATCTCGGCATCATGCTTTCCTGAGCTGAGATCGGTTGCGTTGCTTACCGACGAGATGATGCCGCTGACTGGGTCGCGGCTCAGCTTCTCGAACGAGTAGTAGGCTACCAGTCCGCTCTCGTCGCCGTTGAGGCGCTGCGTGCGCTGACTGCTAATCAGGTCGCCCGTCATCGATGCCTTCCAGAAGCGTACCTCGTCGACCGTTCCCTTGAAATAGGAACCCGTGCCGCTCTTTGAGCCGACATAGAGCCATGCGCCCTCGAGTGCGGGCACCGTCGATGCCGTCATCGTCTTCACGGGCGTGCCGTCGACGTAGACTGTGGCGTTGCCGTTGCGTAGCACGTTGAGTGCGAGGTGGTGCCAGGCATTGTCGAGATAGTTGTTCTTGCTAATCTCGATGTCCGATCCACCGGCGATCATTGTCAGTGCGCCGCTGGCGTTGAAGCCCATGCTTACCGACTGCTCGGTAGCCGAGAACAGCGTGCTTGCCGTCGACTGGTCGGCCTTTGCACCCTTGAACCACATCTCTACGGCGTAGTCCTCTGTCGGCAGAGCGTTGCACTCCGAGATGTTCAGCTTCAGGCTGTTTGCGCCGTTGAGGCTCACGGCCTTGTTGTCGTTGTTCAGATACCACGTGTCAGCGGGGAGCGTCATGTGGCGGTTGCGGGCATAGTCACGGATGGTCTTGCCTTCACCCTCGTCCATCTTCCAGTAGCCGATGAGGTTCGGTGTCGAAGGCTTCTTCGTGTAGTGCATTTCAGCCTGTGCCTCCTGCATCTCGCGTGACTTATCCCAGAGCGTCAGCTCGTGCATGGCACCCGAGAAGTTCTGACCCAGCGTGATAGCACCCGTGCCACGATAGTCGGCTACGGGCTTGTCGTAGAACAGATCCTTCGTGCCGTTTGCCGTGACAGCGCGTGCTTTCAGGTGACTGTTGCCACTCTCGTAGTTGTAGGAGAAGGCGATGAACGTCCATGTCTCTTTATCAATAGACTCCTCCGAGGTGTAGCTGTCGTTGCCGATGGTCACCACGAGGTGGTTGTTGGCATCGACGCTCAGCTTAAACTTCTCGTCGCCATTACCATGGGTGAAGATGTCGCCAGCTGCGGTCACACGAACCCACACATCGCCCGAGAAGCTCTTCTGGGCCAGATTGATGCCAGCCTCGGTGTAGGCAGCCCGCTCGGTGTTCTGTGCCGACAGTGCTACGTCGTGCTGCACCTGGTCTCCATTGAGCACACCGCTCACGATGATGTTGTTCTTGATAAGCATCTCCTTCTGGATGTCCTCGTTGAAGGTCACGCTGATCTCATCGTCGGCATTGAGGATGCCGTCGGTAGGATTGGCAGCGCCAAAGAGCTGCGGGCGGCTCAGGTCTTTCACCACCGTCAGGATGTCGCTCTCAGTGGTCACAGGGCTACCGGCAAAGAGTGCAGAACTCTGTGCGCGGAACTGGTATATGCCGTCGATCCACTTCGACTGTTTCATGTCGATCGACACATCAATAACGCCGTTTGCGGGCAGCAACTTCTGGGCAGCGTTCTCACGAACCTCGTCGCTCGGGATGTAGCTCTCGAGCAGGCTCCACGACTGATCGCCCGGTGCCATGTACTGCAGGTTGACGCTCTTCAGGCCGGCGAAGTTACGGTCGAAGCCCGTTACGCGTACCTTCAGCTCGTCGTTCACGTTGCTGGTGTTCACCACCATCTTGTCGATGGTCATGTTCACCGGCGTGCTGGCAGGTACGAACTCGGCGCTGATGCTCACCGTCGATGCGATGTCGTCCTGACAGGTGCTCGTCATGGCCAGCTGAATGTCATCATACTTCGTGATGTCGATGTTGCCCTGCTCGAGCGTAAGGATCATCTTCACCGTCTCGCCGGCCGGTACGTATACAGTACGTCCGTTGCCGATGGGACCAGTGGGCAGGCTCAGCTTTGCGCCAAGCGGGTTCGTTCCGTCTACCGGCACCAGGTTGAAGTAGTTGTCGGTATTCGTAATCGAGTTGTTCCTCAGCAGCAGCTCGAACTGTGCCTTGCCACCAGTGGGAACACCAGTGAGCATGTTGTTGTCGCAGGCCAGCTCAGGATCCTCAATCTTCCAGGTAGCCGTTGAAAGCTCAGTGCCCGGCTTGTAGTACTTCGTCACGACCTGATCCTCGTACGGGCAGGAGCTCTGTCCACCCATCGTGCGGAATACTGGGCCATGGTTGCCCGAAGCCTTATAGATGTCCATGGTGAACGAGTCGTCGGCTCCACTGTCGGCCAGTGTGTAGCTGAAGGTTGCCGTTGTCGTCGACTCATGGCCTTCGCTTTCAGTATTCTCCCATGTGGTGTTGTTCTCAGTTGCCACGTCAAAACCGAGTCCATTATACGTGAAGCCGGCATCAAGCGAGGCAATAACTGTCCAGTTGTGGGTATAGGAAATCGTCTTCGTGTAGGTTTGCGAGCTTGAGACTGTATTGGTGATCTCTGAACCACCACCGAACGAGAGGTTGTCGTCGGGATTCTTCTTAAAGAGCTCGACCTTGTACTCCTCGTTCTGCTTTATGACGTCTCGCCAGCCCTTAATCTGGTCGTTGTAGAATCCCACCATGTCGATGCCATCCTGCTTCATAAGCACCTTGTAGGTACCCGGCTGTCCGAAATTCGGATCCTCTTCGGTCAGCGTCGTCACATACAAGTTCTCGTTGGTGTCGTTCGTAGCTGTTTCCGTGTCTGCCACATGGATGAGCAGGTCGTTTCGCACCTGTTTCAGATTTGGAATCATCACATTCTCAATCTGATATTCCGTATAGACGAAGTTGGTGTGGAACTTTTTGCCCACGATGATGGCATCGTCCGTTCCTACCTCGTAGGTGCCGTCATCGTTCTTCTTCAGGCCTACCGACCGTGCCTTGCCAAACAGCAGGTTCGAGCTCTTTCCGATGTACAGGTCACCGTTGGCTCCTACGAACTCTGGGTCGCTGCTCGTGCTGATAGCCCGTGTGGCTTCAAGCGTAGTGATGTGACTGGTAACAGTGTCGTTCTGCATCACGCGGTCGAAGCCAATAGAGGGGTCAACCATTACGTCCCATGTCGTTTGCACTGAGACACCAAAGCCGGAATTGGTCGTAAAGTCAGGTCCTAAGTGGCCGTTAAACATGAAGCTATTGTCCTGAACATGTGTGCCCAGCGTGTCCTTCGACTCTACGGTCACCTTGCCAGTCTCCCATGAGGCAAACGATGAGTCGCCATAGGGGTCGTGCAGAATCATCTCGACTTCCGACGGTCCTTCTGTTGTGAAGTTCGTTCCCGAAGGCAGGTCACCGAAGATGATGCCCTCCAGTCCTTCGCCTGCCGGTCCGTGCCACTTATATTCGCCAGCGCCGTTGCTGTAGGTCATGTTCAGCTTACGCGTGTAAGGCCACTGTATGTTCGGCAGACCGGCCCTCCACTGGTAGGTGGCCTTACCCACCGAGTCGAGCATCAGCTGGTTGCTCTTCAGATTGAGCACCTGGCCTGCATTATCGGGGTCATCAGCATTCTGAACCTCCTGGCTTGCGCTCAGCGCGTTGCTAATGGTGACGATGACGTCACGCAGTGGCACTTTCGCAACACGATCCTGGTCGGTCTCGGGTTTCTCGTAGTTGGTGTAGAGCTCGTAGCCCTCCAAATTGAACGTGTAGGTGCCCAGCTCTCCGAACACGGGATAGTCGAAGTTGTAGGTCACCGAGCCGTTGTCGTTGGCGTAGACTTCGACCTGCTCCTCATTCTTCGTCATCGGATCCAGATACGAAACCATTCGGTTGCCGAAGACGCCCTCGGGCTGCTTGTTCTGTGTCACGCTCAGCACGGGGTCCGTGTGCACTGTCTGCATGAACGAGGCCACATAGTCGAAGTAGACGTAGTCGCCCGATTCATTCAGAACACTGTCTTGCAGCACTGTGGCAGCGTCGCTGGCGTCGATGCGTGGCAGCATCTCCGCGTCGAACTTATACGCATTGCGTGCTTCTGCATTCTCCATCTGCACCGACAGCACCTTATAGTCCAGTGGCGGCAGCATGGCGCCGAACTCACCAGTTGCGGCGTCCGTTATGATGGTCACCGTCTGAGCGTCAGTCGTGAATTGTCCACCATTACGGTATGCCACACCCGCATTCGTCATAGCGTCGATCTGCGGCAGCAGTGTGTCGTTCGCCACGGGGTAGTAGCCCTTGCTCACATTGTTTTCAAACTTCTCTTCGGCGTTGATCATATAGCGCGGGTCTGGAATCTCCAGCGTGATGATGGCCTTGCCGATGTTGTTGCTACTCAAGCCGAAGCCTAATGGCTTCTCGCCCTCGATGGCACCACCGACGATGCGCCCTGCCACTGGCACCAGCGTGTTGTCGAAGAAGCGCAGGCCAGAGAGCGGGTTCTTGAATTCCTGCATGGACTCGTTCAGCCCAGCAGGGTCCTCAGGGATGCGTCCATCGTTTACGAACGTGTGGCCGTCCCTCACGGCCGTGAGATAGTGGAGTCCGATGGGCACATCGACGATGAACTCACCATCCTCGTTGGTCTGCACAGCTTTGCCGCCGCGCGACACGGCCCGTCCGTCCACGTAGATCGACACACTGTCGACCGGGATGTTCGTGCCTTCATAATAAATCGTACCCGATACCTCGAACGAGCTGATGTCGTTGAAGTCGACGCTGTTATGCACCAGCGACGAAGCACTGATGAAGCGGCTCTGCTTCTGGGGCGAGAATTCATGGCTGTTCAGCACGGGCTCCACGTTGTAGTTAGTGCCTTCACCGGTGAACGGGATGCCCTGGATGATGTAGTTACCGTCGTTGTCGGTCTTAGCTTTCAGGGCCAGCTTGTTGGGCGTGTTTGTCGAGGGCTCCACGTTGTTCTCAATCTTACCGTGGTGCTGGTTGTAGACGGTACCCTCGCGCGAATAGTCGAAGAACTGTGTGTTCAGACCTTCGTCGAACGTCCAGTAGGTTTCCAGGTTCTTCTCGTTGCCCACCAGCAGATGGTCGAAGTTATTCTTGATATCGTTCTCGCTGAGGCACTTCGTCCAAAGGCGGAACTCATCGACGTAGCCATTGAAGTAGCCCAGCTCGAACTGGGTGGCATCGTCGAGGGGCAGTGCACGCTGCAGCCTGCTGGTGCCTTTCTTTGTCACGGGCTTGCCGTCGTTGTCGAACTCAAGCAGGTAGCAGGTCAGCTCGTTGCCGCTGCGGGTCAACGCCACATGGCTGTACTTGCCAGCAGTCATTTTCAGGCCAAACGTATAGTTATCCGTACCGTCACAGAAGACAAGGCTTCCGTCTGCCTGAATGCCAAGACCCTTGTTGGCGCCTTTCAGCCGTGCAATCCACTTGTTGGCGAACGCCTCGGGATAGAGCCACATCTGCATGGTGAAGTCGCCGGTCGAGAACTTCTCTTTAGCATAGGTCGCCTTCGGATACTTCCATGTCACATAGCCGTCCACGTTGCTGAAGTGCAGGGCGTGGTACTGCTCTTCGTCGCCGCTCGAAGCACTGGCTTTCGTGACCGTCACTTCAACGTTCTCGACCGAGCTTCCCGATGTACCATAGGTGACACGGCCGCTCACGGTGCCTGTTGCTTGTGAGAAACCGATGTCGGTGGCCACGGTATTGATGGTCTCGCCGTCGCCACACTTGTCGATCGCCGTCACGCGGTAGTCGTAATAGACGCCCGGCAGTGCCGTCTCGTCGGTGTAGAGCACGTTCTCATCAGCACTGTTGACACGTGCGATGTTTGTCCAGGCTTCCGTGGGGCGTTCCGCGGTGCGGCGGTCTACGATGTAAGTTTTCGAAGCAGTCGACCCTTGGTTGTCGATATGCCACGACAACTTTACTGAGCCGGCATAGCAGCCCTTGGTGGCTTCGAAGGAATAGAACCGCGTGGCGGCACCAATCGACTTCTTCTCAAGCGTGCCTTCATCGAGATCCTTGTCGCCGATGAAGCCCACAACCCGATAGTCGTGAGGTGAGCAGGCACCCAGTCCCTGTTCCTCGGTGTAGTAGACAAGGGTGTCGTTCCTCATCTCCGAGCCGTTTACGCGATCGGTGTGGGCGTCCGTGTAGCGGTGCTCCCAGAGGTAGAATGTCTGCTTTTCCTTTGGTGTGATGGTGATGATGGGCTCTGTCTCGTCGTCTACATAGATCTTGAACTTATGGCCCAAGCTTAAGGGATAGATATCCGATGTCCATGAAATTGCGAGATAGGTATTCTGTGGGTCGCCCTCTAAGTCTCTCACAGGTACCCTGCGGGTGGTGTTCACCTCGACTGAACCCATGCAGTTATCGTTTGTCGTGCCCTCGTCCCAGTTGTTCGACACGTAGTAGACGTAGTACACCAATTCTGTCTCGTTCTCAAAGCCAGTGTCCGTCCATGTGCGCGGTTTGTCCGATGCAACAGTTCCCAGCTTCTGGCCTTCACGATAGACCACCCACTTGTAGCCTGTGTAGCCGCTGGGATTACTGAATATATCCCACGTTAGAACCACTTCCTTCGAGCCTTGATTGAATTGGCCTTTCACATCGCTGGGTCTAATCGTGGGTGCACCGATGTTTACAGTCGCCGTTTTCTCACCACTGTTTTTAGCGAACTGAATACCATTCTTGTTCTTACCTTCAAGGTAGTATTTCACCTGGTGACTGCCAACGGTCGTAGCCTTAGGAACAGTGACTTCTGAGCCATTGTCTACCTTGTACTTCATTGTGCCGTAGTTGCCCGAAGGCGTTGCCGCACCCGACAATAGCGATTGCTCCGACCCGGTATAAATGAGGTCTTCAGCGAACGTCGGATCAGTCTTTATTGTCAGCGACTGCTCTTTGAAATACATTCTTATGTAAATGTAGGGAGTCCCACTGCCGCAACCTCTGTTAGCGTCGCAAGCCCCACTGTTAGTGTCACCCCACATGATGGGGCCATAGTCATCGATGCCACCCGAACTGCTGCTGTTGCTGTTGCTCGAGGTCTCGAGTTTGCTGATGGCGCGCATCGTGCCGAAATGACCTGTTAAGCCCGTTCGCTCCTTGGTGTAGTAGAGGTAAATGTAATCGCCTCCTGCATCTTTGTTCAGATCGCCATTAAAACCGTCAGCGGGAACCTTAGTGTAGGTTCTGTTATTTAATTTTAATGTGCTGACATTCTTGGTCGAGGCAATAATGTCGGTGACGTAGCCATCGTCAGGATTAGCAGTGTCGCTTGTCTTGTAGGCCAGGTAGATGTAATAGCCACCGGCACCGCTGTTAAGGTCTTGGTTGACGATCGTGTAGCCCTGGTTCTTATATTTGTCATTGAGGGCGCCGATGTCGTTCTTGTTCTCTTTTCCCAAGACAGCCAAGTCGGTGATATACTTTTCGGCCTTTACCATTGGTAATGCCGAAGTGAGCAGTACGAACAGGAGCAACAGCCTGTTCGCCATACATACCTTGCGAAGCAGCAGCTCCAGCCACTTCTGTCGCGTAAAAATAGGTTTCGTTTTCATAATGGTAACGTTTTTTGGAGATTAATACGGATTTCTATTTTAGCACTTTCTTGCCATTCACGATGTAAAACATTGACCATTGACCATTGACTATTGACCGTTGACCATTGACACGGCGGCCTTGCAGGTCGTAGCAATTGTCAGATTGTGAAATATTTAAATGGTCAAATGAGTGGATGGCCGTCGACGTGTTTTCGTCGAACGTGGCACCAGCAATGTCGGCGGGGAAGTCAGCGATGTAGGCAGTGTTGGCGGGGACGACGGTGCCATCGTCAACGGGCCAGAAGCCGACGATGCCGTCCTCCGATTCGCCTAACACCAGCACTTCACCCTCTGTGAAGGTGGTGTCCTCGGTGATGCCCTTGAGGATGCTGCCCGTAGTGTCGATGTCGCCATCGGCCACTCGCGACAGCCACTCGTAGCTTTCCAGGTCGCCGCCCTGTAGCAGCACCGGTGTGTTGGCCGGCAGGATATTGCCCTTGAGCTGTTCCTTTGTGAGCACGCCGTTCTCGTCGATGCCCGTGACAATCCAGACGGTGACGCCCTCAGGCACTTCGGCGTTGAAGGGCAGGCAGGTGGTGGCCCATCCCTCGGTCACCGGTGTGGTGACAACTGGTTCGGGCAGGTCGATGTAGTAAGGCTCGGTGGCCTTGCCCGTGCGCACGTCGGAGCTGAAGGTCAGCCCTTGGTCCACCTCGATGACGCGACCGCTGGTAAAGACCTTGAAGTGCAGTGGCTGTCCCTTCGTCTCGCCGTGGATGGTCAGCATCAGAATGTTGGGATACTTCTTGTTGTTCGTGGGCGTGTTCTTGCCGCGCAGCTCGTCGCCCTGATAGACGGCGACGACGGCTGTGCTGTCGAGCACCACGTCGCCCAGTCGCACGTAGCCCGTGATGGTCATCGTGTTGGGGTACTTGGTGTGATCGACCTCGCCGAAGGGGTCGGCCTCCACATCCGCCCAGAGGCAGGCATTGCCCACAAAGAGGAATGCCAGCAGACTTAAGAATTTCTTGTACTTCATACGCTTTGATATTTTAAAGTTAATGATTGTTGGTTTTGCCTATAATATAAATAGGTAGGTGATACAGCGTATTATCGTGCCCATGTGGAACCACAGGAGCACGACATGAGTCTAACGCGGCTGGCGTCAATGGCGGTGAGAGTGATGACTGCTACTGTTTGCATGGGGACGGATTGTTTAATTTCATCGGCAAAAATAGTGTTTTTTTTTAATACACGCAAGACTTTAGACAAATTATTGTGTCAATTTAGACGAATTGGGGGATAAATAAGACGAAATGAGGGATGCGCAGACGAAATAGCGGTTGTTGGAATACATTTTGTCTTCATTGACGGTGTCGTGAAATCGATGGTTGGGGCACGGATTACGCGGAGCTTCTACAAAGAAACAGTGTAAAGTGAAATCCGTGCCTCATAATCTAACGACCGTTTGCAAGAATAGAAACTGCAAAAAAATGCCCCGCGACCCCTCGCAAACTGCAAAAAAAATGCCCCGCGACCCCTCGCAAACGTCCTGTGGCAGGGCAAACTGCGTGGGGCATTTCTTTTTGACCTGTACGTTTTGATGCCATCAACTTCATTCCCAAGGATGTGTAGAAAGTAGTAGGAGCAGGCCCATTCCTGAGCAAGCTCGCCTACCCGTAGCCTTTGTGCCAGCCCGATGGCCCGTCAGGGCCAGTGTTCGCGGCAATGCCCTCCACCTTATTATATTTAAAGACAACACAAACAACATGTACAACTTATTAGAAAGGGAAAGAACAAGGACAACATCCTGGGCGCAGCGCCCATCTAGGACAACGCAGCGGAGGGACAGGCCTCCAGTGTAGGGGCAGGCCCCGTGCCAGCCCGTTGGCCCGTCAGGGCCAGTGTAATTTTATAGGCGTGGCGAAACGAGGCGTGCCGCCAGTGTAGGGGCAGGCCTTGTGCCAGCCCGATGGCCCGTCAGGGCCAGTGTAACATTATGAGCGTGGCGGAACGGGGCGGGGTCGCCAAAGTAGGGGAGAAGAGTATCTTACCACTTAAGTCGCAAGTTCTTACCACTTAAGTCGCAAGTTCTTACCACTTAAGTCGCAAGTTCTTACCACTTAAGTCGCAAGTTCTTACCACTTAAGTCGCAAGATCATCATTCAGGGGTTTTTGGACTCGCGGTTTAGGTTTTGCAAACATCAGGCAAGGCCTGCCGTTTTAGCTGTCGGCAAATAGTTGGGTGCGACTCCTTGTCCCTTTCTTGTCGCTAAAATGGCTGGATACCACTGTTATACCCCGCTGTGATAAAAAATGCCCCGCGCCAAACTGGCAGATAACCAATAGGTTATCCCCTTTTGCGGGGCATTTTTTTTTGCCTCGGTTCAACACGGTTTGAAACGGTGGAGAATGAAGAGTGGGCCACGGTTCAACACGGTTTAAAACGGTGGAGAGTGAAGAGTGGGCTACGGTTTAACACGGTTTAAAACAGTGGAGAGTGAAGAGTGGGCCACGGTTCAACACGGTTTAAAACGGTGAAGAGTGAAGAGTGGGCCACGGTTCAACACGGTTTAAAACGGTGGAGAGTGAAGAATGAAATTGGCTGCACCGGCACATTGCCGATACAGCCAATAACGTGGGTACGGAGGTACGTGGGTACGGAGGTACGTGGGTACGTGTTCCCCAGGCTACTTCACGCTCTTCTGTCCGTTGATGATGTACACGCCCTTCATTTGACGATTAGACGAATTCACCATTTGGCTATTCACACGGCGGCCCTGGAGGTCGTAGCAATTGTCGGATGAATTAGTCAGATAACCAATCGAGTGGATGGCTGTGGCGTTACCGAGATCGATGATGAATGGTGAGCGCGGCGTACCACAGACAGCGTCGTTCTCGTAGGTGATGGTCTCTGCCGCCTCTATGGTCTTGCCATCGGTGACAATGACGAATGAGAGCTGCGTCGGCTCGTTGCCGGGCACGGTGACGTAGATCATGCCGCGGTCGTCGGTCACTGCTGCCTCGCGGCACTCATCACCTGCGAAGATGCCCACCTCGGCGTTGGCCACTGGCTCGCTGCCACAGACTACCTGTGCGATGACTACCATGTTGGCGGGATAGTTGTGATAGTCGACGGGGGTGAACATTGAGGGTTGAGAATTGACCATTGACCATTGATCATTGACCATTGACCATTGAGAATTGGTGCGGGTAGCACGTGCAGGTGCCGCGGTGGTGGCGGGATAGGTGAACGTGCGTGCCTGCTTGCCAAAGATCTTGTAGCCTTGTCCGGGCGACAGCTGGTGGAGCGAGCCGCTCCACTCGTAGTTGTCGTAGTAGGCAACGCCGCGCTGTCCCTTGATGATCTCGTCGTCCTGAGGCTGCATGTCGGCGAGGGCATCGGCGAGGCTCATGACCGTCAACTGGTTGTAGGCCACCCAGCTCCAGCCGTTATTTACGGTGATAGGCTCGTCGGCAGGGTTAACACGATGACCGGTGACGCCGAACTTTGTTGGCTCGGTGGTCTGCACGGCGTACATCTCGCGGTTGTTCATGGCCGTGATCTGGCTCAGCCAGTCATTGCCGTCGAACTCGGCGTTCTGCGTGTTACTCTTGACGAACTCCACGCTGCCGTTAGCTTTTTCGAAGACACGCTCAACGGTGAACGGTTCGGGCTTGACGCCGAGTGCCATCCAATTCCATCCCTTGCCCAGCTCGATGCTTTGCTCCACCTCGTCGGTGGCATCGAGACGGACGGGCGTAGCGTAGCGGCCCAGCAAGCTGTTAGACTCGAAGGTGACGGTGGTGGGGCTGGTCTCGCCGTTGAGGTAAGCCTTTACCACGGGATAAGCGGTACCCGTGGAGGCATCGTACATCTTGAACTCCACCAGCGCGTCGGCTTCGTCGGCATTGGCGTAGATGTCCATGGTGACGAAGTAGCTGTCGTAGCGCGGCCTGTACTCTGGCTGTGCCACGCCACGGCACTCACCATTGATGAATGCTGCGACGATGTCGTCGGTATCGTTGCTTGGCACGTTCTGGAAGTAGAGGCTGCCGATGAAGTTCATCGACTCCTCGTAGTCGCCCTTGTTGAAGGCCCATTGCGGCACGTCTCCGGTGACCTTGATGTTGAGCGTCAGCGGTGTCTCGATGCCGTTGTTGCCCTTCAGGTAGATGGTCTCCTCATAGTTGCCGATGGGTGTGGCCTCAGAGACGGTGAACGTCACTACCGTCTCGCTGGCGGGGCTTGTTGAGCCAATCTCGGAGCTGGCCTGCAGCCACGCAGGCATTCCAGAGAGTGTCCACAACTGCTCGGCTCCGCTGCGGTTGACGATGGTTGCCGTGAGGGTGGTGGACGTCTCTACCTGCTGCTGAGCAGTGATGACATCCTCTTTCCACACCAGCTCTTTGCAGTTGACAAATGCCGACCAGACGGCAGGTTCAGAGTAGTTGCCGTTAGCATCTCTGACATTGCGTACGACGAAGTTTAGTGTACAGCCCTCGATGGTGGTGGGCTCCTCGTCGATCTCGATGACCACCTTCGTGTCGGACGCTACGTAGTTGAAGTTCACGTTCGTCTCGACAGGCTTTTCGCGGAGTGCTGGTGCCTCGTCGGTATAGCTGAGTGTCGTGGATTGCGGATCGAGGGGTGCCGACTTTAGCATCATTTGCAAGCTGTCGCCAGTCGCCAGGTTAATGTTTGTTCCGACGGTCTCAATCTGGCTGTAAGTGTTGAGCCGCTTCGTTTCGAAGGGATAGTAGAACACGAGGCCGTCTTCGTTACCCGTGAGTCGCACCTTACGGTTCGAGGTGAGTTGGCTGGCAATGAGCGAAGCATCCCACACCCGGACTTCGTCGACCTGCCCCTTGAAGTGACGGTCGTAGCTGTAGAAGCTGCCTTCGGCGTAGTGCGAGCGGCGAGCACCCACGAGGATGGAGTCAGCTGCGATATACCCTATGTTGGCGGCCTTCGTCGCCAGCTTGCGCTCACCGTCGACGTAGACGGCAGCAGCGCCCTGTCGTAGCACGTTCAATGCCACATGGTGCCATACGTTGTCGGTCAGACTTCCGCTGCTCGTGGTGTAGGAGACACTGTCTGACGTCAGCTGCAGCTGTCCCGAAGTATCAACCCAGAGGCTGATCTCTCCTGCCTGGATGAGCTGTGCTTCTCCTTGCTGCTTATCGGCGCGCATCCACAGTTCGATGGCATAGTCGTCGTCGGTGGCGTAGGGTGCTGTGGCAGCCATAAAAGCGAGGTGGCTCTGTCCGTCAAGGCTCACCGCCTTGTTCACATTTTCCAGATGCCACGTTTCGGCGTTCATCTTCATGTGGCGGTTGCGTGCGTAGTCGCGTATGGTCGTACCCTCGCCCTCGTTCATCTTCCAATAGCCAATGAGGTGTCGCGTTGAAGGATTCTTCGACTTCGAGCGGTTCATCAGCGCTGTGGTCATGTCGTGGGCCTCGTCCCAGAGCAGCAGCTCGTGGATGGCACCCTTCATCTGTTTGCCCACACTGAGTGGTCCGCTGCCCTTATAGGCAGGCACGGACTGATTGTTGAACAACCTCGTCTCACCGTCAGTAGAAGCGACGTAGGCCGACAGCTTACTGGACGAAGCTGTGTAGTTCAGCGTCAGGAAGACCCAATCATTCTGTGGCAGCGTGTTTGTCGAAGTGTAGCTGCTGCCGGCAATGTCGACTATCAGATGGCCAGCGTCATCGGTGCTAACGGTGAGCTTGTCGGCCGCCGTGCCGTGGCTGAGGATGGTGCCTTGGCCGTTGATGTTGACCCAGGCGTCGATGGAGAAGTCCTTATTGGCGAGCGTGATAGTAGCCTCGGTAGTGGCCGTTCCCTCCGCGTTCTTCATGGCCAGCGCCGTTGAATGTGCCACTTCATAGCCATTAAGCACGCCAGTCACGGTGAAGTTGTTAGCCTCCGACATATCGCCGTAGAGAATAGGCTCACTAAAGGTGACACTGAGAATGTCGCCGATGTCAAGGATCCCGTCGGAAGGCTCTGGCAGTCCGAGCTGTCTGGGCTTCATCGTGTCCTTCACCACTGCAATCTCGTCGCTGTAGCGGTAGACCTCGCTGGTGCCGTAGGTGGCAGCCGAGACCACACGGAACAAATAGTTGCCGTCGGAGTACGAAGACATGTCCTTCATGTAGCTGACGCTGGCTCCCGTCTTCGGCAGCAGCTCGTTGTTCTGCGTCACTGCCAGCGAGTCGAGCACATACTCTTTGAGCAGCGTCCAGTCGGTAGCCCCCGGCTCCTTGTATTGCAGCCGGAAAGCCTTCAGGTTGTGGTAGTTTCGGTCGAAGCCCGAGAACGTTAGTGTCAGGTCGGTGCCTGTCATCGTGTTGATGGTCGTGTTCGACAGTGCCAGCGTCACAGGCGACGACGAGGGTGTGAAGTATGCCTTGATGAAGATGGTGTCGGCAATCTCCTCGGGCTGCGACTCCGAAGCGAAGACGATGCCGATGCCCTTGCCGTAGAGCGGGCTCTTCTCGTCGCGGGTACCCTCATAGTTCAGGATGCTGGTGTCGGTCTGTCTGAGCTGCAGGGCCTTGGCGATCGTCTGGTTGCCGGGCACTTTGACGAGGCGGCCCTCGGTGAGCACCTTGCCGTCCATGGATAGTTGCGCGCCGTCGGGGTTCGTTTCGTCGAGCATAAACAGCTTGTAGGTCACGTCGGCGCCTATCTCCGAGGCATTGCCCAGCCGCAGCGTGTAGTTGGCTGCCGTGCCGGTGGGAATGTCGCTGACGGTGTTCACGTCGACATCAATCTGCGGCACCTCAATCTGCATCGTGGCCTCCATGATGACGGGATGGACGTTGCCGTCCTCCTCATAGTAGGTGGTGCGCACTTCGCCCTCATGGGGATTGCTAGTCTGTCCGCCGCGTGTGCGGAAGATGGGGCTGAAGGCACCGTAGCGATAGACATCCACCGACAGGGCGTCGATACCCTCCTCGGCGAGGGTGTAGCTGTAGGTAGTGCTATAGCCATGGATGGAGTCTCTGGACTCGTGCCTTCCACCATTTGCCGTGACCTCAACATCGACGTCCACGCCTGTTCCTTCACATTCGTGCCCGTGGTGATAGCCGAGGAGCACGCCTGCGCTTACCGACCATTCCCATGTGGAGTGGTTGGTGGAATCGGTCTGTATGGAGTAGTTGAAGCTGGCACCGCCGTTGAAGGAGTAGTTCTCCACCTTGACGCTGTCTTTATTGTCGCGGTTCCGGAACGCCCTCACCTTCTCCATTTCGTTAAAGGCAAGGTTGTTCTTCCAGTTCTTTATCTGGCAGTTCAGCCAGCGGACGCTGTCGGTGGAGCACTGTTTCTCCTTGACGCACCATTCGAACAGCTGTTCGTCGGTCGACACCGAGTCGGGTACGGTCTTTGCGATTCTTGGCACGATGACGGTGTAGGTGCCATTCTCTCCGTAGTGCTCATCGTCGGGTGCCAGCGTGGTGAAATAGAGGTTGCCAACTTTCTGTCCAAGGTCGTGCATGCCCACGCCGTTCCTGTGGTCAAAGGCATTGATGGAGTCGAGCGTGACCGTTTGCAGTTTCGAGTTGCGCACCTTCTGCAGGTTGGGCAGCAGGTAGTCCTCGATGTAGCCCTGCGTGTAGGCGAAGGTGGTGCCGAAGTCCAGTCCGGTGGAGATGACGTCCTTGACGCCGATGTCGAAGTCGTCGTCCTTTCGCTGGAAGCCCACGTGGCGGGCGTTGCCGAAGATGATGTTCGTGGCCTGACCGATGAACACGTCGCCGTAGGCGCCCACGTAGTCGGGAGCGTCGGAGGTGGTGTAGCCCTGTGTGACGCTGACGGTGTTCTCGATGGTTTCGCCCGTCTCACCTGAGTTCTCCACCGTGGCATGGAGCATGACATCGTGTTTCGACTCCCACGAGACGGAGGTACAGGTGATGTCTCCGCTTCCGCCTACTCCGGCCAAGACACCTGTCATCATGGTCTTTTTCATGCCAGCCTTCAATGTGACGCCGCCGTTGGCTGAGTCCGACCAGGTGTTGTTTTCGAGCTTGACGCGTGACGTGACGGTGCCTGTGCTCCACTCGGCTGAGGAACCCGTTCCTGGCGGGTCGCGCAGGATCATAAGCATCTCGTCGGGCCCACTGGTGACGAAGTTGTTGCCCGTGGGCAGGTCGCCGATGATGATTCCCGTCATGCCGCTGCCGTCCCACAGGTACTGCCGGTCGCTGATGTCGTAGGCCATGGAGATGGTTCGCGTGTGGTTGCCCGACACGTTGGGCATGCCGGCATGCCAGAGGTAGAAGGCTTGTCCGAGTGAGTCGAGCACGAGCTGGTTGCTCTTTAGGTCGTACACCTCGCCGGCCTGGGCTTTGGCGGTCGTTCCGTCGTCGAAGGTCACGTCGCCGGTGACGAGGAAGATGGTCTGGTCAGACGACAGCGCGTTCTCGATGGTGACGACAACGTCCTTCAGGGGCACACGGGAAACCTTCCCTTCATCGTCGTCTGCCTTGTCCGGGTTAACATACTGCTCATAGCCTTCGATGAAGAACACGTATGGGTCGTTCTCAACGAAAAGCGGGTGTCCGTACTTGTAGCTGTGGCTCTCCGGGGTGTAGGTGTTCGTGAGCAAGCTTTCGCCCAGCGCGTCCTTGTACTTATACGTCTTGATACCGAATCCGCCGTCCGAGCGGTCGTCCTGCTTCACGGTGAATGTCGGCTCGCTGTGGTAGACCTGGTTCAGCTTGACGATGTAGGGATAGAGCTCGTAGTCCTCTCCGTTGAGCCAGAGCGTGTCGGAGAGTTCCAGAAGCGGGTTGGTCAGGTCGATGGTGGTCGAGGCGCCGACCTGCAGCCCTGTCTTCACCACTGTCATGTCGCTCACCTTGTACATGAGCGGTGGCAGCATGGCCGAGAACTCGCCCGTCTCGGGGTCGGTCTGTATGAAGTACCTGTTGTAGTTGTCCATGCCGGCACCACGCCACGACGTGCTGGCAACCAGCTCCGTGGCCGAGGGAATCGTGACTTCCGCCGTATCGGCTTCATACCAGAAGGCGGTATGCTCCTTGTTATACACCTTGACGGCGTTCATCAGGGGTGTCGTGTTCACGGGGGTCACCACCATCTGTGTCACGCCGATGTTGTTGCGGCTCAGGCCGAAGCCTACAGGATGGTCGGCCTCGATTTCGCCTCCGACGACGCGGCCGGTGAAGTTGACGAGCGTGGCGTCGCGGAACTCCAGTCCCGACATAGGCTTGTTGAAGAGCTCTTTCGGCTCGCCGGTGTGGTCGGGGTCGGCAGGATAGCGCCCCTCGTTGACAAACACGTGGCCGCTCTTCGAGGCCATGATGTAGTGCTTGCCGATGGGCACGCTGATGGTGAAGTTGCCGTCGGCGTCAGACTCTATCATCTTGCCCTCCTTTGCGCAGGCAACGCCGTCGATGGCGAAGTTGACACCCTCGACGGGATAGGTCGTGCCCGCGTAGTAGACGGTGCCCGAGACGGGGAACGACGAGATGTCGCTGAAGTCGACACCGCTGTGGACGAGCGACGAGGCGCTGACGAAGCGCGACAGGTAGGCAGGCGAGAACTCATGGGTGCCGAGCTGCGGCGTGATGGTGTAGGCCGTGCCGTCGCCCTTGAAAGGTATGCCGCGCACAGTGTAGTTGCCCTGTACGTCGGTGTAGGCCATGAGGCAGAGCTGCTCCTCTGAGGGGATGACGTCGGTGCCCTGTGCCGTGCTTTGCAGCGTGGAGGCATGGCGTCCGTTCGACACGCCGTCGGTCTTCGAGAAGTCGTAGGCAATGGTCTGATTCTCCAAGCCTTCGTCTAAGGGATAATAGATGGCCAGGCCTTCCTCGTTGCCTGCCAGCGGGTGGTTGTAGTTGCGCTCAATCTCCTTGTCGGTGAGGGCTTTGGTGAAGAAACGCACTTCGTCTACATAGCCCCGGTAGTTGGCGGCAGCGTTCATCGCGGAGCTGTTGGCAACGGCGATGCTGTTGGCCGTCTTGCTCCGGTCGGTCCATGCGAACCCTGCCACCATGTTCGTTGACAATGTTGTGTCGACCCGATGGACGACAACCTTCAGGCTGTCCTTTGCCCGCGAGTGAACAATGGTGACGTGGCTCCACTCGCCCGCAGGGATGTAGATGCCCGACGCCTTGTAGCCCTGCAGCCAGGGTTGTATCTCGAACCGCCTGTTGTCGGCATCAGTGCGTAAATACAGACTGAAGACGTTGTAGCTGTCGAAGGCCATATAACGCGTGTTGTTGGCGGCCATTTCCTCAAAGACAGGTCTTAAGTACATCTGCAGGGTGAAGTCGCCACCAAAGAGCTTGCGTATCTCGGCGGTGTCGGTCTGATAGCACAGGCCGGTGTAACGGCTGCCCGAGAAGCGCAGTGAGTGCATGCCGCCATTCTGGGTCTCCTCGCCGTCGCCGTCCTGCTGCTTCAGCGCTACTCTCACGCCTTCCACGGCCATGCCAGTACCATAGGTGATGCGTCCGCTGATGACGCCGGAGGAGAAGGTGAAGCCGTCGGCTGTGTCGCTGTGCTTGATTTCGGTGTTGCCTTTGTCGTCAAGGCCCATGACAGCGATGCGATACTCGCAATAGCTGCCCGACGGGGCGGTCACGTCCTCGTAGCTGTAGGTCGTCGACTGGCCTCTCGTGCTGTAGATGTCATGCCAGTCGCTCTCGTTGGTGCTCCCCAAGGGGCGGCGGTAAAGGGTGAACTCGGTATCTTCGGAGCCCACCTGCTTCACCGTCCATTGCAGCTTCACCACGTTGCTGTAGGTGCCGCGCGAGGCTTTGAACGACTTGATCTTCGAACCGCCTACCGTTACCGCGTTCGACAGGACTTCATAGTTCTGTTCCAGCACCGAGATGGTGAGCTTGTAGATGTAGCCCCGGTTGCTTTGCAGCGACCTGGTCTCCTCCGTGTGCGAGCCGTTGGTCACATCGCTGCTGTTGATGGTGATGTCGGTCACCTTTGTCCAGTTGTCCTGATCGTTGACGAAGGCGCGCCACAGGGTCAAGGTATAGGTGTTCGAACTCTTGGCATCCGCAATCTCGTCGTGTTCCCATGTCAGCGTTATCTTGCTCTCATCTTCGTCAATGGCCGCCGTGAACTTGTTAATGTTCCAGACGCGCGTCAGCTTATTGGTGGCTTGGGCCTTCAGTGAATTGTAGGTCGTGGTTGTCCCATCTGGCACGAAGTACAGCTCATAACGATGGTTGGTGTCCCATGCCGGGCTTTCATCGTACCATTCGCGTATGTTGTAGCTCAGCTTGTCGGCTACCTGCTGGCCGTCGCGCTTGATGGTCCATGTGCCTTTTGTGAAGCGGTCGCTGTCCTGCACGCCCCATTCCAGTTTCATTCTCTTCGACCACGGAAAGTCGGTGGCTACAAGATTCGTGGGTTTGGCACAACCCTCCAGGCTGACGTCGTACCATTTGTAGTAGTGGGTGGTAAAGCTATTGTCGTCCAGTTGGACAGCATACTCGATGGAAGTCGACGTGCCGTCATACTGCTGTTGGTCGTTGCGCGAATGGGTGCCGGTCAGGTCGTTGTACGACGTGGCACCCTTGTCCTTCGTTATCAGGCCCTCCAGACTGGCCGGATTCACGAACGCGCGGGTGTAGTAAGATGTGTTCTGAATAGGTTGCTTGCCGTCAGAAGCCTTCAGGAATCCCAACTTCGTCTTGCCCACGTCCTTGTTGAGCTTGCCGGTGGCCTTGATGGTCTGATAGTCTGTCATCTCGGCTGAAGGCTGATGGGAGCTGTCCCACAGTGTGGGCACCGTGAACGTATAGGTCTTGTCGACGGCATGCTGCTCATCGTTGCCGTTGTAGCACCACGTGCCCTTGATGGTCACGGAGTGCGTCGAGCCCGACTCCATGCTGCTGATATAGACGCGCATGTAGCAGGAGAACTTACGGTAGCCGGTGTCCTTATTCGACTCGTAGGGGTCGCGGAAGCGCACCCTGTAGGTTATGCCGTTGTCCGTCTTGTCGTAGGCGTTGCCCCACCAGCTGTCGTAGGCGTAAGCATCGTCTTTGGCTTGGGTGCCGGCACCCGAGCCGCCGTCGTAGTACTGTCCTATCTCCTTGGCATTACACACCTTGACACCGTCGACATAGATTTCGGGTGCGCTCTTCCAGAAGCAGTTGTGGTGAGTGGCCCAGTCGTAGTAGATCATCCGCATCTCGAAGAAGGGCGTACTCGCATTGGGGTATTGGTTGACGTAGGTGTAGCGGCCGTCGGTGAACTCAATCTCGTTGATCTTGTCGGCCAGCGTCGGGCTGCTGCCTCCGATGAGGCACATGAGAAGCAGTGGTAGCACCCGCCACCATCGCTTCGAGGTTTTACGAATCGGTTTCATACGCTTTAATGTTTTTATGAGTTAATTGATGTTAGTTATATTAATAAGGTGTGTGAGTCAGCACGGTGGCCGTCTTCGGTCAGCCCCTTGCCTTTGTCAGGTGGTGGTAGAGCTGGTCGCGCAAGTTGGCATTGTCGCGTATCTCACGCACGATGGTGTCGTCCTTGCGGTGTAGCTCCTGGTCGTGGCGGAGGTGAAGCCACAGGAGTACGGCCACAAGAACGACGAGGATGGCGTCGATGGCGATGAGGATGATGACCGCTGCTGTTAGCATGGGAAATGCTTGTTATAATCAGCGGCAAAAATAGTATTATTTTTTCGTCAGTGCAAGAGCTTAGACAAATTGGTGTGCCTTTTTAGACGAATTGGGGTGTGAATAAGACGAGATGGGGGATGCGCAGACGAAACGGTGGGAGGAGTTAGGAGTTAAGAGTTAGGAGTTAGGAGTTAGGAGTTAGGGGTTAGGGAAAAGTTTCTCGCGATATTGGGAAGGCGTGAGGGTGTACTTCTGCTTGAAGTTGCGGCCGAAGGTGTTGGTGTTGGTGAACCCGCTGGCCATCGCCACGTCGGTGATGGAAAGTCCGGGCTGGTCGGCCAGCAGCTTGGCGGCATAGGGTAGTCGGCAGTCGTTAAGGAAGTCGATGAGCGACTTGTACTGGCTGCCCTTGGCAAAAGCGGCGCCAATGCGTTCCTTGGAAACGCCGAGGCGTTCGACGAGCATCTGTCGGTCGAGCTGCGGGTTGAGGAAGAGCTGTTCGCGAAGGATGACGTCTTGGATTTTAGCGAATAAGTCGGCATCGGCAGACTCTGCGGCCCCACCTTCGGTTGATGCTTGTGAGGGAGATGCGGGGGTGCTTGGGTGCTGGGGTGCGGGCGTTGCGTCTTCGGCGGAAGGCGTAACCACCCCTCTCTCAGCAGCGAGCGGCTGGGCGAGGGCTTGCTGCTTGACCGATTCTGCAATCTCACGAGCGAGGACGAGGTTCTTCTTGTCGGTCTCGCGACGTTTGTAGAAGAAATAGATGGCGAAGGCAATGGCTGCCAGCAGACCGGCGATGATGACCCATGTCAGCAGACGGTAGAAACGGGCATCGGCTTCAGCATCCTGACGTGCCAGCTGCTCTTCTTGTAGGTGATAGACGGTGGCCAGCTCGTTGAGTTGGTCACGCTGGTTGTGCATGTCCAGGCTGTCGCGTATCGTACTGGCACGCTTTAGGTAGCTGAGGGCGTCGTTGGTGCGGCCTCTGAGCCTCGCCGCTTCGCTACGCAGGGTGAGGCAGATGTAGTAGCTGTTGTTGACGGTGTCGGGATAGGTGGACTCCAGCTGCTCGATAGCCTCGTCGAAGCGCTCGTACTCGCCCATGAATGGGTAGGCGGCGGTTATCATGCGCAGGAAGTCTTTCGATCTGCTCCATTTTGTGCTGTGGACGGCCGCTTCGGTTTGCTGCGCTTTCCTGAGCAGCTGTGCGCGCATGGTCGGCGTAACCTCGGTGGGTGGGGTGGCTGCTGCGGCGTACTGACGGGCGTAGGCAGTAGTGAGGAAGACAAGTGTCTGTCCGCGTGCGAAGTCTACAAACTCTGCAGGGTCGAAGCCTTCGGCAATTCCGCTGAAGTTCTCGGGATGATCGCCGAGCTCGTTGATGCGCTCGAGCATGGCCTCGCAGACGGGTACCATCTCGTCGAAGCGTCCGTTCTCCAGCATGATGTGGAGCAGCTTCTTTGCTGTGGCGTGGTAGCCCACCACACCCTGGAAAGAGTCAATCTGCCGCAGTTCGTCGATGGTGGTGCGCAGATGGTCGATGCCCTCATCGGTGCGCCCTGTATGTGCCATCGCCTCAGCGATGTACCCCTCCATCTTTGCTGCATCAGCTGGGCTGTCGAGGTCGTGGGCCAGACGCGATGCCTCGGTGGCATAGCGGACGACGGCGGGATAGTTGCCCGACGTGTATTCAATGCTCGTCAGCAGCATGTAGACGCTTTGTATGGTGGCGGAATCGGTTCCTGGCTCAAGGTCCGGGGATTGGTATTTGAGGATCTTTCCGTTGGAAATGCTTGATAACAGGTCGAGACAAGTCTGGCGTGCCAAGGGCATGTTGGCCATGGCATACTGCGTCACGCCCTTCAGGTATTCGGCGCGTACTTGAGTGACGTTGCCCACGATGACTGCCGAGTCGATGATCTGCAGTGCCCGCTCAGGGTTGTTGCGGTGGATGCTCATGGCGGCCGCCTCGGTGTAGACGGTGTCTTGTTGTTCGGGGGATTGCAAATCGCCTCGGACAGCGTCTGAGCTGTCACCGGAACAGGCTGTCAGCAGCAGTACGGCTGTTGTGAGCAGTGTGGGAATCAGTCTTTGCATAACCATTGTTTAGGGTAGGATGAGTGACGTACGCGCGTTCTTTAATTTGGCTGCAAAGTTACGCTTTTTTCGGGAGAAAAAGCGTAAAAAGGTGAAAAAGTTTTAAACGGAAGTAGTTAAAGGAGGTTAAAAGACATGGGGAAAGGGGGGCGAGATTGGAGTGGAGAGAAAAAAAGTTGTAACTTTGCAGGCAAAATCACAAGCACGACTTAACAAATTAAGGTAATGAGAATGATGGATAACAAGACAAGAGGCATCGCACTAGCTGTGGCACTGATCACCGCCACCATGAGCTGCCACGCGCAGCAATCAACCGAATCAGAGTGGATGAACGAGCTGACACAGCGCATCACCTTCAATGGCTATGCGCAGGGCGGCTGGTCGTGGCAGGATGCCGGCGGCCGCCAGCAGAACAGCTATAACCTAAAGCGCACGCTGCTATGGGCGAAGGCACGCATCACCGACCGCTGGTCGTTCCTCTTCATGCACGACTTCTCGAGCGTCGTTCAGGAGTTCTACACTGATTACCGGCTGTCGCGTGACAAGTCGCTGAGCGTCCGCTTGGGCCAGTTCAAACATTCATACACGTTGGAGAACCCACTGTCGCCAACACAGTTGGAGCTTGTCGACGTCTACTCGCAGGCAGTGCTCTATCTGGCTGGCGAAGGCCCCGACCCCCTGCATGGCGTCAACTATGGACGCGACCAGGGTCTGATGGTCTTTGGCGACCTGCTGCACGACCATCTGCACTACGAGGTGGCGCTAATGAGCGGGCAAGGCATCAACCGCCGCGACCTGAACAACCAGAAGGACCTGCTGGCGAAGATTGAGGTGCGTCCAGCAAAGGGACTTCGCTTGGTGGCCTCAGGGCAACTGGGCACAGGCTGTGCTGTAGGAACGGCGGACTGGAACCCCGGCATCAGCGTGGGCGACAACTACCGGCGTAACCGCTACAGCGTGGGCGCCGAGCTGAAGACAGGGGCCTATGCCCCTGGCCAGTACAAGGAGGCACGGCCCGTGAGCCTGCGTGCCGAGTGGTTGGGTGGACAGGATGGCGATGCGGGTAGCCGTGGTGGCTACGTTACCGCGTGCGTACCTTTATATAAAGGGTTGGACATGGTCGCCTCGGCCGACTACTACGACCGCAATACGAGCCTCAGCTACGACCAGACACAGGGCACCGTGGGATTGCAATATTGGTTCTACCGTAAGTGCCGCCTACAGCTACAGTACACCCGCACCTGGAGCCAGTTCCAAGATGACTACAACTGGCTGCAGGCACAGGTGCAGGTTGCCTTTTGAGTTAGGAGTTAGGAATTAGGAGTTAGGAATTAGGAATTAGGAGTTCCCCTACTTCCCCAACTATCGTCCCTTTAACTCCCCTTTAACTTCCCTTTAACTCCCCCTAACTCCTCAGGAACTCTTAACTCCTTAGGAACTGTATAGCTCGCTCGATGAGTGGGTACATCACCACGTCGTCGCTGATGAAGGGCACTTCGTGGCGGAATGCCTCGTGGATCTTCATAATGGCGGGTGACGACTTCTTGGGGAACCGGAACTCCAGGGCCTGTGCGGCGTTCATCAGTTCGATGGCCAGCACGCGCTCGGTGTTCAGGATGACTTTCTGCAGCTTGATGGCGGCATTGGCGCCCATCGACACGAGGTCCTCCTGGTCCTGGCATGAGGGTATGCTGTCGACCGACGAGGGCATGGCGAGGCTCTTGTTCAGCGAGACACACGAGGCGGCGGTGTACTGCGTAATCATGAAACCGCTGTTGAGCCCCGGGTTAGCCACGAGGAAGTCGGGCAGCCCGCGCAAGCCGCTCACCAGCCGGTAGATGCGTCGCTCGGAGATGTCGGCCAACTCGCTCATGGCGATGGAGAGGAAGTCGATGGGCAGGGCGATGGGCTCGCCGTGAAAATTGCCGGCCGAGATGATCATGTCGTCGTCGGGGCACACCGTCGGGTTGTCGGTGGCCGAGTTGATCTCAATGTCGATGACGGACTTCACGTAGCGCAGCGTGTCCTTCACGGCGCCGTGGACCTGCGGCACGCAACGGAAAGAGTAGGGGTCCTGAACGTGCACCTTCTCCGCCTGAATGAGCTCGCTGCCCTCGAGCAGCTCACGGATGTGCCGCGCCGTCTCAATCTGCCCCAAGTGGGGGCGCACGGTGTGGACGACGTGCAGGAACGGCTCGATGCGGCCGTCGAAGGCATCGAGCGACATGGCGGCGATGCGGTCGGCCCAGTCGCTCAGTCGCTCTGCCTCGAGGATGCTCCACACGGCGTAGGCACTCATGTTCTGCGTGCCGTTGAGCAGTGCCAGCCCTTCCTTCGAAGCCATCTCGATGGGCTTCCAGCCCATGCGCCGCAGCATCTCGCTGCCACTGACGACCTCACCGTCGATGTCTACTTCGCCCTCGCCGACGAGTGGCAGACAGAGGTGGGCCAGCGGCACGAGGTCGCCGGAAGCGCCGAGCGACCCTTGGCGGTAGACCACGGGCACCAGGTCGTTGTTGAACATATCGATGAGGCGCTCTACCGTGTCGAGCTTGCAGCCCGAATAGCCATAGCTGAGCGACTGGATCTTGAGCAGCATCATGATGCGAACAATGTCGCGAGGGGCACGCTCGCCGACGCCGCACGCATGGCTCTTGATGAGGTTCACCTGCAGCTGCGACAGCTGCTCCTTGCTGATGCTCACTTGGCAGAGGGAGCCGAAGCCCGTGGTGACGCCGTAGACGGGCTCCGTCTGCGAGGCGATCTTCTCGTCCAAGTATTGGCGACAACGGACAATACGCGCACGGGCGTCGTCGCTGAGAGCCAGTTTGTAACCGTTCTTGATGATTTCGCCGATGCGTTCCGGTGTAAGGTGCTCGGCAGAGATGTAATGAGTGTTCATAGTAGGGTATATTAGATTTTTCGGCTGCAAAGGTAAGCATTTTCACGCCATTCAAGGCTGAAACCACTGTTAATCTTTGTTACGGGATGTCACATTCCGACCTTTTTGATTGTCTTAGCTATGAATATGGAGCAACAGGAGTTCGAAGAATGGGTGCGCAGGATGCGCCAACGGCTGGTAGCCGAGGCACGCCAGCGACTGGGTGATGCCGACGAGGCGGAAGACACGGTGCAGGATGCCGTGCTGAAGCTGTGGGCGATGCGCACGGAGCTTTCGCACTACCACTCGATGGATGGGCTCGGCGTGGTGATGGTGCGCCGGATGGCGCTGAACAAGAAGCGGCAGTGGCATGCATCACAGCAGCAGATGCCCTTGCTGGCTGACGACCATACGCCCGAAACGGCACTTATCAGTCGTGAGGAGCGTGAACGCCTGGAGCATCTCCTCCTGTCGCTGCCCAGTGCCCAGCAGGCCGTGCTGCGCATGAAGCATATCGACGGCATGGAGGTGGCGGAGATAGCACGCACGACGGGCAGCACGCCCGAAGCTGTCAGACAGTGCTTGTCGCGTGCACGACGTAACATGATGAAACAATTTAAGCTATGAATGAAAGGAAAGAAAACGTGAAACAGCTCATCGAGCGTTTCCTCGAGGGTGAGACAACCAATGCCGAGGAACAGCAGCTGTACGACTATTTCAGTGGGTCGGTGCCCAAGTCATTACGAAAGTATCAGCCCATGTTCCGATGGTATGCCGAAGGCATGCCTGAACGGGCAACGACACGCAGACTATGGCCGCGCTGGGTTGCTGCTGCCTCAGTGGCACTGCTGATAGGCGCTGGGCTGGCGTACTACGGCCATCGGCAGCGTGAGGCAGAAATGGCACTTTACGAGGGCAGCTATATCATTCGCGATGGCCAAAAGATCACCGACCTGAAGACCATCATGCCCGAACTGCGCAACACGCTGGACAAGGCGAGGCAGATGAGTCGACGCATCGACTGTAGGCTGAATGGCGAGAAACCGGTGACCAATGACTTACCAATCATTTAAATAAGTAGATGAGAACGACTGTCCTATAAAACAACGAATTATACGAATTATACGAATTGCTACGCGCAGCTATTCGTGTAATTCGTTAAATTCGTTGTTGATAATAAGGATTATTTGTATAAACTAAAATTATAGCTAATTAGAAAGGAGCAATAGTTATGAGAACAAGACAAATCATTGCAGCCGTCATGGGACTGCTGGTCTGCAGCCAGATGGCACTGGCACAGGCAAAGATCGACCGGGTGGCTGAGGAATTGGAAAAGAAGGGCGTGGAGTATGATAAAGTGGTCAACCGCGACCCGAAGACCAAGAAGGTGATACGTACCGTGAAGAGCTATGAGTTTCGTAGCAAAGACGGAAAGTATGCTCAGAAGTTGATGAACGCCTTTGCCGACGAGGCGGAGAATGCCACGACAGAGATCTCGGAGAAGGGAGGCCGTGAGCAGACCCTCATCTTCGACGATGGCGAGTGCCACATGATCTACACTTTGGAAGTAAGCAAACAGGAACCCGACCCAAAAGTCGAGCTGACCATCATCGTGTCATACGGCAAGTCGAAGTTCTTCATGCTCCCCGGCTTGTCGGCCACACTCAGCTCAACGCTTGGCGACATTGACATGTCAGAGATAGAGCGTTTTCTTGAAAAGTAGTATCTCAACTTTCGCAAGTTGAGTAAGGAGTTCTTCGCAGAGCGAAGCGACAAAGCCGAGCGGAGGATGTAAAGTAGGATAGACTTGACGCTACGATACTTGTTTAAACAGAAAATTATCCTACACTTCCTACACTTCCTACACTCAAATTTAGGTGTAGGAAGTGTAGGAAGTGCAGGATGTTTTTTTGTTAATTCTAATACTTTTTGGGTATTCTAACCTCCTCGCTTTTCCCTTCGCGAATCCCGAGATTCAACTTGCAATTCTCTCGAGAATTAGTGCGCAATTCCCGAGAATAGATTTGCAAAACCCGAGAATAGATTCGCAAAACCCGAGAATAAGTGCGTGAATCTCGGGATTCAGAAACAATTATTATCCTGCGCAGTGAAGCTCCCCTAATTACCTTCTAACTCCTAACTCAAATGACTTGTTTTTGTTGTTTTATGAAGAGTATTTTGTAGCTTTTATGGTAAAATAGTACTACCTTTGCTCCGTCATTCTAAAAACAACAACAAAAACGTATAATGTCTTATGTATTTATCCCGTTTGTTACTTTCCGTTACGGTCATGTTCACTGCATTCCATGCGTATGATGGCCTGGCAGCCAATGATGATTCTACAACACCGAGAACCATCAGCAGCTTCCGTGAGTATCGTTCGAAGATTGGCGTAGCGCATGCCATCGATGGTGTCACTCTGAGTGATCCTGATGTCTACTACTTCGACAATGGCGACGGCACCTATAAAGCCATTCGCCTCACTGTTCAGCCTGATTACGTGCCTTCGGCGATGACCACCCCCTATCTGAATGAGCCCACTGACCACAGCATGCAAGTTTGCTGGAAGACAACAGACGTCAACGATGGTTCATGTGTTAACTACGGCACTTCACCCGCGTCGCTCACCCGTCAAGCCACTTCAACGGCGCGGCTGGTGTCTGCGAATTACTATTGGCACACCGCCCAACTGACGGGACTTCAGCCCAACACCGTCTATTATTATCAGGTGAGCTCGGGTGGACAGACCAGCGAAATGGGACATTTCCGCACCATGCCGAAGGCGGATAGCATGGAACCTTTCCGTATCCTGATGATTGGCGACCACCAGCGCAACGAGCACTCTGACTATGAGTGGCTGCTGCGCATGGCTGAGCGGAAGGCTCGGCAGAAGTGGGGCGGCGATGCCCTGGAGGACAACGTGCGCCTGCTGATGAATGTGGGTGACCAAGTGGACTCCGGCTCGGTGCGACAGTATGAGTTCACCCATCTCTATAAGTCGCGTGAGGTGATGTCGCGTCTGCCCATTATGACCTGCGTAGGCAACCATGAGCTCTTCAAAGACCCCGAACTGAAGCTCTATGAAGGCCACTATCAGTCGTATGGCGAGCTGACGTATCAGGGCATCCAGAGTCATTCGGCTTTCTACTATGCCTATCAGGCAGGCCCCGTGCTGTTCGTTGTGCTCAACACCGATGGGACTTCCGATGCGCAGAAGCAGTGGGCTCAGCAGGTCATTACGGCGGCCGACACTGACCCCTCGGTGAAGTTCATCGTCAGCGTGCAGCATCGTCCGCTTTATGCTGAGCAGTGGGCCGGCGATTACAGCTCGTGGATGCAGAGTGAGATGATGCCCATTCTGTCAGCCTCGCCCAAGCATGTGCTGAACTGCGCCGGTCATCATCATCTCTATGCCCGCGGACAGATGACCGAGTGGCCCGTCTATCACATGATTACTGGAGGTGGCGTGGGTACTTCGGCCCAGGACTATGAGCAGCTTTGGGGCACCAGTCCTGCAGACATCAACCATGATGAGGTGCAGAAGACCATCGACCAGTGGACCTACCAGCTTCTGGAGTTTAACCCCGTGACCGAGGAGCTGACCGTCGAGACCTATAGCATCGGTAATGCCCGCCTGGCACTTGACAATGTGCTTGTCGACCGTTACACCCGCAAATTATCTGCTGCCGATAAGCCCGCCAAGCCAGTGTTGGCCGTTCCTAATGGCACCGTCGCCCTGCCCGTCGCCATTGCACAGCAGAATGCGCCCGAGGACCTTCACAGCTGTCAGTATCAGGTGGCCCGTGACGTTGACTTCACCGACGTGGTCTATAGCCACATTCAGCTCTACGAGGACTACTTCGACGTGGATGAACAGTTCTTACCAAAGAATCAGAACGAGGGCAAACCCGTCACCACGCTACAGCTCTCGACCTCCGACCTGCTTTCAAGTTCATATTACATTCGCTGCCGCAACCGCTCGATGAACCTCGACTGGAGCGACTACTCCGAGCCGCAAGTCATCACGCTCACCGGCTCGTCGGTCGTGTCGATCAACACCGACCACCGCTTCTATGCCCCTGGCGACCCCATCAGCATCAGTTTCCATAATGCCCCCGTGGGCAATGATGCCTGGGTGGGCATTTATGTCGATGGAAAACGCCCAGGTACCAGTGACTTATCGTATGCCTACCAGTATACGCCGTCTGCCGATGGTGTGTTGACGTTTACGGTCAACGATGCCAACGTCTACTTTGCCGTGCTCTTTGGTGACGGTGGCTATAATGAGGTGAGTGAACGTGTTTCGTTTGTCGTTACGCCTTTCGCTACCGACGCCCAGCCACCAATGCTCTCGCTGCCGAAGACAACCTTCAAGGAGGGGGAGCCCATCCCCGTCAGCTACAGTCATGGTCCGGCCCTGACGAACGATTGGATTGGCATTTATCCTGAAGGACAGGTGCCCGTCGACAGCAAGTGTCCTACATACGTCTATCTCAACAGCCAGCCTGAGGGCACTGTAACGCTCAACGTCGAGGGTACGCGTAACTTCACTTCGCCCCTGCCAGTCGGTAATTACTTCGCTTGCTATTTCATGGCCGACGGTTATACTGAGGCAACGGCCCGGGTGCCCTTCACCGTCATCTCTGAAAGCCAGCAGCCTCTGACACTTTCAGCTGGTAACGTCTCGATTGTTGTTCTGCCGAACGAGTGCAGTCAGGTCATGTTGGCGGTTGAGGCTTTGCAACGTGACTTTGAAAAGGTGCTCGGCTTCCGTCCTGCTGTGACGAATACACTTGGTACCAGCGAAGGTGTCGAGATTGTGGTGGCTGATATGAGCACTGATGGCGTCGACCAGCTGCTCAGTAAGCCCAGAAGTCTCGACGGTCAGGAGTCGCATCGTGTCTATGCCGATGCCGAAGCCAACCGCATTGTGCTGCAAGGCGCCGACATGCGTGGTACCATCTATGCCATCTACTCGCTGAGCGAGCAGGTGCTTGGTGTGCCCCCGCTATGGTACTGGTGTGACTGGCAGCCACAGCGACAGACGGCTATTGCGGTGGATTCTGACTTCGACTACTATCAGCCGTCGCCCACCGTGCGCTATCGTGCTTGGTTCCCCAACGACGAAGACCTCTTTGTGCCTTGGCGCAAACTGAACGCCTACAACAACGAGCGCTGGTTGGAAACCATGCTCCGCCTGAAACTGAACACCGTGGAATATACGGCCACCGTGACTACGAACGGCACGCTCAACAGCGAGGCTATGCTCTACAAGAAGTACGGTCTGGTGCTCACCTCTCACCACATGGTGGCTCTGAACAACAGTTTTGCCAACTGGGATGCCTACTGGCAGCAGGTGCGCCATACCACCCCGCCAGCCCTTTCTGTGAACGACATGACATCGCTGCGCGAATTCTGGCAGTACAACATCAATTCGGTGCTGAACAGTGGGGTGGAGAACCTCTGGCAGGTGGCCTTCCGTGGCAAGACCGACCAGCCGTTCTGGTCAGTCTTCAACGATGCTCCCTCAACCGATGCTGAGCGGGCTGCCGTCATCAACCGCATGGTGAAGGAGCAGTACGACATGATTTGCCAGTCAACGGGCGAGTCGAATCCCTTTGTGCGCATGACGTTCTACGACGAAATCTCGTCGCTCTTGGCCGCAGGCTATCTGCAGCCTCCTTCGGCTACCAACATGCTTTGGACCTTTGTGGCCGGTCGGCGCGATCATTATCCTTACGACGATTTGGTGAACTGGACCAACACTGACCATGTGAAGCTGGGCTACTATATGAACCTGCAGTTCTATTCCACCGGTGCCCATCTGGCTCCTGCCGAAGGTCCGTGGAAAATGGAGGACAACTACCGCTACGTGGGTAGCAAGGGCCCGTTGACGTTCAGCGTTGTCAACGCCGGTAACCTGCGTGAGTTCCTGATGGAGATGAGTGCCAACGCGGCTATGATGTGGAACACACCCGATTATTCCACCGACCGTTTCCTGCCGGCCTTCTGTGCACAGTATTTTGGCGAGGAGCATGCTGACGAAGTGGCTCGTCTCTACCATGACTACTATTACGCCTACTGGAATCCAAAGAAGAGCGACTTCCCTGGAGGTTTCGACCGCCAGTATGTCTTCCAGGACCTGCGCCATTCGCAAGTTATCAAACAGATCAACAACACCTGGACGACGTTCAAGACAAACCCCTTCACCGAGATTGGCTACGAAAGCGTGGCTGGTCGCACCTTCCGTATCGAGGGCGCTAACCCCGTAGACAGCGTGCTGGCAGGCATGAGCCGCGAGATGGTGGCTTTTGCCGACGTGGCCTGTCGCTGCGATGCTCTGCAGGGGCAACTTCCTGCCGACAAGCAGACGTTCTTCTATGACCATTTGTCGGCCTATGCCCACTATATGGAGCAACTGAGCACTGCTGTCTATCATTTTGTCTATGCTTATAAGAATAAGACCGATCGCTATGAGCACCTCTCAACGGCCTACGAGGCAATGAAAGCTGCAAAGGCAGCGCTGAAAGCCTCTGAACATGGCGTCTTCAGCCACTGGTATGATACCGATGACAAGTTTGAAATGGATGCTCGCATCGAAGCTATACGCAGCCGTATGAATGAGGAAGAAGATCTAGGACTCACTGAACAGCTCATTGAGAACTACGACTTTGAGTATAACCACGACTGCCAACTGAACCCTGTGGGCAACATTGGCCGTGGAATACCGTGCAGTTGGGATTCTGAAGGTGAGTTGAAGAAGGGTGCCAACGGACTCGATTCTTACGGTGTCAATCAGGGAGCGGCCAACTATCATGGCAACAACGTCTGCTGGATCAACTCTGTGCCTATGCCCGACGAGTTCGTGCTCTCACAGACCATCCCTGCCGAGAAACTCACTCCTGGCACGTATTGTGTGGCTTGTAAGCTGTGGGTCGAAGTGAACAAGAAGACGAATTGCAGGCTCTTTGCCAACAACAACGTGCAGTATTATGGTTACGAGAGCGACTATACCAACCTGCTGACTGAGGGCGAAGTGAACACCTACGCTGGTTATGCCGGCGGTTCGACCAACGATTTCGTTTTGCGCGATATGGAGGTTATGGTCGATGTCGCTCAAGGCGAGGACCTCACCATCGGCATTAAGACGGGCAATAAGCGTAACAATGGTGTGCGCTCCACTAATGATAATGCCGGATGGTTCAAGGTCGACTTCTTTCGCATTCATCGCGTAGGTGAGACCGTCGATATTCCCAAACTGCAATCGTCGGCAAACAACACAAAGGTCTATGACCTTCAGGGACGTCTGTTATCTAACGATGACTCTGAAATGGGTCTCTTGCCTAAAGGACTCTACATTGTCAATGGCCGGAAAGTGGCTAACAAGTAAGAGGCGATTGCTTTCGAAATCCTTTATTTTACTTTTCAACTAAAAAAATAATTTAAAAGGCAACCGCTTTTCTTGGCGGTTGCCTTTTCTATGCTTATCTTTGCAGCGTAAAACTAAAAAAATCGTTGAACCTATGCAGAAGTTAACAGCAAAAGAAGAGGAAGTAATGGAGCTGATGTGGCAGTTAGACGAGTGCGCGCCGAAGGACATCGTGGCACTATACCCAGAGCCTCAACCTCACGTGAACACCATCGCCACGATGGTGCAGTCGTTGGAGCGCAAAGGCTTTGTCAGCCACCGACCGCAGGGCAGGGGATACATCTATTTCCCCGTGGTGAAGCAAGAGGACTACGGACGTACGAAACTCGGCGGCTTTGTCGACCGCTACTTCAAGCACTCCTACATGGAACTCGTGTCGTCGCTCGTAGCCGAGGAGAAGGTTAGCGAGCAGGAACTGCTCGACTTCCTGGCAGAGCTTAGGACTAACAGGTAGACTATATAGCATTGTTGGCTTTAGACCTTAGATGACCATGGTAGCAAATTCTTCACTTTTTCACTCTTCACTTTTCACTTAAAGAAATGGCAAGTTTTCTTATTTATATAATAAGGTGGGCGGTGGTACTGACAATGCTCTACTCACTCTACGGCTTGTTCATGAAGCGCGAGACGCTGCACGGCTTCAACCGTGTGGTGCTCCTCTCCATTCTCGTTGTCTCAATGGTGCTGCCACTGGTGCAGGTGGAGACAAGGCATACGAATCTTATGACTCAAGGACGCGAACAACTGGAACAGAGAATCATTCTTCTGGAGGCATCCGCACCTGGTAGTACTGTCGGCGCAGCCACTCCACTCCCCACGAGGATAGGGGTGGGGGAGGGGGCTGTAAATAGAAACACGCTAACCGGAGGCACAGCCATTTTCCTCCTCTTTGTCCTTATTTATATAATAGGTGTTGCAATCGCCTGGATTCACTACCTCTGGTCGATCGTCTCCCTCCTGCGCCTCATCCGCCAAGGCCGCCCCATCCCCATCGGCAACCTCCCCAAAAGCGTCAAGGTGTTGGTCCATCCCGCCATCAAGACCCCATGCAGCTGGATGCGCTGGGTGTTGCTCAGCCCTGCCGATGCAGAACTATTCAGACGCCCCTCCCTTGGCAAGGGGTTGGGGGTGGACGCTCCCATCTCTTCAGGGGAGACTGGTAGGGGGCTTCTTCGACACGAACTGGCCCACATTCACTACGGCCACTCGTGGGACATGCTCCTCTGCGAACTCACCTGCCGCATGCTCTGGCCAGTGCCCTTCGCCTGGATGCTCCGCCAGGACCTGCGCGACGTCCACGAGTTCCAGGCCGACCGCCGCGTGCTTAAGAGCGGCATTGATGAAAACGAATATCAGCTGTTATTAATACGTAAAGCCACTGGCACGGGACTGCAGCCTGTCGTCAACGCTTTGAACCAAAGTCCAATTAAACGAAGATTCAAAATGATGTACAAGAAACCATCCCGACGATGGGTGGCGTTGAAAGCCACCTATCTGCTGCCATTGAGTGCGCTGGCAATCGTGGCCTTCGCCCGTCCAGAGACGATGGGCGTCATAGAGAAACATGTAGAGAACTCGGCGCCCACCATTGCTGAAGCCATCAAGACGGTGGCACGGCAGCTGCCATCACTCACAAGCGAAGCCCCTCGACCTTGTGAGTCTGTAATCCGTCAGCAAACCGAAGCGGATGTGCAACTCACCACTCCTGGCAGCCGTATCTCGAATTCATCAGAGCCAGAACTGCCCGACAGTAATCTTGTTGCCGCCGATCTGCGCGAGTCGGATGCTGGTGTGCTCGGCGCTTCCTCTGCCAAGACGCCCCTCGAGCTCCTCGACAGCACCATGCAGGCCGTCGGTGCCCGCAAAATTGCCGACGGCACCTACGTTGGTCACTTCCAGCCCACCCTCAACAGCGACACCGTGCGCATTGCCACGCTCACCGTACGCGACCGTGAGAGTCAGCCCACAGGCGAGCACCGTTTCGCCCAGCACACCAACCACCCCTTCGCTTACAACATCACGCTCAACGCCGAGACCCGCAAGGAGCGCAGGGGCTACTACATCCGCTACCTGCAGCCGGCTTCGTCAACCCTGCGCAACTACGACCAGAAGCCCGTCGATCCCAAGCTGCTCTCCACTGACAGTGTGCTCACCGGCCGCAGCAGCAATGATTTGCCAAGCTATACGCCTATCGCCATCCAGCAAAACAAGAAAGAGACGCGCCTCTTCATGTATACATGGCTCAGCCCCAAATCCAGTGTCGATGCGCTCAAAGAGGCCAACGTCAACTTCTACAAGTCTCTGGCCATCGTCGATGAGGGAACAGGCGACAAATATGTGTGCCGCTCCATTGACTATTCCTATTTCAAATACATGAAGGACGAATATGTCGGCCAAAACCGTGAAGACACTGTCAAAGTCTATCAGGTATGCCTTGTGTTCCCCCCGCTCAGCAAGCGCGTGAAGGAGTTCCATTTTGGCTCAATTGAGCACGATGATGAATACTACAACACCTATGACCTGGAGAATATTCCTCGCAAGGGAAAGATCATTACGAAATGAAGATTGATAATTGAAAACTATAATTGTTATGATTGCTAAGACATATCATCTGATACTTCTCATGGCAGCTGCCGCGATGTTCTACAGCTGCCACTCTGCGAAGAACGTTTTTGGCTCTGCCTATGACGAGCGCCCGGAGAACAAACAGCCCGTATTGGAACGTCCCGCATGGCCTAACTACGACCTGCACAATGACCGCTCGTTTGCAGCCTTCTCGCATATTCAGACAGCACCCGAAAACCGCCTTGGCCGCTATTTGGAGTATAACGAGGGCAACGGCTGGACCAGTCGCATGTCGCTCTATCGCTGCAAAGACGCCACCTACCTGTGCCTCGATTACACCATCCCTAAGCAGCAGGATTGGTTCTTCTGGCGCTTCACCACCGGCTCAGCCATCATCGATGCTGACACGGGCGACCGCTACCTGTTGCAGCGGATGGAGCATTTCCCCATGGACCAGTGCTTCTGGATCTACGGACAGTCCACTGAGACCATCCGCTTCGTGCAGGTCTACCCGCCGTTGCCCCTCTCCGTGAAGCGCATCCAAATCTACGAGGCCAGTGCTGAGTCACGCCGCTGGATGGACGGCACGGGCATGCTAACCAAGCCCGTCGCCGTCGACGACCTACGCCCCCAAGCTCAGGCAAAACTGAAAAAGAATGCCGACAGGTCGCAGAAGCAGGGCCGCATCATCCGCTAAATCATTTCCCAACATAATAAGTAGTCTAAATTATTTTCATGTTTCCTAGGAAGAGAACATGGGCCGCAGTGACTGCGCCCCATGTTTTCTGTGATGTGCCGCTTCTACATTTTCTGGTCAGTTAATGATTGTTGCTGGAAAGGTCTATTGTCGACCTTCGACTGCCTGATTGGGTTAGGGGATAGGCGTTGCTAAGAAACCGTCCATGATGGCTGTCGGCGACCCTGTGCTGTCGAAAGCACCAAGCCTGTAGCCGCCGGGCAGACACTGTGGCTCCCAGTAGAATACACCGCGGCAGTGGCCATTTGTGTCGGTCTGGGCCTCACGAACGACGCGCGACAGCAGGCGTCGGCCTTCGTCCATCACTTCGGGATGCGACTCATCGACCTCGAAGCCAGTCTCCACTATCATCACGTCGCAGTGGTACTTCTCGCTGACGTGGCGGATGTTGGCCATGCAGTCGGTGATGATGTCGTCGGCCAGCAGTTCCGGATGGTCCTGGCGTGCCCAGTAGGGGTAGAGCGACATGCCCACCATATCCCACTTGCCGCCATACTTGAGCAGCGTGTCCAAGTGGCGGTCGTAGAGTGCCTGCTGGTGGCCGCGGTCCAGATGGACAATCACGATAGCCTCAGGGAACATCTCTTTCACGGCATCGTAGCCCGTGCGGATGAACCCGGCATATTGTTCGGGTTGCCGCTCAAAGTGTCCCATAGAGTAGGTGATGGTGGTACGGCCGAGCGAGTCCTTCACTTCCCAGCCGCGCTCATCGGTCTTAACGCTCCAGAGCATGCCGTTGGTGGTCTCGTTGCCCACCTGCACCCAGCGAGGCGTGATGCCGTTCTGCTTGAGCAGTGTCAGCACGTCGATAGTGTGCTGGCGTAGATCCTCCTTCATCTGCTCATAGCTGTGGCCCAGCCACGCCTTGGGGATGGGCTGCTTCGCCGGGTCGGCCCACCAGTCGCTGTAGTGGAAGTCGACCATGAGGTCCATATCCAATGCTTTTACGCGACGGGCCATGGCGAGCAGGGCGTACTTGTCGCAGTCGCCGCCACGCGGATCGACCCAGACGCGGAGGCGGATGGCACCAATCTGGTAGTCGTCGTGCAATAGCTGCAGACAGTCGCGCTCACGCCCATAGCGGTCGTGGAACTTCACGCCACGCTGCTCCTGACCGGCAAGGAATCCCACGTCGGCGCCTTTCACAAAGTTGATATCCGTCTGTGCACATAGCAGCATAGGCATTAGAAACAGTGCTGCAGTAAAAAGTCTAGTTTTCATCAGTGTTACTGTTATTAAAAGGTTGAAAAGGGAAAGTACATCAATGACGATGCCGCGGCATCGCCATTGATGTGTCAGTCGTTCAGAAGGTTATGTTGTCGATGATGTCATCGTCGACAAGGTTGGGTAGCGTCACCTTCAGCTCGGGCGTGCGCTCCATCTCGCGGCGGATGGCGTCCATCGAGCCTTTGTTACGGGCCCATGAGCGGCGGGCGATGCCGTTGTTGACGTCCCAGAACAGCATGTTCTTGATGCGGCGGTCGCAGGCTTCGCTGCCGTCGATGACCATGCCGAAGCCACCGTTGATGACTTCGCCCCAGCCTACACCGCCGCCGTTGTGGATGCTGACCCACGTGGCGCCACGGAACGAGTCGCCAATGACGTTCTGCACGGCCATGTCGGCACACTTGTTCGAACCGTCGTAGATGTTAGAGGTCTCGCGGAAAGGTGAGTCGGTGCCAGAGACGTCGTGATGGTCGCGGCCGAGCACGATGGGACGGGAAATCTCTCCACGACGGATAGCGTCGTTGAAGGCCAAGGCAATCTTGGTGCGGCCCTCGGCGTCGGCATAAAGGATGCGAGCCTGCGAACCCACGACGAGCTTGTTGGGACCGGCCTCGCGAATCCAGTGCAGGTTGTCGAGCAGTTGTCCACGGATGTCATCAGTGACGTGGTGGCTCATCTCCTCGAGCACCTCGGCAGCCAGGCGGTCGCTGGTCTCCAGGTCTTTCGGGTCGCCACTCGAGCATACCCAGCGGAAGGGACCGAAACCGTAGTCGAAGAACAGCGGACCCATGATGTCCTGCACGTATGAGGGATAGCGGAAACCACGTCCGTCGGCGGCCATGATGTCGGCTCCGGCGCGGCTCGACTCCAGGAGGAAGGCGTTGCCGTAGTCGAAGAAGTACATGCCTTTAGCGGTCAGGCGGTTGATGGCAGCCACCTGACGGCGGAGTGAGGCCTGGACGGCAGCCTTGAACTTCTCGGGCTCCTCGGCCATCATCACCTTTGACTCCTCGAACGAGTAGCCCACGGGGTAGTAGCCGCCAGCCCACGGGTTGTGGAGCGACGTCTGGTCACTACCCAGGTCGACGGCGATGTCCTCGTCGGCCAGACGCTCCCACAGGTCAACGACGTTGCCTACGTAGGCCATCGACACCACCTTCTTCTCGGCCACGGCTTTCTTCAGGGCGGGAATCAGCTCGTCGAGGTTCTCGTGCAGCTCGTCGACCCAGCCCTGCTCAAAGCGTTTGCGGGCTGCCAGCGGGTTGATTTCGGCAGTGACAGAGACCACGCCGGCGATGTTACCGGCTTTCGGCTGGGCACCGCTCATGCCGCCCAGTCCGGCAGTGACGAAGAGTGTGGAGCGGCTGTCGCCGGCCCGTGAGTGCAGGCGCTTGGCGTTGAGCACGGTGATGGTGGTGCCGTGGACGATGCCCTGCGGGCCGATGTACATATACGAGCCGGCAGTCATCTGGCCGTACTGCGACACACCGAGGGCGTTGTCGCGCTCCCAGTCGTCGGGCTTCGAGTAGTTGGGTATCACCATGCCGTTGGTCACCACCACACGCGGGGCGTCCTTGTGCGAGGGGAACAGACCGAGGGGATGACCGCTGTACATGACGAGTGTCTGCTCGTCGGTCATCTCGCTCAGGTACTTCATCACCAGACGGTACTGAGCCCAGTTCTGGAACACGGCACCGTTGCCGCCGTAGGTAATCAGTTCGTGCGGGTGCTGGGCCACGCGGGGATCCAGGTTGTTCTGAATCATCATCATGATGGCAGCAGCCTGACGGCTACGGGCCGGATACTCATCGATGCTGCGGGCATACATCTCGTAGGTGGGGCGCAGACGGTACATGTAGATGCGCCCGTACTTGTGCAGCTCTTCAGCAAACTCAGGTGCCAGCTGCGCATGCAGATGCTTGGGGAAGTAGCGGAGGGCATTACGCAGTGCCAGTTTCTTTTCATCCGGCGTCAGGATGTCCTTGCGCTTCGGAGCGTGGTTGATGGTGGTATCGTATGCGGGCATTTCGGGCAGCACCTCGGGAATGCCGGCTTGTATCTCTTTGCGGAATTCTTCTTGTGTCATTGCTTTTTCTTTTGTTTTTGGTGTGATAGTTCCTATTGCAACTATAGCCTCTATAGTTTCTATAGTCTCTATAGCTACTATAGTCTCTATAGCTACTATAGCCTCTATAGTTTCTATAGCTACTATAGCTCCTATAGTCTCTATAGTTTGCTTTCCACGATGGCCATGATCTCCTGCTCAGCAGCGTTGGCCTTGGCGATGAGCTCGTTGGCCTCGGCCACCAGCTTGTCGGCCACCTCGCGGTCCTTCAGGCTACCGGCGTTAATTTTCACGTTCAGACCAGCACCAAGCACGGCGGCACGGGCAGCCAGGACGCCTACGCCGGCATCGCTGACGCTGTTGGGATTGCCCTCGGCGGCCATGGCGCGGCAGATGTCGAAGACCTTGTAGCTGGCCTGCATCGTGTGCAGGGGCACCTGTGTGGCGTAGAGTGTGGCAGCCTGGATGGCGGCGCTGCGGGCAGCCTTGTCCTCGTCGGTCTTTTTCGGCAGTCCAAAGGCGGCCATGATGCGGTTGAAGGCCTCCGTGTCCTCGTCAACGAGGTGCAGCAGTTCACGCATGACGGCCTGACCCTTGTCGGCCCAGTCGCTGAACTCCTTCCAGCGGTCGTCCCAGCCGGGCTTATGGCTCGACAGGTTAGCTACCATTGTGCCCAGTGCGGCGCCCAGTGCGCCCATGTAGGCCGAGATGGTGCCGCCACCAGGGGCGGGACTCTCGCGTGAGGTCTCCTCGGCGAAGCCCTTCACGGTGAGGTCGACAAGCTTTCCGGACTTACTGGTTGAACTAGTCTTACTTGCATCCTCCATCAGATACTCAATCACCTTCTCGCGTGGATTGAAGGGCTTCAGGTCGTCGAGGCCCATTGAGTGGATGGCGATGTTGAGGATGTCCTCCTCAGGAATACCCGTGGAACGGTGCTGCTTCTCGAGGAAATACTTGCCGGCATCGATGAGCACCTTTTTCGGCACGAGGCCTACGATCTCGGTTCCCGTGACGCGGATGCCACGCAGCTGGGCGCAGCGGCACACCTCGTCGAAGCAGACGTGCAACGGCGACTGATTGATGTTGGTGATATTCATCGACACCTGGGCAATGCCATACTCGTCGATGAACCAGCCGATGGCCTTCGTGCCTTTCAGCGTGCCGGGAATCATGATGGGCTTGCCGTCGGCATCCTTCATCGGGGTGCCCGTGATGGGGTTGCCCTCACGCTTGGGACGTCCCTTCTCGCGCACGTCGAAGGCGATGGCGTTGGCACGGCGGGTGGAAGTGGTGTTCAGGTTATAGTTGACGGCGATGAGGAAGTCGCGTGCTCCTACAGCGGTGCACCCTGTCTTTAAGGCATGCTCCAGGTCGCCTTGTTTCACGGCCTCAGGCATGAAGTCGGGCTGCTTGCCCGGTGTGGTCAGCTTCTCAACGAGGGCCTCATACTCACCAGCACGGCAGACGGCCAGGTTCTTCCGCTCAGGCGTAAAGGCCGAAGCCTCGTAGGCATAGCAGGGAATGCCGGCCTCGCGGGCCATGCGTGCGGCCAGCGTGCGGGCCAGCTCGGCACACTCCTCGAGGGTGATGCCTGCCACGGGAATGAGCGGCAGCACGTCGGTAGCACCCATGCGTGGATGAGCACCGTGGTGCTTTCTCATGTCAATGACCTCCGTGGCCTTCTTGGCACCGCGGAAGGCAGCCTCCACGACAGCCTCGGGTTCGCCCACGAAGGTCACCACCGTGCGGTTGGTAGCCTCGCCGGGGTCTACGTCGAGCAGTTTAACACCCTCTACCGACTCAATAGCGTCAGTAATCTGCTTGATAACACTCATGTCGCGTCCCTCACTAAAGTTCGGCACGCACTCAATGATTTGTTTTTCCTTAGTCATGTTAATTTTAGGTTATAACAATAATTGCGCGCAAAGGTACAACATTTTTCCTTTACGCGCAAATTTTTGGGGCGGAGAATTGAAGTGGTCAGAGACGCTTAACGTATTTTTTCAGTTCGAAAGCCCATATCTTGTAGCCTTGCTCCGTCAGGTGGAGACCGTCTGCCGACAAGTCCTGCCGCAGTTCGTTAGAGCGTCCGCGCGTCATTCGTGAGAAGATATCGACGTACATGATGTCGTTCGACTGGCAGTAGGCACGGATGAGCATGTTGGCATACGGGATGTCGTCGGTGCGGTCGGTCAGTGTCTTCCAACGGCCGTTCGACTCGTTGATGGGCAGGATGCTCTGCACGAAGAGCACCGTCTCGGGCGACTGCTGCCGGATCTGCTCGATAAGTGCAATGACGCGCGAGGCCACCTCCGTCGACGATGTGCCACCGGCCATGTCGTTGATGCCCGCCATGAGGAAGATGGCGCGCGGATGGTGGGGCGTGATCTGGCAGAGACGCTCCGTCATGCCCGTGGTGTTGTCGCCGATGATGCCGCGGTTGACGATGTGCTTCTTAGTGCCGATGCGCTGTGCCCAGTCCTTCGCGTTCTCGGTGAGACTGTTACCCAGCATGACGATGCTGGTGGAGTCGATGCCGCCCTCCTGCTCGAACTGGTCCACACGCTTGTTGTAGTGGGCCGTCGAACGGTAGCTCACGTGCTGCGCCACCGTGGGCAGGGCCGTCAGCAGGCAGACGACAATGATAAGTATTGTTGTTATATTCCTTTTCATTTTCTCTTTCTATCTCCTCCTCTTCGGGTAAGCCGGGAGGGGGTCTATCTCCTCCCCTCCGGGGAGGCTGGGAGGGGTTTCTATCTCCTCCCCTTCGGGGAGGTCGGGAGGGGTTTTGTCTCCTCCCCTTCGGGGAGGCCGGGAGGGGTTTAAAAAATCCGGTCGCCGTGCTCAGGGGCCCGACAACCGGATTTGTATCAGTTCATTGTGCATGTTAAATGCCTACTTCATGCGTCGCATCACCTTCTGATAATAACGGTTGGTACTCTTCATCGTGTAGTTTGGTCCACCGTTCCACGAACGTATAGCCTTTTCGACGTTGTTCGTTTTGTTGTAATGTGACTGAATCAGAAGGAACATCTCTTTCGACTTGCCGACATCGTAACGGTCGTTAAGTGAGTACTGCTTCTTACTCCCACGGGCTTTCAGAATGTTGTTACACTCACGCACCAGAATAGGGGTAATCTGCATCGCGCCAACGGAATTGCCGCTAACGGCGCGCGGATTTCCTTCGCTCTCAACCAGTATGATGGCGTCCATCACGGCTGTCCAGTCATACTGTCCTGAGCTTTCAATCTTGTTGGCCGCTCCTGCACTGAGGGGCATCAGGGTCAGAATTGAAAAGCTCAGACTAAGTTGCTTCACTAATCTTTTCATATACTCTATTTTTAGGGGCTTTGCCAAGGCCCTCGTTTATGCTTTCTCTATAGCGCCTCTCGTCACGAGAAGGCAACGATTTTCTCAAATCGCGGTGCAAAGGTACGAATAATTAGCGAGTTACGCCAAATTCCTTATAAGTTTTTCGGCTTAATTAGCCTTTTTTTTGATTTTTCTCAATCACTTGATTTTTGTCACTTTTCACCTTTTACCCTTCAGTACCCAACCGTTTTTTGCTATTCACACTCCCACAATAAAACGCTCCATCGCGCGTTTATAAAATATGTGTAATCACGTTTCTACTGAAAACATCCAGAGTCTTTGCCGTGCCATTGACCAGGCTATGGGACGCCGCATGCAGGTGCCCAAGGACTTCGACCAACTGAGCGAACATATTAGTGCTCGACTTGGCAAGACCGTTAGCAGCTCCACCCTTAAGCGTGTCTGAGGCTATGTCGATGCGCCAGGCACGCCATTGCCGTGGACGCTCAACACGCTGGCCAGCTTCATCGGCTTTGCTGACTTCGATGCCTTCTGCCGCTCGCTTACTGACGATGGCGAGGTGCCCAGCAATCCCGTCACTAACCGTCACGTCAACGTGAAGGACGACCTGACCGCCGGCGACGAGCTGACACTCTCGTGGCAGCCCGGCCGCCTCTGCCGCGTCCGCTATTTGGGCAACCTGCAGTTCCAGGTTGTCGCCTCCGTCGCCACGCGTCTGCAGCCCAACGACCGTTTTCAGTGCAGCCTCATCATCGAGGGCGAGCCCCTTTTCCTCACCAATCTGCAGCAGCCCGGCCGTCCTGTCACCAACTATGTCTGCGGCCGCAACGGCGGTATCCGCTTCGAGCGGTAGGTCTTCTTTCCCCCTGTTTAGTAACACTAAACCGAATGGACTAAACTTGAACCAACTTGAACCAAAGGAGTTTGTTTTTTATTGCCTAACTTTGCAGCGCAAACAGCTTTGGCCCGCAACGGTCGTCTTGCGTTGTCGCATGACGGCGCAGTTCAATTCTTCCGTGGATAACCACCCTGTGACAACTATCCGAATATAGTGCACAAACGATACATGAAGAATGGGACATCCGCTACTCCATGTACCTGTGCTCTGAAGCCCTTGATTTTCGAGTTCAGTGATTCTGCGGAGGCATTTGAATGCCTTTCGTT
>JAFPZD010000115.1 GCA_017417465.1 Prevotella sp. | reverse complement strand
AGGTGCCGAAGCCTATCATCGGCATCACGTGTCCGTCGTTCAGCCTTACAAACTTCTCCATCTTATTCGTAGCGTACTTCCCAATCCTTCCGCTCCTGATACATCTGCCAGTACTTCTCGGCGATGTTCGCCGGGGCAAAATGCTCGCTGCCACCGATAATGCCGCATACCATCACCGTGCCGACGAAGATGCCCTTCGGCTCTAACTCACCCCGCATGGCAAGTGTCAAACCGCGAAGTGCCGCCTTGTCAATAGCCAGACAGGTGTAGCCGGGGAAAGGACTCACGGCAGCCACACCGCCCGTCAGCAGGATGGCCCCCTGCTTCTTGGCAAACTCGTCCGTAGCAACGGCCTTGATACATGAGAAGGTTCCCAGCACGTCAGCCTTGAAGTGGCGCAGGATTTCGTTCTCGTCCAGCGGCTGCGCATCGGGTGTGGTGATGCCTACGTTATAGACCAGCACGTCGGGTGTACCCACCTCGGCGTGAATCTTCGTGAAAGACGTCCTGACGCTCTCCGCATCCGTCACATCGCAAGCCACGGTGCTCACCTCATAGCCCTTGGTCTCGAACGCTTGTCTGTACTCAGCCAATGCCTCACTCCTGCGAGCCACCAGCACCACACGGAAATCCTCCTGTGCAAATCTCTCTGCCACGTGGTTGCCAAGTCCCTGACCTGCGCCAACCACTACAATTGTCTTTTTACTCATTGTTTCTGTTGTTTTATTGGGTTATTACTTCTTATACACCTCTCCCTGATCCTTCGTGCTCTCTGGCACAGAAGCCAGTTTGTTCAGGCCACTGCGGTCGCCATAGATGGTAAGTTTGTCGAGCTCTGCGGTCAGCGCACGATATTCTTCCGTAGTCAGTTCCACATCGGCAGCACCCAGATTCTCGACGACACGCTCCTCACGGCGCATGCCAGGAATGGGAACCAGCTCGTCGTAGGCCATCATGTCCCACGCCAGCGAAATCTGTGCGGGGGTGCAATGCTTCTCGGCAGCATAGCGGTTAATGAGGTCGATGAGCGGCTGGTTACGCTGCATATTATCCTTGTCGAAACGGCTGATGACCGTGCGCAGGTCATCACCCTTGAACTCTGTATGAGCCGTGTACTTCCCGCTGAGGAAACCATTGGCCATAGGCGAGAATGCCACGAATCCGATACCCAGTTCCTCACACAGCGGCAATACGTCCTTCTCCCACTGGCGGGCCATCATCGAGTATTCGCTCTGGATGGCGGTGATGGGTGTCACGGCGTGAGCCTTGCGAATCTGTTCCACCGTGGGCGATGACTGTCCCCAGGCGCGAATCTTGCCTTCCTTGATGAGTTTGCCCATGATGAAAGCGACCTCTTCCTCGTTGCCCTCGCGCATCTGGTGCTCCGTATAGAGGTCGATATAGTCCGTCTGTAAACGGCGAAGCTGACTTTCCAGCGTCTTGCGGATGCCTGCCTCGCTCAGTTTGTCCTCTGCGAACGTGTGTCCGGGCAGTTTCTCAGGCCAGAACTTGTCGGAGATAATCACCTGTTCGCGGGGCAGTTCCTTCAGAGCCTTCCCAACGAACTCCTCATTTTCGAAATAGCTGTACATCTCAGCCGTATCAAAGAAATTGCAGCCCAGT
>JAFPZD010000114.1 GCA_017417465.1 Prevotella sp. | reverse complement strand
TAATAAGTAGATGAACACAATTATTTTATAAAAACTACGAATTAAACGAATTAAACGAATTACAACGCGCAGCAATTCGTTTCATTCGTCAAATTCGTTGTTGGAAAAAGGATGATTTGTATAAACTAAATTTGAATAGTTACTTAATTGAAAACTAATGATTATGAAACAGCATATTCTTTCGATCATCGCCGCAATGGCAATGACAGCCAGTATGCCGGCAATGGCACAGAGCGACAACGGCTCGTTCAGCATCATGACCCTCAACGTCGACGGTCTGCCCGGCAAAATCCTGTTCTTCGACGTGAATGAAGACGGCCCCAAGTCGGCAGGCAGCGAAGCCATCAGCATCTACATGGCTGCCAAAGACTGCGATATCGTGGCCATGCAGGAGGATTTCAACTATCGTTGGGAGATATGGTCACGCCTCTTTGCTGCCTACAACCACGACGAGTGGACAGGTGGAGTCATCTTCGAGGAGATGGAGGATGTGGACTTCCTCCATCCTCAGAACTTCAAGCTGAAGTGCGACGGTCTGAACATGGCGTGGAAGCATGAGTGCCAGTCAACGGCCTACGAGCGTGTGGCATGGAACCGCAACTTCGGCAAGTTCAGCCATTCCGGCGACGACCTCATCACCAAAGGTTTCCGCCGTCATGAGCTCACCCTTCAGGACGGCAACGAGGTGGTGGTCTACAACATGCACATGGATGCCAGCGACCCGCGCGATGAGAGGCTGGGCAACGAGGCGAAGGACCGCGAGGCACGCCAGTCGCAGTGGGAACAGCTGCGCCAGCACATCATGGAGCGCCTCGACGACCGTCCCGTGGTGGTGGTGGGCGACATGAACAGCTATTACTATCGCGATGACTTCAAGACCTTCTTCATCGATGCCATCCAGGCTACTGGCCTCGCCACCGTGGGCGACGCATGGGTGGAGAAGCAGCGGGGCGGCATCTATCCCGAGTTAGGCAGCGAGCCGCTGGCCGACGAGACCCTCGACAAGGTGCTCTACATCAACCCCACAGATGCCAAGGCCGTCATCACACCCACGAGCGCCGAGGTTGACAAAGACGGCTATACCGTAGACGGCAAGCCTTTAGGCGACCACTATCCGCTCATCGTCCGCTTTGCCATCGCTCCCTCTGATAAGACTACGGCCATCAGCACCGCTACCACGCCTACCAGCGACGAGTGGTACACGCCTCAGGGCGTCAGGAAGGATGCCAACGCCAAGGGCATCAGCATCAGCCGTAGCGGACAAAAGAAAATCCAGAAATAAGTTGAGGAGTAAAAAGGAGTTAGAAGTAGTAAGAAGGAGTTAGAAGGAGTAAGAAGGAGTTAGAAGGAGTTAAAAGTCGATAGACATGACGCTACGATACGCCTGAGATGGCTATACTCATGAATTCTCGCTCGAGCTCTGCTCGCTTGCTAACAAAGGGACGCAAGAACGTCCTCTAACAACCTCTAACAACGAAACATGAATAACTTATAATTTATAGCAATGAAAAAGAAGAATGTAATCGTATTTGTGCTGGGAATGATGATGACGCTTCCCGCTAGTGCCCAATGGACCAACTATGACACGCAGAGCGCCATCCGAGGCGTGTTTGGCTTGGCCAATGCTGCCATAGAATCGGCAGAACGAAAGAAAGAGATGGAAATCCTGGCACGTCAGAAAGTGGAGTTCGAGCAGAGCTTCCAGGATGCCATGACCGAGGCCAAGGCTGCTGAGAGCGCTGAAAACTGGGAGGAAGCTCTGGGGAAATACGAGGAGGCCGCCAAACTGAACTGCAAGTATGGCTACACCGAACAGCGCGCCATCTCGCAGAAAATCACCAGCCTTTACGTCAAGGCAGGCCGTGAGGACGACGGCCCCAGCATCCTCAACAACGCCAAGGTGACGCTTGCCGACTACTCTGCCTACCGCTATGTGCGAGAGAATCCCGTCTTCGTGAACAAAAAGAATGCCAGTGGCGTGAAAATCCTGCGTGTGGCATGCTCCAACAGCGAGACGCGTGTCGAGATGGAGATTGAGGCCTATTCGGCAAACATCCCCGTCTACATCAAGGGTGCAACCTACATCAAGGGCAACAAAGGCGGCAAGCTGGGACTGGCTAGCGTGCAAAACGTGACAATGGAGCCGGCCAAGACTTTCATCCCCTGGCCCACCCAGAAGTTGCGTTTCGCCCTCATCTTCCCCGCCCTGCCCGAAGAGGCCAATGAGTTCGACCTCATCGAGCCTTCCACCACCTGGCAGTTCAAGGATATCAAGTGTAAATAACGTTAACGATAATCTCAACTTATTCGGACAACGATGAAAAAGAATCTCTTAGGAATCCTGGTCCTTATTCTGACCAGCAATCTCATGTTTGCCAACTGTAAGAGTGACGACAACACTGTGAAGCCAGGCTATAGCGAAGAGGACCTGACGATACTCAAGGAATGGCAGGCCGGAAAGACAGTGCCTGCAGCGGCAGTCGAGGCTTTTGGCGGCGTGGAAAAATGCTTTGCCGCCGAGCCTATTCCCGACAATGTCTGGGGGCGGATGCAGAACAAGACCTACAAAGAGAATCCCCATGTTGGTCGTGACGACTTGCGCCATATCCGGGCCTTGCATTGGGACTACGATGAGAAGATACACGTAGGCGAAATTATCTGTAACAAGCTGATAGCCGACCGCGTCGCGAAAATCCTGCACCAGCTTTACGATGCTCATTACCCCATCCAGCTGATGGTGCTCCCCGATGAATTCGATGCCGACGACGAGAAGCAGATGCGTGCCAACAATTCGTCGTGCTTCTGCTACCGTGCCATCGCCGGCACCACCAAGCTCTCGAAGCATGCACGTGGCCTGGCCGTAGACATCAACACGCTCTACAACCCCTACTACAAAGACCGTCCCGACGGCACACGCTATGTGCAACCTGCCACCGCCGTGGAATATTGCGACCGCACGCTGACGTTCCCGTACAAGATTGACCACAACGACCTCTGTTTCAAGCTCTTCACCGAGGCTGGCTTTGAGTGGGGCGGTGACTGGACTTCCTGCAAGGACTTCCAGCATTTTGAACTCATCGAATAAGCGAGCGCAGAGTGATGCTCGCATCAGCTCTGCCGAGCGTGAGATGAGTCGAGCGAAGCTCAACTCATCGAATAAGCGAGCGCAGAGTGATGCTCGCATCAGCTCTGCCGAGCGTGAGATGAGTCGAGCGAAGCTCAACTCATCGAATAAGTGAGTACAGAGCGATGCTCGCATCAGCTCTGCCGAGCGTGAGTTGAGTCGAGCGAAGCCTTTAGGTACGCGACCTACCATTGGTTGCTGTCGCGTACCAACGGCACGCCCGCTACGCGTAACCTATTACCAGCCATTAAAATAGCTGGCTACCACTGTCTGATGCCTCGACATCGTCTGTGCAGAACTTGCAAATCTTAAACAAGCAACCTACCAGAATGAAAAAAACAAAGTACCAAAAACCTATTGTCAGTGTGGTGAAGGCCATCAGTGTCCCCCTGCTGACAGGAACGACACAGTCGATGACCTTCAATCCAAGACAGGGCACTTCGGAGGCACTGAGCAGGGGCTCACGCAGCCAGGAGTGGGATGATGACGAATAGTCTGAACTTTTATGACAACAACAGAAACGACAATGAAAACTAAACAACTTGTATTTTTCTGCTGCCTCCTTATGGTCTGCCTGCCATTAAGGAGTCAGGGCTTCAAGCTTTATTTCTCCAACAACGTCTCCGATGTTGTCAACTTTGGTCAAATTGAAAGTGACCAGTCTGGGCTCATTTGGCGAGAAGTGAAGAACGGCGACATTGCCGGCAATCAGGTAGAGGTGGATGCGGTAATGCGTATGTTTGCATCGGAGGAGAAGAAAGGGTTGACACAGCAGAAGCAATTCTGGACCATGCGCGACCACAGCCTGCTCTGCTTCCGCATCAACGATGGCAAGGGTACCAGCGGCAGCTATGAGGTGTCAGTAGACGATGGCGTGGGCGGTCACCAGTCGGTGAGCGTCAGCCGCTATTTCTACGTCAATGTGCCCCGTCAGGACGAACCTGTGAAAATCAAGGTATGGCCCACGAACAATGAAAAGGACTCCATCAGGTTCGAATACTACGTCTACGACTGGAACGACGACAATCTCTACATCTTCCAACTCGACTCGAAGCGGCAGTTGTCGGGCGAGACCTACGGTCTGGAATACGCAGTAAGCTATACCGATGATGATGGCGAGCCACAGTTAGAGTTCAATACCTTGGAACTGCAGGGCAAGACCTTCCAAAGCTTCTATGTAGAAGAAGGCCAGACACTACAGGACGTGTTCTTGACCAACCTTAACGAAAGCCTTAACTCTGAACGTAAGTTGCGGCTCAACAAGTCCCGCCTGCACACTGGTGTCACGCTGGACCCCGACTTCGGCATCACCAGACTGTCTACTGGTTTCCATCTTGACAAGCATGAAAACCGTGAATTGGTCAACTTCAACTGGATAGGCACCGGCCTCTACGAACATTACGACACACTCTATATCAGCCTCTTTAACAGCCGTGGAAAGAATGTCAGCAAGGCAACCATCAATGTCGAGTCTGTCGATAAAGACGGGCATCGCGCCTACGACCCGCTTGTGCGTTATGACGGCTACGACCGGCGTACAAAGACCCACCGTGTCATCACCAACGGCAAACCAGCCTGTTTAGAGATTCTTGCGTCGGGCTGCATTCCTGCCTTCTATCGCTATCCCGGTTCCGCAGACCCCGTGACGGGCATCGTCGACGAGTCGCGCTGCACCGCCAACATCATCCTTCAGGCCAGCAATGGCAGCAGCGATGGCCTCATGCTGAGCAGCCAGCACCTGATGACGCTCAACGACACCAAGACTGTGGCCTTCATCAACGGTGAAGACTACTGCGTGTGTGACATCCACGACTTCGACATCTCGCTCATACCCCAGGCCGACACACTCTGCTTTATGGACGATGCCGGCAGCAACTGGCCCAAAGTGCTCGACGGACAGAAGATTGAGCGCTATGCCCGTATGGAACTGGTCTACTCCACGCCACGTGGCAGCCAGCAGCCGCAGGCCTACCTTCAACTCACCAATGCCAATGACGGTAGTAGCGTGGCCACCATCAACCCAACGTCGCTGACCACATTCGGGACGGAGTATCCCGCTTTCACACGCACATACTTTATTTCCAGCTACGACCTCACCACTAACTTTCCTGAGAACGTCTGCTGCCGAATGGCCATCAACGACGGCAACCAGACCTACGATCCCTTCCCCTTCCTGACGAAGGTGCACATAGACCGCGAGGCGATGAAGAAAATCGCTGAAGAGAAGGTGAACAATGACTTCGGAGGCGACAAAGACGAAAGTGTGATGCGCGGCTTCAGCGACTCAGGGACCTCGTTCAACCTACCCGTATCGGCGAAACTGAAGTTCAGTCCTTTCAATATAAAGACCTCCGTGGTGGTGAACTCGGTGAAACAACTTCTCAGCATCAGCGTCAAAGCCGACTACAACCGTGGCGAAAAGGAGGGTGAAGGATTGCCTGAAGGTGAAGACGAGCGACTTACCGAAATGCGTAAGGAGGCGAGGGAATATTGCAACTCCATCTACGAAAAGGATAACAAAGGCAGAAGTTACAGTGCTGTTGACGACGGTCCGTCGTTAGACGACTGGATGGCTGAAGAGATAGACGACGTCTTCGACTTCTCACCGCAGCGCGTCGGCGTTGGCTGGTTTGGAAGTGGTAAAATTGCTTTCGACATACCGTTGAGCAAGAATACCAAAGAATATTTCCACCTGAAAAACCTCAGTGGCACCATCGGCTATGGAATAGGGCTCACCGTTCCTAACCTTCTCGACAAGTATCTCACTGGCGGTATTGCCGACCTGCTGAAGAAGATACCGACATTCGGCATCGGTGCCACCTTCGAGGCCTCAATGCAACTCGACTTTGGACTGAAGACCTTCAACACGAAGCTACCTATATCGACCAAGAACTTCGGCTATTTTGCCACTGCCTCTGCCAGGATTAAGCTGGGAGCCTGGGCAGAATTATGTACCCCGCCCAACCCCGTTCTCTTCATCAATGCGGGTCTGCGTTGTGGTGGCAAACTCGCTGGTGCAGCGGGCGTGGCCGCCTGCTTGTCAGACCCCGCGCCGTCAGGAGGACTCCACGCTATGGCTATCGCGGGCATCAGTGCCTTCGCCGACTTTCGTACCTATTTCTTCCAGTGGTCGGGTCGGGCTGGCGTGGCCATCGGCAATCAGTGGTATTCCCCCAACAACGACCACAACCCCCTTCACCCCGACTTCCCCTATTGGCTCAACGGGGTAAAGGCCCGTACTGTGGGACAGAGTTATCGCCGGCTGCCACCGCTCAGCGCTACCGATCTTGGTACGCCCATCATTGAGGATGTGGCCAGCAACGTTAACCCCCATCTCCTCGACGAACGCCACGTCGTGTTCAACGACTTAGGCAAGCCTGACGATTATAACGACGACCGCATCGGCATCTTTGACGCCGAGACAGGACAGACGGTTAACCTTAACACTAACCATACCACTGCCACGACAAACCAGAACCGCTCCAAGCACGGGAAACATGAGATAGTGGTCTACGAGCAGATGGACACCATCGTCGATGCTAATAAGTTGCAGCCGGAACACGCTATGGTGCAGAGCAACGAACTGGCTAAGCACAATAGCATCATGGCCAACATCCGTGAGGAAGGCAGCACGTGGCGCCAGACCGTGGTTATGCCCTCGGGCGACGGCTTTATCAACACCAAGCCCATGGTCACCATGCAGGACGACGGCAAGGCGGCCTGTGTCTGGCAGCGTGGAAAGCTATACACCATTGATGAGGAAGTCTCTCCCGACTCGCTCTACAACACGGCTATGGACGGTGCCCTTGTGCTTTCCATCTACGACGGTAGCCGGTGGTTGGAACCCATCGGGCTTTTCGCCATCGACGAAGAGCAAGTCATGTCGCAGTACGACCTTGTGATGCGCAACGACACTGTGCTCGTGGGCTCGTGCATGACGGTCTATCCCTTGGATTCCATCAGTCGGCATAATACGTTCAACTATGCCTCGGTTGACTTAGTCACCAAGGAGCCAGTTTTCAACGAGGATGAGTTCGAACCGATACAGATATTTCTGAACCGTGTGGGCCAGCACACCGTAGCCGCCATGCTCTATGAGAAGAACGACTCCACCCGCGATATCTTCGTCAAGACGCTCAATATGGACGGCACCAGCAGCGGCGTGGCCGGCAGCGATGTGGGCGCAAACTTCTGTTCGCCCCAGCGCGTAAAGATTATCTGCGACCGTTCCGCTGAGAATCTCAGCGATTTCGCAGTGCTGTGGACGGAGATGAGCAACACCGTTCGCAATGAAGATGGTCTGGCAAAAGCTACCGACGAGATACACACCATGCTCAACGCCTCGCGTATCAGTCTGCAGCCCGTACCCTGCATCACATCTCCCATCACGTTGGGTGGCGACCGTGACAGCCTTGTGCTTTGCGACTTCGACGGCGTCCTTGACGATTCCCATATCAAGGTGGTCTATTCGCTGGCCGACATGTCATCGGGTGGTGCCGTGGTCATGCAGAACGAGAAATACTTCAGCAACAGCTTCGATTACAACATTTCCTACACACAGTACGCCTTGTTAGGCAGCAGTGTGTTGCCCGTGAATGTCACCGTGCGCAATACCGGCACATCGGCCATCCATAATGTGAAGGCCACCATCAATGACCAGGCATTCGACATTAATAGCTCCTATGTGCCCCCTCTGTGCGAGAAGACCTTCGTCGTGGAATATCCCATCACCGAGGACTTCGACGGCTACCTGTCGAGCCATGTCGAGGTGACCTACGACAATGTGTTCAAGGCCCGCCGTCACCCACGCCGGAACATCAGTCTCATGCGCCAGAAGAAGGCGAAAGAGGTCATCCACGTCGATATGGAAGACGTCGAGTGTCGCCTCATCGGACATACGGTCGAAGATGGTGTGAACGCCTTCCTCGTGGAACTCATCGACCACTCGGCACGCGGGCTGAAACCCCACAACAAGGTGCGGGTGGGCATCTATCCGCACCCAGGACTCACCGAGCCTATCAACGACCAGGCAGAGACGGTGGTCACCGCTGACGAATTCTTCAACTTCGGCGGCGTACGCAAGGCTTTTGCCACCGTCGATGTGTCAGGCATCATGGAGCCGGAAAATGCCTACCTCAACATCCACATTGAGGCCAACGGCATAGATGTGGACAATCTACGTGAGAACGAGAACACGCACTATGTCACACTATTGCCCGCCGAGACAGTCGTTGGCATCGAGCAACTTCGAGAACAGGAACAGCCGCACACACTGCACATTGAGCGGCAGGAGAGTGGTATTAGTGTCAGTGGGCTGAAGAGCGGCGACACCTTGCGTGTCTTCTCCGCAGAAGGTCTCTTGGTGTATCGCGCTACAGTCACAGGCACCAAATTGTTCGTACCCCTTTCGACGCATGGTGTCTATCTGTTGGGCACCACCGAGGAAATCATGAAGTATAGCTATTGAGATGATAGAAAATAGGACAATGCATAAAAAGATTTTGACAGCAATCCTGCTGACGACTCTGACAGTCGGTCAGACATGGGCTGATAACGTGAATGTTGACGGCTTTGGCAGTAACACGTGGTACAACTACAAGGACAGTAGTTTCGGTGGAGGAGACGGCTCTTCCGGCAGCCCTTACCTCATCAGCACGCCAGAGCAGTTGGCACTATTGGCTTATAATGTCAACGAGGACGGACAGACCTATTCTGGACAACACTTCTCCATCACTGCTAACCTCTCGCTGGACAAAACCGACGGTGGCAAGGTGGTATGGGTGCCCATCGGCCGTAACAGCCATTCTTTCAAAGGCACTGTCAACGGCAATGGCCATACTGTGAGCGGCATGACCATTACGGCCACATCGACAAGCTACACCAGCTACTTCGGACTCTTCGGAACCATTGAGGATGGTAGCATCAGCGGCTTGGCAGTAAAGGGAGCCTCCATCACTCTGACCGCCAGCGACTTGGCCGATGTGGGCGGACTCGTCGGCGAATGTGCCGACAACCTGACCGACTGCCACGCCGTGGCCGATATTACCTGCACGAACACAGGCAGCGAAGAAATTTCCGTGGGAGGCTTGGCAGGCTCATGTACGGTGAACAGCGTCGACCACTGCTCGTCGTCAGGCAACATCACGGCTACTGGCAACAATATCATTATGGGCGGACTGATAGGTTATGCACAGACCATTTCCACGACAGCAACGGCGGCGATGACCTATTGCTGCACAGCAACATCACTAAAGGGTGGAACGACGGTTGGCGGCCTTGTCGGGAAGTTCTTGATTGGAAAGGAAAGCACGACCATCAGCAACTGCTTCAGTTGCTCCTTCATCGATGCTGCAACGGCTACCTACGCGGGTGGCGTGTTTGGTGACGTCCAACGAAGTAGTCATATAACGGCTTACTATTCAAACATTAACTGTCAGTATTGCGGTATGATGGTGAAACCCTCTGCCTCCACTCATTATGGCGTTGCTTTCGGCAGCACTAACCTTCCCTACGAACCCAGCATTAATTATTTCAGCAACCATTCCTTCACCTACGACAGCTGGCTGTGCGACCTGCCCACCAACGGTATGGGCTACGACTTAGGCGACAAGGTGTCGGCCATTACTACACCGCTGCCTGCCGCTGGTGGCTACACCGTGCCCAATACGGCCAAGGAGGAGGCTACGTTCCAGGGCAACTTCATCTTGTGCAGCTTGCCAACGTATATCAGCAACGATGCCAAGCACTTCTTCCCACCCCAAGATGTCACCTCGTCGTTCACCATGGGCTACGATGCCTTCAATCAGCAGGTAACCTACGCCCTGGCCGAAAACAGCAATAGCGTAGAGGTAGCGGGTAATACCCTGCAGCCCCTCGACCCTGGCGAGGCCATGCTGACCATCCGCTGCAACGGACTGGAGCGCAAGGCTCTTGTCAAAGTGAATTACGGCTTGGAGTGGGACGGCCAGACGGCCACCGGCTTCGATGGCGGCAACGGCTCATTCCTCGACCCTTACCTCATCCGCACCGTCGGCCAGCTACGGTTGGCCATCGACAACACCTCTATATATAATAAGGTGGGCATATACTTCAAGTTGGCGAACGACATCTTCATCAACAAGCACTTGCTGCAAACCAACGAGGAGCCGCGCAATGGCGCCAACCTGTGGACGTCTTCCAACTTTGCGGCCAACCTCGACGGCGACGGCCACACCATCTATGGCCTGTATGTCAAGGATGACGACTGTGCCAGTGAGTCGGCTCACGGTCTCTTTGCCACCCTCTCGGGAAAGGTCTCTCGCCTGGCAGTGGTCGATAGCTATGTCTCGGCCAGCGGTTCTGCAAATGAAATCTGTGCAGGTACCATCTGTGGTGTCTTGACCGGCGACGACGGCGCTCTGGAGCAATGCATGACCCACGGTCGTGTGCTCAGCGACGGCATGGCAGGTGGCATGGTGGGGTCGGTAGATGACAAGAACAATGCCCTCACCGACTGTTTCTCCTGTGTACATGTGGGCTGGGCAACAAGCAACGAGAAATACGTGGGAGCGGGATTGGTCAGCGACAAGGAGACCAATGACGGACGACCTGTGGTGACCCGCTGCATCAGCACGGGTAAGGTGGAATATGCATACAATAAATCCTACGGCTTTGTCCGTCGTGGTACGGTAGATACGAACTCTTGCTTCGATCTCACGATGATGGCCAGCAACTTCACGGTAATGGACGACGACTACTCTTCCAAGCCGGCGGATATGATTTCGGGGCAGATGCTTTCCGATGCTGCCAACTGGAAAACCGAGTTGCGCCGCTATCCCATGCTGAAGCTCTTTGCCGAGACTCCTTACGGCGACCTGCTCTCCATGCCTTTGCTCTTTGCCGAGGGCGACCGTGCAGGCCACGTCACACAGGTCTTCGATTTCCCCAACGAGGGCGTCACCTGGTCGGCTTACAACGACAACTACTACATCGACGTCATCAACTCCTGCGGTGCGGCGTCACCCGTCTACAGCACGGGAGACAATACCGAGTATCTCATTGCACAGACCAACCAGGCTAAGAGCCAGAGCACCAAAGCCCTGCGTGTCATAGCTATCGACGTCAAGATCAGCGGTACGGTGGGCATCGCCTTCGAGGACGACAACGCCGAAGCAGCATGCCTCGCAGCTTTTGATGCCGACCATAATGGCAAGGTTACCCTGCGCGAGGCCGTGGAGGCAACGACAGAGCAGTTTGCCACCTTTAGGACCAATGCCACCAACGTGCAGACCTTCCGCGAACTGCGCTATTTCGTGGGACTGACCATCCTCAGCCAGGGTATGATTTCTGGGCTGTCGAACCTTACCGCCGTAGAACTGCCCAAGGCCATGACCACCATCGGCGACAATGCCTTCAACGGTTGTACGGCACTTGAGTCTGTCACCCTGCCTGCCGCTGCGACGACAACTTCAGGACTTTCTTTCCACGGCTCTGGCATTAAGAATTTCTATGTGGAACCAAAAAACACGGTGTTTGTCAGTCGTAGCGGGCTGCTCTTCAACACGAGCGACCAACTGGTGGCCTATCCGCCGGCACGAGGTGAAACATCGGCCACCGTGAGCGGTGCCCTTGATGCCATTCTCCCCAATGCCTTCTATCAGATTCCAGGACTTACGAGCATCTATCTCGACAATGCCCTGCCCGAAGGCGCCGTGGCTGATCTGGAGGGCGACGGCATCATTCCTGCCTCTGGCGACATTGATATCTACATCAACGACGGTTCATACGACGGTGCCCTCTATGAGGACTATCTCGATGACGCCACCTGGGAGGACTACGAAGACCGTCTCCATCGCTACTTCCCCCTCACTGTCACCAGTGCCGGGTGGGCAACGCTCTACATCGGCTTCGCTACCCAGTTGCCATCGACGCTGAAAGCCTATATCGTCACTGAGTCATCGGTCACGACCAACGAGGCCACGCTGAAGCGCGTCGACAACCTGCTGCCCGCCACTACTCCTGTGGTTATCAAGGGCGAACAGCCCGGCACCTACCTGCTCACGCCCTACGATGGCGAAGTGCCGCCACTTGACAAGTGGGAGAACAAGCTCATCGGCACGTACATCGGACAGGAGGGTAAGTGGGGCGTGCCCGTCAACCAGGGCGATGCCAACGAGGGCAGCATCCTCACCTTAGGCCGCAGCCAGGGAGAGGTGGGATTCTTCTACTACACGGGCTCCCGCATACCGCCCTACCGCGCCTACCTCACCTACAACAGTGTCCAGGATCCTACGGCCCGCTTCATGTTGCGCATTGATGACAACGAAGAATCGGGAATCAAGGAAATAGTAAACACTAAATCGTCAGACACTAAATGCTACGATCTGCAGGGCCGCCGTCTCGGCAACATCCCCTCACGCGGTATTTATATTAAAGGCGGAAAGAAATGTTTAGTCCCCTAAGGTACCCTCACCGAAGAGCGCTTCGACCAGAGTGTGCGCCGCATATTGAAACTGAAAAAGCAAATTAATTAATAATACAAATAAAACGAAACTATCTATGAAAACCATGAAGCTATGGATGATGGCCGAATTCCGCGGACTCGACAAGAATTGGCGTCCGCTGCTCTACGACCGTGGCTACATGGTGAAGCTGCTGGTCGGTAAGGAGTGGATGATGGGCAAGCGCAAGCAGAACGTGTTCAACGTCAGTGCCAAATACACCCTGCAGGGTGGCCTGCGCCACACGCCCATCGACCTCGCCGCCATGAAGGCCAAGGTGGCCGCAGGTATCATCGACGATGAGCCTATCTACAAGCAAGATGAGGTGATGACGGAACAGTTCGACCCAACCAACATGATCGACCTTACCGTCAGCTACAAGATCAACGGCAAGAAACTGAGCCACACCATCGCCTTCGAGGGTATCAACATCCTACAGAACGAGACACCCTACGCCCAGCGCTTCGACCTCACCACGGGTGAGCTGCGTTACGACAAGTCAGGTATCTCATTGCCCAACCTCTTCTACCGTCTTGACTTCTAAGAGGGCATCGCTTCCGATATTCAGCCGTTTGGGGAATATGAAATACTTGAATGACAAAATATGAACAGAAGGCAAAACATTTATGTGTTTCTGACAGCATTGATGCTGTTGGCTATGGGGTGTACCTTTGCAGCCTGTGGTAGTGATGACGATGACGACAGCCAGGGAAACAGCCAGGTGGCAGAGCTGAAGGCGGTACTGCTCGACGAGAACGGGCGAGTGTTCTTCGATGCCATGGGTGAGGGCGCCTATAAGATTGGGGTGCTGTCGAAGGAAGACGCCATTGACCTGATAAAGCTCTATGTGGGCAGCGCCTTCACGGGACTGCCCTACATCTATAAGCTCGATGACAACAAGGGAACGGTGGAGGTCACCATCGGCGACCAAGGCGTGTACTACACTGTCGCATTCAACGTTGAGGGCATACCGCACTTCCGGCTCTTGCTTCTCGACGAGGGCGGCAATGCCTTCGGCATGAGGCATACATGCAAAGTCTGCGGCTACACCTGGTTGAGCACCGTCAACCGCTGTCCCAGGGCTGGAAACAAGACCTATCATCCGTAACCATGAGACGACAGCAACTATCGACTGCCGTATGCTGCCTTTGGATGCTGATGCTCTCCATCGCGGCACAAGCCCAGACGGTAAGGGGTAGCGTTGGCATCATCGGGAAAGTGGGCCACTGGATTGATGCCGCAACAGGTAAAGGCATCGACTCCAGCTACATCGAGGTGCCCGAACGTCCGTGGCAGGTCATTGCCAAAGGCATTGCCAATCAGAGCGACCTGCACATGAAGTCAACCTTCGATGGCAGCCAGATGTATCAGGGCGTGGTAGGCGATGTCACCGTCGAGCCGCGCATCCGCACGGCCATCTCCAGGTCAGCCGGCTTGTGGGTGGGCTACCGCGGATGGGGCATAGGCTACTCCGCCAGCATCGGGAGCAACAAGGGCGTTGACTGGGACATTGAGACCGCATCGGCCAGCTACTATGTCAAACTGCGGCTTCATAGTTTTGAAGGTGGTGATTTCGAAACGCGGATGAGCGGCTACATGGCTGATCCTGAGGATGAGACGGCCACACCCGAGCCTTTCGAGGTCATACAGCCGCTGTATCTCAGCTCGCCCGTCAAAATCAAGACGCAGCTCCTGGAGGGCGTCTATATCTTCAACAGCAGCCGTTTCTCCTACACCGCGGCCTACGACCAGTCGGTCATCCAGCGACGCTCGGCAGGGTCGCTGGCCGCCGGACTGCGCTACTTCCACTCTGACTACGACTATGCCCACGACAGCAATGCCGACCTCATCCTCAACATGAACGACATCGGGCGTATCAACACGTGGCAGCTCAGCATCGGAGCGGGGTATGCCTACAACTGGGTGCCCATCAAGGGGCTGCTCGTCAGTGTCCTGGCCATGCCGATGGTTACCGCCTACAACCACATCAAGACTTACAGCTACGACTCCAACTACCGACAGATGGCCCTCGACGAGGTTGTGCACAGCGACGATGAGCTGCCCCATGAGGCCTACCGCATCTCGCTGATGAATACCGACAGCCGCAACAGTCGCATCATGCTGAATGTCAACAGTCGGTTATCGGTGACGTATAACTGGTCACGCTGGTTTGTCTGTGCGAACGGCAATTTCTACCACTCCCGCTACCATTACGAGAACAACAGTGGGCATCTGAACGACTGGAATGCCATGCTCAGGCTTGGCGTGAGACTATAACCCATAAACAATAAACAATGGGCGTATGACAAAAAACTATTTGTGGATGATGGTCAGCATCCTGACCTGCGTCCTCATTGCTTGTACTAAAGACGGCGACACCATCTACCAGCCCGACCCGAACGAGGAGAAGGCGAGCACGGCACCGTTAGTGACCGTCATCTACGATGCCAATGCGCTGGGTGACCAATCGTACAACGACCTCATCTACGAGGGTGTGGAACGCGTGGCTCAGCAATATGGGTTGCGCACGATGCAGCAGTCGCCACGAACGTATGAGGAGGGACTGCAGTATCTGGAGCTGATGTTCCGACAGATGGAAACGGCCAAGGACTCGGTGCGCCGACTGTTCATCGTGGCCTCACCAGGCTACGACGATTTCATCCGCAAGAACAACAAGCGACTGGAGGCCAATCCATACGCCGACCTGCTCTACTTAGAGACCCGTACACCGTTAGAAGGAAAAGGCTCGACGCTCTTCATCACCTACTATGGTGCGATGTACGAGGGGGGCAGGATTATGGCGACCGCCGAGTCCTCCAGCACCCTGCTGATAGGCGCCAACCACCAGACACCGTCAGTTACCGAGGCCCTGCAGGGCTACCGCGACGGCTTTGAGGCTGGCCTGAAACTGCTGACCGAAAAGCAAGCCAGCCAGAACCTGCTGTCAGAGATCTATCTTGACGAGATGGGCAGCGGCGGATTCAGCGTGGCCGACACAACTGCCTTGCAACTGCTGCTGCAATGGCAGAGCGAGGACATCGGCACACTGGTTCCCGTGTGCGGCGGAGCATCGAACACGTTCTCACGTATGATTAACACCACGCTGGTGGATATCGGCATCATTGGCATCGATTGCTTTTATGACAGCTATTATTCTCTGTACTCCATCGTGAAGCACATCGACCGTGCCTTGGCACAATGCATCGGACAGTGGCTCAACGAAGGGACGATGCCCAAGCACCAGACGCTGGGACTGAAGGATGGTTACACGGAAGTGATACTGAATCCCACAAGGGAAATCTATATCTGGACACCTCAGGGATATGAGGGAGAGACGGCCCCGCTGCTGACTGAGGAGATGAAACAGGAAATGCACGACGAAGCCGTGAGAAAGGAGGCCGAGCATGAGAAGAAGTAAAATGAAAGATGTAAAAAGAAAGATGCTGCTCTGCGCAGCACTCTTCACCCTTCACTATTCGCTCTTCACTTCCTGCAAGCAGGAGGACGACACCATCGTCTATCAGCAGTCGCGGCGATGGGTAGAGAAGACCGTGGCTGTGGTGGCACCGACAACGGCCGACGCAGCTACGAAGGCACGATTCGAGCGCACGGCACAATGGTTCCTCGACAACCTGCACCAGGCGCAGCTGCACGACACGCTGTGCATCAGCCTGAAGTTGGAGTGGCACGACGAACTGACGGAAGACCTGGTACGGCTTGGTGAGACACTGGCCTCGAGAGACGACGTGATGGCCGTCATCGGACCCTTCGGCAACGATGCCGTGGCACAGCTCGCCCCAGCCTGTCAGCAGACCCATAAACCCCTCATCGCGCCCACAGCCACCAGCGAGGATGTCATCCGGCGCTTCGCCGTGGGTACTGCAGGCGTGGCCAACAAGGAGCCGTTCCTCTGGGCACTCACCGAGACCGACATCACTTTCTGCGAGGTGCTGTTGAGCATGTACGCCTCGTATATCAAAAGTTTGGGACACAACTTGGCTACCAGCACACCGGCAGCACTGTTCTCCCCAAGTGACAGCTACGGGCGCACGTTCTTCGACTGGGGACCCTACCAGGCTGAGGAGATGGGCATACCTTTCTCACACAACGACCAATATACTGACGATGCTGACCTTCGCCGACGCATGAAGGACTATCTGGACGAGCTGAGCCAACTGCCCACCTTCGGCAGTTTTGACATCGGAAACTTCTGCGTCATCGAGACTACGCAGCAGCTCTACGACATCGCCCGCTTGCGCATGGAGTGGTGGGACATCGACCCCGATGAGCCGATGGAAGAAGAGGGCAAAGATGAGGTGCTGCTACTCATGGAATTCTGGGCACGCACCTATTTCGCCTTCAGCAACCTGACACAGGAGAGCCTCGATGCCCTCGGCCGGAAGGGGGCAGACGTTCTGCAGTACTACCAGGGTTTCTCGCCTTACGCCGACCCCACGACGGGCTTCGAGAAGAGCTACGAGGTGAAGTTCGGCACCAAGCCCACCTTCGCCGAGTGCAAGTTCTACGATGCCCTGATGCTGGCCGCCTTCGCCGCCAGCTATATGGAGCATAAGTCCGATCAATTCACAATTCACAATTCACAATTCACAATTCACAATTCTCAACTCTCAACTCTCAATTCTCAATTTAACGACGCCATCATCGCCATCACCACCCCGCAGACCCAGCAGCTGAGCGGCGCTGCGTGGAGCCAGACATCGATGGAAGTCTACCTCTCGGCGTTAGAGCAAGGACGGCTGATGGACTTCAGGGGCGCCTCGGGCGACATTCATTTCGACAGCGAGACTTACACCTCGTCCGTCCATACCACCTATGTACACTGGCAGATCAAAGACGGCAAGCTCACCCACCAGAACTACCTGAGCAGCGACGGCAGCCGTCGCACGGGGGCTGCAATGGCGGCCTGGAACTGGCTCATGGAAAACCCTGAGCAAGCCTTTGCCAACGAAGTCGAGAACAAGGATGCCGGCATTCAGTATCCAGAACTCTCTGAACAGTATGCCGTATTGATACAGGGCAGCAACGGCTGGAACAACTACCGCCATCAGGCCGATGTGCTCAGCGTCTACCAGATGCTCAAGAACAACGGATTCGACGACGACCACATCATCCTGATCATCGACAAGGCACTAGCCACTGATCCTAAGAACCCTGAGCAAGGCATCATCCGCGCTGAAGACGACGGGCCAAACCTCTACAGCAATGTCGTCGTAGACTACGACAACGCCGACGTCACGCCCGCTGACATCTGTAAGATGCTGCTGGGGAATCACCAAAAAGCACAAGCCGCATCCCGTGTAAAACCGTGTAAAACCGTGGCTGTAAAACCGTGTAAAACCGTGGCTGTAAAACCGTGTAAAACCGTGGCCTTAACGGCATCGAGGGCTCCCAACATCCTCCTCTTCTGGAGTGGGCACGGACATAACCGTGCCACGAACGGTGCCGACGAACTGGTATGGCGCGAGGCAGGCAACGGACAAGGCATGACCGCCGAAATGCTCCGTCAGACCATCAGCCAGATGCAGCAGCAGGGGCTCTATCGCAAGATGCTCGTACTCACCGAACCGTGTTTCTCCGAGGCAGTCATCACGCCCCTTGTAGGCATCCCGGGCGTGCTCGCCATGTCCAGCGCCGGCACCTACGAGCAGTCGTTCGCCGACAACTGGAGCTCAACACTCGGTGTGTGGCGCTGTGACCGCTTCAGTCGCAATCTCGTCACACACCTGACAGCATCGCCATCGACGACCTATCGCGACCTCTACCTCTACTGCGCACAGCACACACTGGGCTCGCACGTCCATATCGTGAACTCTTCCAACTTCGGCAACCTCTACACCACCGGCCCGCAGGAGTTCTTCGAGAAGAGCAGGCCCTAAATGTAGCTACCAGTTTGCTCCGAGGATGCTACCAGTTTGCTCCGAGGATACTACCAGCTTGCTCCGAGGAAGCTAGCAGCTTGCTCCGAGGATGCTACCAGTTTGCTCCGAGGAAGCTACCAGTTTCTTCGGAGCAAACTGAATGTTTCTTATGACTTATGTGGAATAAATGCTGTTTTCTTCCAACTCTTCACTTTGACGCTAAGTATTTGTATCACAGTTGGTTTCGGTGAATGAATTCTTGAGGTATAAACCCAAATCGGTCGTTAGACTGACTTTGAGCCGTTTCTAATGGTCACCATTAGAAAGTATCCTTTATATTTGGTTGTTTTTCAGATATTTATTAACTTTGCCACGGATTAAGAGCCAATGTTATGATGAAAGACCTGGATATAGCCTTCACGGCAAAAGAGATAACAGCCTTTGGTGGTGTGTCGTT
>JAFPZD010000113.1 GCA_017417465.1 Prevotella sp. | reverse complement strand
GTGCCTTTAGGTACGCGACAACATTGCGCCCTTGTCGCGTACCTAAAGGCACGCTTCCCCCCGTCCCGTCTTCTTCCCAGCCATTTCGCAACCCCTACGGGGTAGCTGTATGGCTGGCTACCATTGTCTGATGCCTACGGCATCGGCTGTGCAGAACTTGCAGAACTTGAAAGAAATAATATTTTTTCTCATTGTTGGAAATAATACTTTCTCATTCTTGCTGATTTCTTTCAAAACGACATCAAGCTATTTTTTTAACTTCTAAGGAAAAGTTCAATACGCTAACCTCCATTAGCGTTTCCAAGCTACAGCATTTTCTCCAAGTCCACCGACAGGCCGATGCTGAAGGTCGTTCCAGTAGTCAGCGGCGAGCAGTAGTAATAAGCCTTGGGCTTGAAATTGAAGAGATTGTCGATGGCCGTGTTGAGGTTCACCCCGCGCCAGATGTGGTGCTGAAGCATCAGCTTCCAGATGGTGTACCCCTGGTCAACATCCTTGCGTCCCGACTGCGGCTTGCCTTGGCTGCGCCCTGAGAGTGCCGCGTCGAGTGCATAGTGGCGTGTGAACCGGTGTCCATAGCCTATGCGCCATGTCAGCGAGTGTGAGCGTGGCTGCGAGAACTGTGAGTACAGCACGTTGCCCGTCTCGTGCATCCACGAGTAGTTCAGCTTGAGTGTCAGTCCCCAGTCAAAGTAGTGGCCCATGCTGGCGTCGAGGCCCCAGACGTTGACCCCATCTTCGTTCCAGTAGAGAGCGCCGGGCTTGTCCTCGTACGGGTAGTCGATGGTGGTGATACGCCTGTCGAAGATGTTACAGTAGCCCACGAGCGTGAAGTTGTAGACGCCGTCCAGGATGCCCGCGTTGCGGATGCGGTTCTGGCGCTCGACGGCGACGTTGAAGTTGTTGCTCTTCTCTGGCTTCAGGTCAGGGTTGCCGATGATCATGTATCCCATGTTACCCATGTCGAAGTGCATGTACATCTCCTTGAGCGTGGGAGCGCGGAAACCGCTGGCATAGTTGGCACGAAGCGTGATCCACGGCAGTTTGTAGACCACGGCGAGGCGCTCCGTTAGCGCCTTCTGTGCCGATGCCGAGAAGTAGTCGTAGCGTATGCTGCCCACCATGTTAAGCCTCGGCGTGATGTTCCAGTCGAACTGGGCATAGCCGTCGATGTTGTTCTGGCTGTGGCTGGCGCCCGCGACGAACTGGTACGTGGTGAGGTAGTCGTTCATCAGGTCGGCACCCAGCAGCAGGCTGTTCTTGCCCAGCGTGTGGCTGTAGAGTGCGTGCACCACGTGCTGCCGGTTGCTGTAGTCGTGGTCGTGGGTACGTGTGCCGTCGGGCATGAAGTCGGCCTTGTCATACTGGTCGTAGGCATACGACAGTTCCAGCTGGCGGTCCGTGTTCCAGGCATACCTGCCCTTCAGGCCGCCGCTGTAGCCATTCAGGTGGTAGTCGTGCGTGTCGCGCTCGCTGGTACGGAAGAAGTAGCTGCCCCGTCCCGTCAGTGTCAGCCTGTCGGTGGCGCGCCATGTCAGCCGCTCCTTCACGTTGTAGGTCTTCTGCCCGTAGAGTCGGCTCACGTTCGACTCGTCTATCAGCACCGACTCATCGTAGGGCAGCCCCTGCGCCTTCTTCATCAGCTCGATGGCGATCTCTTCCGACGAGTGTGCCTTCGGCAGGTCTACGGGGTCGATCGTGCTCTGCTGGAAGCTCGTCTGCGAGTTCCATTTCTCCGTGTTGAACGAGAAGCTGGCGCCGTTTCTCCATTCGTGCCCGAAGGAGTTGTAGCGTGAGTTCACGTTGGCCGTCCATGGCTCCAGGTTCTCGCGGCTGATGATGTTGACCACGCCGCCTACGGCATTCGAGCCGTAGAGGGCCGACGAAGCACCTTTCACAATCTCTATGCGCCCGGCATTGTCCAGGTTCATGCGGTTGTAGTCCACGTTGTCCATCGTCTCGCCAGCCATACGCTCACCGTCGACGAGGAACAGGACGGCATTGCCGCCAAACCCGCTCATGTTGAGCGATGTCTCCTGGCTCATGGCCAGCCCGAACTCCAGTCCGGGCACCTCCTGTATTAGCAGGTCCTGAATGTTCGTCGCATCACTGATCTTGATGTCGTGGCGTGTGATGAGGCGCGTCACCACGGGCGCGTCCTTCAGCGTCTTGGGCGAGTGCGAAGCCGTCACCACAATCGGGTTCAGCTCCACCGAGTCGCGGAATACCGTCTGTGCCGACAGACTGATAGCTGGCACGGTCAACACCGTGCCAGCCAATAGGATGCGTGAAAATATGCTCGTCAAGTGTGTCGTCACCGCTCTTAGTTCTTGTTTCCAGTAAACGTTGTTACCATGTCGAATGGCATGCTGCCATACTTCAGCGTGAAGCTTGCAACGACGGCCTTGCCGTTAGGCACATCTTCGAATATCACGGTCACGTCGCTGACGGTAAAGGCTTTCTCCGACCCGTTGGCAGTGGTCACTGTGCCGGCAAACGAGCCGAGCTTACCCATGATGCTCTGGTTGACCTTCGACAGGGGGATGTTCTTCACCGTAAGTGGGGGAATCACCATCATGCCCTCTCCCGACTGGGGGATGGTCATGTCAATCGTAGTTTCCGACGACTGGCTAAACACGAATGTCGCGTTGTCCTCTTCGGGCTCTCCCATGATGGTAATGACCTCTGTGCCTGTATACGAGCCTACCACCTGTGCGGCCAGGGCCATTTCAGGCTCATCGTCATCACTGCTACACGAACTCATTCCTACCACGATGGCTACTGCTGCCATCATCATTGCAATTAAACTCTTGATCTTCATAAACTTGTATTTAATGATTAAACTACTTATACTCCTTTTACTCCTAACTCCTTTCTAACTCCTTCTAACTCCTTCTAAAAAACTCCTCCCTCCAAACTATCGTCCCTTAACTCCCCTTTAACTCCCCTTAACTCCCCCTAACTCCCCTAAAAAAACTCCTATCTCCTCAGCTCCTGCTTCTCGTAGTCATACTCCGAGCCGTAGGCGCTGTGCGGAATGCTGAAGATGGCGATCATGAACAGCACCGCCAGCGTGACCACCCACTTGTTGTACTTCCACTTCAGCGTGGCCAGCGCGGCTACAAAAAAGAGGAACGACAGCAGCGTCTTGTTGTCAGTCAGGTCAGTGCCGTAGGGGAACCCCGTCCACCAGGGGCCGAAGGCCGCATGCTGCACCAGGGGCCCGAAGACGAACCCTCCCACGAAGAGCGTTCCCACGGTCATCATCAGCCATTTGGCGTATTGCTTACCCGTCAGCACCAGCAGCAGCGTGTACACCGCCAGCAGCATGGCAGCAAACATCAGCAGGATGTGAGGTATCAGGATGCCCGCAGGCACATCGTTACGGAAGCGAATCACCACGGGCTCGTCCTTCTGGTAGTCCTTCCCCCCGACCGTGATGTAGTACTGCAGCTTGCCGGCCACGGGCTGCACGGGCAGTGCTGCCTGCCACGCGCCCTCGCGCCATGCGAAGTCCACCGTCGTGTAGTCGTCGTGCGAGGGGTAGCGGCGGTAGTGCAGCTGCGCCTCCGCCTCCTGCGGGACGCCCTTCAGCCTCACCGTCTCGTCGTGCCGTACGCCGCTACGGGGCAGCTTCATCTTATAGCCCTCCTCATTCACCTCCACCACCACGCGCTTGGGGTAGGTGGGACCCGTCATGCGCTGGTAGACGCTCAGCGCCAGCGTGATGACAATGGCTAACAGCCAGTACATGTATTTCTTCATCTCACAGGGGGTGTTAAGTGTACTTCAAAAACGATCGTCTCTTCGCCGCGCAGCACTTTCACCGGGATGGTGGTGCCAGCCGTGAGCTCCGACAGGCGCACCATGTACTCCTCGATGTCGTTGACCGGCTTGCCGTCAATCTCCTGGATAATGTCGCCGCTGCGGATGCCTGCGTTGTGCGCCGGCTTCCCCGCCACCACGATGTCGGCACGCAGGCCAGGCACGCTGCTCGCGCCCATCACGTCGGGCATCAGTCCCAGTGTGACCTTGAACTTGGCGTGGCTCATCTTCTGGCTGCTCGGCACGCTGATGTAGTCGGGCGTCTGCGGCATTGCCGCCAGCTGGGCTATCAGTTCCTGTGCGAAGTCCAGCGTCTGCTGCATGCCCTCGTAGTTCAGTGTCGCAGGCTTGTCGGCCGGCGTGTGATACTCCATGTGCCCACCCGTGGTGAGAAACAGCACGGGGATGTCCTGCGCCACGAACGACGCATGGTCGCTGGGCCCGTAGCCGTCGGCAATGCAGCTGACGTTCAGGCTGTGCGCCTCGGCCGTCTCCTTAACCATCGTCTTGAAGCTGCTGCTGGTGCCAGTGCCCGAGATGCTCATCGCCCGGTCGCGCATGCGCCCCACCATGTCAAGGTTCACCATGGCCACGATGCCCTTCACGTCGTCGGGCAGGTTGATGCGCCGCTTGTCGGCCCGCTTCATCCATTCCAGGAACTGCTTCGAGCCCACAAGACCCTGCTCCTCAGCACCAAAGAATGCGAAGATGAGGCTGCGTGCCGTCCCCGCCTTCTTGAAGTGCCGCGCCAGCTCGAGCACCACGGCGTCGCCGCTGGCATTGTCGTCGGCACCCGGGTGTACCGCCACCGTGTCAGGGCGGCGTGAGCCAGAGCCTTCGCCACCCAGTCCCAGGTGGTCGTAATGCGACGCCACAACGATATATTCGTTCTTCAGGCGTTTGTCCTTTCCCGGCACCACGGCGATGATGTTATGCGTCGTGCGCTCCTCCTGCCGCGTGCCGTCCACGCCCTTCTTCCCGTAGCTGAAGTCATGGAAGTATCCCGTCTTCTTCTTCCCCTTCACCACCGGCTTAAGCTTCAGTCCGCGCAGCTTCCCGACGATATAGTCCGAAGCGAGGGTGTCGCCGCGCGTGGCAGGGAACCGTCCTCCCAGCTCCTGCGAAGCCAGGTACTCCACCGTCTTGCGCATGTCGTTCAGCTGCAGTCCCGCGTGTTTCTCGGTGTTCCGCTGCCCCTGCGCCAGCTGCACTCCGGGCGTCTTCTTGTCTTCCCGCAGCCCCTCCGCGTGCATGGGCGTGGCTAATGCGAAAGCCAGTGATAATACGATATATTTTATCCTCATCATCTTACATTGTTTGAAAATCGGGTGCAAAGGTACAACTTTTTTTTCTTTCCCGCAATCCTTATTTATTGTGATTTTGCAGTTTTTGCCAAATTAAGACACTTTAAATCCTTCCCAAAAGCAGCGAGCATCGATAATCCGCCAGAGCGTGGCAGACTCCTCGGAGAAGTGTGAGAGACTTCTCGGAGAAGAGTGAGAGACTTCTCGGAGAAGAGTGAGAGACTTCTCGGAGAAGAGTAGGGGACTTCTCGGAGAAGACTATTCCGCTCGGCGCACACCGCCAATCCGTGCGGCAAAGGCGCCAATTCGTTGTTGTGGAAAACAAAAATGTGGGTTTAATGGTTCTTGTTTCAAAAAAAAGTAGTAACTTTGCAGCCGACATTGTGTGTTAAACTGAAAAAGGTACTGAAAGTGAAAAAGATATGTATTGTCGCGGGCGCGCGCCCGAACTTTATTAAAGTAGCCCCGCTGCTGCGGGCCATTGAGAAGACGGCGGATGCCGACTACCAACTGGTGTATGCCGGACGTGCCGATGACCCGACACTGGAGGCGTCGCTGTTCGACGACCTTCAGATGCCCCGCCCATCGGTGTTCCTCGGCGTTGACAGCACGAGCCTTAACGAGATAACGAGCCGCGTGATGGCTGAATTCGACGCCCTGCTGGAGCGTGAGCCTGCCGACGTGGTGATCGTCGTCGACGACCTAGCCTCGACGATGGCTGCGGCCATTGTGACGAAGAAGCGCGGTGTGAAGCTGGCCCACCTGGTGGCCGGCACCCGCTCGTTCGACATGACGATGCCGAAGGAGGTGAACCGCCTGGTGATCGACGCCCTGAGCGACTACCTGTTCACCGCTGGCGTGAAGAGCAACAGCGTGGCGACGCGCGAGCAGGCGGAGGGCTCGGACACGTACATGGTGGGTAACATCCTGATGGACACGCTGCGGTTTAACTACCAGCGCTTCCGCCGCCCTGACATCGACGTGAGCGAGGGGCAGTACCTGGTGTTCACGCTCAACCGCAAGGCGCTGCTGGAAGACGAGGAGCACCTGCGGCAGATGCTTGCTGCTATAGCCGAGTCTGCCGGTGGCACGCCCATCGTTGCGCCGCTGCGTGGCAGGGCCCGCGAGGTTGTTGAGCGGCTGCTGGCCGACGTTCAGGGAACGACATTCAATGTGCAGGGCTCAATGTCGTATCTGGAGTTTGGCTGGCTGACGGCTCATGCGCGTGGCATCATCACCGACAGTGGCAATGTGGCCGAGGAGGCTACGTTCAACAGTGTGCCGTGCATCACGCTGAACAGCTATACGGAGCATCAGGAGACGGTGACCGTCGGCAGCAACGTGCTGGTGGGCGAAGACCCTGTGCGGCTGGCCGAGGAGGTGCGCCGCATGGTGAGCGGACAGTGGAAGAAGTGCGCCCTGCCTGACCGATGGGACGGTCGCACGGCTGAGCGCATTGTGAGGATATTGGAGGGAGTTAGGGGGAGTTAGGAGTTTACGGGGGTACGTTTTTTTTTCGGGGGTACGGGGGTACGAAGATACGGGGGTACGAGAATAGTTCTGGCCGCGCAAGGTCTATCCTCGCACCTACGTACCCCCGTACCCCCGAAAACTCGCACCTCCGTACCCCGCAAGGTCTATCCTCGCACCTCCGTACCCCCGTCCCCCCGTCCCCCCGAAAACTCTATCGTTTCACCTTCTCCTGGTTCTTCAACACGTAGTCTTTCCAGCCGCGGTAGTGTGGGGCGTCGTTATCAGGTCGCCCCATCTGCATGTAGTGGCAGTAGGCGGCGGCGAGGGCATCGGTGGCATCCATGAACTTCGACATCTCGGTCGGGTCGAGCTTCAGGAGACGCTGCAGCATGCCGGCCACCTGCTCCTTTGATGCCGAGCCGTTGCCGGTGAGGGCCATCTTGATTTTCATGGGCGCATATTCGTGAATGGGCACGCCGTGGTGGATGGCAGCAGCGATGGCCACGCCCTGTGCGCGCCCCAGCTTCAGCATCGACTGGACGTTCTTGCCGAAGAATGGCGCCTCGATGGCCAGCTCGTCGGGCATGTAGGCATCGATGATGCCGGTGACGCGCTCGAAGATGTGCCCCAGCTTGAGGTAGCCGTCGGAAAACTTGCGCAGGTCGATGATGCCCATGGTGAGCATCTCAACCTGCATGCCTGTCTTGCGAGCCACCATGCGCCCGTCGGGGCGTGGCTCGTCTTTGGTGACACGGAGCAGGCCGTAGCCCATGATGTTGGTGCCGGGGTCGATGCCCATGATGATTTTTTCCATGTTGCGGATGTGTCAGTTATGGCCACGGGTGGCCGATGGACGTGTTGTGAATAGGTTGCAAAATTACGAAAAAAGAATGAAGTAGCGTTGTCGGTGGCACGCCTTTTTGTTGAAAAGCTATAAAATCTGGGGCGCTTTAACTCCTTTTAACTCCGCTCGCTTCGTCAGGTGGCTTTTTTTTTGTACTTTTGCACTCGATTTTAAGGGACGTTTCCTCTTGCGAAGCGTCATAATCTCAAATCTAACTTCAACGAATTTAGTTATTCATTGTACTTATAGTATGTATACCAAGCAACAATTAGAGCAGATGGAGATGCCCCAGCTGATGGCTGTCGCCAGCGAATTCGGCGTGAAGGTATCCCCAAACGATGCCCCTGAGACCATTATCTACGCCATCCTTGATGCGGCTGCCGACAAAGTCTCGCAGGAAGAGGCTGCGCCCAAGCGCAAGCGCACACGCATCACAAAGAAGGAGACGGACCATGTATATAGCGTTAACGGTAAGGACGGTGAGAACTTCGACGTCAAAAGTTCCAGGAAGCGTGCTGAGCAGCCCCAGTTGTTCAGCGACGCGCCCGTGGCAAAGGAGGAGCCCGAGGCGGTGAAGACGGCCGAGGCACCTGTCGCCGAGGAGCCCGCTCCCGCCCCCAAGAAGCGCCGTAAGAAAGCAGCGGCTGAGACACCCGCCGAAGAGAAGCCCGCCGAGGAGAAACCCGCCGAAGAGAAGCCTGCCGAGGAGACACCCGCCGAAGAGAAGCCCGCCCCAAAGCGCCGTGGCCGCAAGTCGAAAGCTGAGCTTGCCGCCATTGCTGCCGCTCAGGAGGAAGAGGCCCGCAAGCAGGAAGAAGAAGCTGCTGCCAAGGCTGCTGCCGAGGGTGAGGGTGAGGCTGAGGCTGCTGTCGAGGCGCCTGCCGAGGAGATTCCCGCTATTCCCGAGGCTGAGGCCGACGCCACTGAGGACGCTGGCGAAGCGCCCGATGCCGACCTGCTAGAGCAACTGCAGGAGCGTATGGCCCAGCACAACCAGGAGATGCTGCAGCCACAGGTCGACCCCGACTACGTGTGGGAGGGTGACCCTGGCGACGGCACCGACTTCATCACCGTCGTCGACCTGCCCGTCGAGGACCAGTCGGCTCTGCCCACGCTCGACATTTTCGACCGTCCGGTGGTGCAGCATCCGGAGCCCGTCTTCCAGCCTGTCGCACAGCCACAGCGCGCCAATGGCCAGCAGGCCCAGCGCTACGACTTCGATGGCATCATCACTGCCAACGGTGTGCTCGAGATCGGGCAGGATGGCTACGGATTCCTTCGTTCGAGTGACTACAACTACCTGTCGTCGCCCGACGATGTCTACGTCACAGCCCAGCAGATCAAGAAGTGGAGCCTGAAGACAGGCGACGTCGTCGACTGTAACATCCGTCCGCCCCACGAGGGCGAGAAGTACTTCGCCATGTCGACCGTGAACATGATCAATGGGCGCAACCCGGCTGAGGTGCGCGACCGTGTGTCGTTCGAGCATCTGACGCCCCTGTTCCCCGAGGAGAAGTTCAACCTGACGGGCGACCCCGCCACCACCAACCCCTCGACACGCATTGTCGACCTGTTCGCACCCATCGGCAAGGGGCAGCGTGCCCTCATCGTGGCACAGCCTAAGACGGGTAAGACCATCCTGATGAAGGACATCGCCAATGCCATCGCCGCCAACCACCCCGAGGCTTACATCATGATGTTGCTCATCGACGAGCGCCCCGAGGAGGTCACCGACATGAGCCGCACGGTGAATGCCGAGGTCATCGCCTCGACCTTCGACGAGCCCGCCGACCGCCATGTGAAGATTGCCGGCATCGTGCTCGAGAAGGCCAAGCGCATGGTGGAGTGTGGACACGACGTGGTCATCTTCCTCGACAGCATTACGCGCCTTGCGCGCGCTTATAATACAGTGTCGCCGGCCTCGGGCAAGGTGCTCACCGGTGGTGTCGATGCCAACGCCCTGCAGAAGCCCAAGCGCTTCTTCGGTGCGGCCCGTAAGATTGAGGGTGGCGGCTCGCTGACCATCATTGCCACGGCACTGGTCGACACGGGCTCGAAGATGGACGAGGTGATCTTCGAAGAGTTCAAGGGCACGGGCAACAGCGAGATACAGCTCGACCGCATGCTGTCGAACAAGCGCATCTTCCCGTCGCTCAATCTTGTGCAGTCGAGTACGCGCCGCGACGACCTGCTGCAGGACCAGACGACGCTCAACCGCATGTGGATCGTGCGCAAGTTCATCAGCGAGATGAACCCCATCGAGGCTATGAACACGTTGCGCGAGCGTTTGGTGAGCAGTCGCAACAACGAGGAGTTCCTCATGTCGATGAACGGATAGTGACAACGGCGGGCCGCAGCAGTGATTCTTGCGCCCGCCGTTTTTTTTCGTTGCGCCGCCAGCAGCCGTCGACAAACGTTTACGTAACTTTTTCGCGTAATTGTTTCGTTAAGTCGCAAAAAGTATGTACCTTTGTAGGCGAAAAGACAAACCGAACCAAATCAAGTCAAATCAATAACAAACTCAAAAGAGAAAAGAAACAATGGCAAAGATTGTAACCCTTGGCGAGATTATGCTCCGCCTGTCGCCGCAAGGCAACGACCGTTTTATCCAGAGTGAGTCATTCCGTATCATCCCCGGTGGTGGTGAGGCAAACGTGGCCGTCTCGGTGGCCAACTACGGCCATGAGGCATACTTCGTGAGCAAGCTGCCGAAGCACGAGATCGGACAGATTGCCGTCAACGCACTGCGCCGCTATGGCGTCGACACCCGCTTCATCGCCCGTGGTGGCGACCGTGTGGGACTCTACTATGCCGAGACGGGAGCCTCGATGCGTCCCTCGAAGGTGATCTACGACCGTGCCCACTCGAGCATTGCCGAGGCCAATCCTGAGGACTTCGATTTCGATGCCATCATGGAAGGTGCACAGTGGTTCCACTGGAGCGGCATCACGCCCGCCATTAGCGACAAGGCTGCCGAGCTGACACGCCTGGCCTGCGAGGCTGCCAAGCGTCACGGCGTGACGGTCAGCGTCGACCTGAACTTCCGCAAAAAGCTGTGGACCAGCGAGAAGGCTATCAGCATCATGCGCCCGCTGATGAAGTATGTCGACGTGTGCATCGGCAACGAGGAGGACGCTGAGCTGTGCCTCGGCTTCAAGCCCGACGCCGACGTCGAGGGTGGCAAGACCGACGCTGCCGGCTACGAGGGCATCTTCAAGCAGATGATGCAGGAGTTCGGCTTCAAGTATGTCGTCTCGACGCTGCGCGAGAGCTACTCGGCCACGTTCAACGGCTGGAAGGCCCTGATCTACGATGGCAAGGAGTTCTACCAGTCGAAACGCTACGAGATTAACCCCATCATCGACCGCGTGGGTGGTGGCGACTCGTTCTCGGGTGGTTTGATCCATGGCCTGCTGACGAAGCAGACGCAGGGCGAGGCTCTGGAGTTTGCCGTCGCCGCCAGTGCCCTGAAGCACACCATCAACGGTGACTTCAACATGGTCACGATCGACGAGGTGGAGTCGCTCGCAGGTGGCAATGCCAGCGGACGCGTGCAGCGTTAAGACCTACCCCCAGCCCCTCCCCCCAAAAAGGGAGGGTGCTTTAGAGAACAAGACAATAATGGAAAACAAACAGTTTGAATACAAAGTCATCTCCTCCGTGGTAGGTACGGAGAAGAAACTGAACAAGCTAGGCTTCGAAGGGTGGGAGCTGGTGGCCGTTTTCGACTGCCGCCTCTATCTGAAGCGTGAGTATAAAGGTTAATGATATGGCAAAGTTTGATAAGTTAGCCGTTCTGAAGAAAATCGGCGAAACCGGCATGGTGCCTGTGTTCTACCATAAGGACTTGGATACCTGTAAGAATGTTGTTAAGGCCTGCTACGACGGTGGCGTGCGTGCCTTCGAGTTTACTAACCGTGGCGACTTCGCTCAGGAAGTGTTTGGCGAACTGGTGAAGTGGGCCGACAAGGAGTGCCCTGAGCTGGCATTAGGCATCGGCAGCATTGTCGACGCCCCGACAGCCGCCCTCTACATCCAGCTGGGTGCCTGCTTCGTGGTGGGCCCGCTGTTCAACCCCGACATTGCCCCTGTCTGCAACCGTCGGCTGGTGCCCTACTGCCCTGGCTGCATGACCGTCAGTGAGATTGGCAAGGCCCAGGAGCTTGGCTGCGACCTGACGAAGGTGTTCCCCGGCGACGTCGTAGGCCCCGCCATGGTGAAAGGCCTGAAGGCTCCGATGCCCTGGTCGAAGATCATGGTCACCGGCGGTGTGTCGCCCGACGAGGAGAACCTGACGAAGTGGTTCAAGGCGGGCGTCTACTGCGTGGGCATGGGCTCGAAGCTGTTCCCCGGCGACAAAGTGAAGGCCGGCGACTGGCAATACATCACCGACAAGTGCAAGGAGGCACTTGGCTATGTTCAGAAGGCACGCGCTTAAGCTGCTTGTCCTTTTGTTGACCATTTCAGCTTGCTCACAGCACGACCGACGTGCTGTGGACAGGCTGAATGCGCTTTCGTATGCCTACCATTACCGCAACCTCGACTCGGCGGAGGTGGCGGCCCGTGAGGCTTTAAGGCTGTCGGAGCATTATGCCGACGGTCGTGCCGAGGCTTTAAACAATCTGGCCTTTGTCAGCATCATCCGCATGCAGTATGACGAGGCGTCGCAGTATCTTGACGAAGTGGCGTCGACCACCAACAACCAGGTGGAGCTGCTTGTCGGCAATGTACAGAAGATGCGCCTGTGCGTGCGCCGTTCGAGTAACCGCGAGTTCTACGACTGCCGTGAGCAAGCCCTTCAGGCCCTGCAGCGCATCAATGAGGAGCGCGCCTCGCTGTCGCCCCGCTATCAGGACCGCCTGCTCTATGCTGAGAGCGAGCTGGCCATCGTCACCTCTACCTATTATTATTATGTCGGTCTGGAGCGTCAGTCGATCCAGGCCATCGAGAGCGTGCCGCCGTCGTTGGAACGCGACACGGCCCAGTATCTCAACTACCTTTACAACATTGGCTCCGGCGGCATCATTACCACTGGCACTCAGGAAGAGATCAACCAGCAGGAGCTGGACTATCTGGCCGCTTGCTTCATGCTGTCGCGTGAGGCCCGCTGCCCCTACTTCGCGGCGAACTCTTTAGAGGCACTTGCCGAGCATTTCATGGATGCGCAGTACCGCGAAAAGCTCATCGCCGACAATCCGCGGGTCATGGAGACAGTCAATCCCGAAGGCGTGGCCGACGACGAACTGGCGCTCTGGCTTGCCGACAATGCACTGGTGACGTTCCGCGAGTATGAGGACGTCTACCAGATAGCCGGTGCCTACCGCACGCTGGCCTCCTGCTACCATGCCGAAGGCGACGACGTGTCGGCACTCTACAATCTTGAGGAGGCGCTGTCAGACACGCTCATCTACCAGGCCCCCGACCTCGTTGCCAGCATCTACGAGCAGCTGAGCGTCGTCTGTGCCGCCCTTGGCGACAAGGCCAGCAGCGACGAGTATCGCAACCTGTATCTGGACTTGCAGGAGCAGACACGCCAGGACCGCTGGCTGGAGGCACGTGCGGGGCAGATCGATGCTGCCGTGTCGAAGCTCAACAAGCTGCTCTTGGCTGTGGTCGTGGCCGTCGTTATCCTCATCGTGCTGTTGGTGATGCTTTTCTACCACTACCGTAAGCGGAAGCCCAGCCAGCAGGTGGACCACGCCTTGCAGGAGCGCGAGGAAGAACTGCAGGAACAGCTGTCGTTGGCACGCCTCCACGTGGAGAACGGCGAGCGGCGCAACCTGGAGCAGCGTGCCAAGATCTCGCTTGTCAACAGCATCCTGCCGTTCATCGACCGCGTTATCCATGAGGTGCGCCACCTGGACGACGACCCTGCGCACACCGCTGAGCGCCTGGACTACATCAACGAGCTGGCCGATGCCATCAACGAGCAGAACGACGTGCTCACCCACTGGATTCAGCTACGTAAGGGCGAGCTGAGCCTGCATGTCGAGACGTTCCCCCTGCAGAGCCTTTTCGACCTCGTCGGCAAGAGCCGCACCAGCTTCGCCATGAAGGGTGTCGAGCTGGATGTACAGCCCACCAACGCCCTGGTGAAGGCCGACCGCGTGCTGACCCTCTTCATGATCAACACCCTTGCCGACAATGCCCGCAAGTTCACACCGCAGGGTGGCAGTGTCACCATCAGTGCCGAGGAACGCCCCGACAGCATCGAGATTTCAGTCAGCGACACGGGGTGTGGCCTGGATGCCGAGCAGCTCGACCGCTTGCTCAATCATGGCTACGAGGAAGCAGCCCTGCGTGCACTGCCGTCGTCCGTCGTTCCGTCGACGAAGGAGACAGTCGGCGCGTCGTCGTCAGTCTCACAGCCCTCCCACGGCTTTGGGCTGCTCAACTGTAAGGGCATCATCGAAAAGTATCGCAAGACCAGCCAGATCTTCTCCGTCTGCCTGCTGTCGGCTGAAAGCAGGGTGGGGCAGGGCAGCCGTTTCTTCTTCAGACTTCCGCGTGGCGTGGCCCGCATGTTGGCCGTGCTGCTGCTGACGACGGGCTTGAGCCAGACCGTCAACGCCGAGCCCATCGGCTTGCTGACACAGGCCAGTCTGTATGCCGACTCCGTCTACTTCTCAAATGTCGATGGGCACTACGCCCAGTCGATGGTCTTTGCCGACTCCTGCCGTAGCTATCTGAACCGCTACTACCGTGAGTTGAACCCTGCCTCTGTCGACACGCTGCTGGCGATGGGCGACCTGTCAGTGACGCCCCCCGACATACGCTGGTTTACCGACAGTCTGCAGCTGAACTTCAACATCATCCTGAAGATGCGCAATGAGAGTGCCGTAGCCGCTCTGGCCCTGCACCAGTGGACGGACTATAGCTATAACAACCGCATCTATACGCAACTCTATAAAGAGATGTCGGCCGACGCCACCCTCGAGGACTATTGCCGCGCCATGGGACAGACGCAGGCCGACATCACCACGTCCATCGTTCTGCTGGTCATGCTGTTGCTGCTCATCATCGCCGCCGTCGTATGGCAGGTGGTGGCATCGCTACGCCGTAAGACGGCGCGTCAGCAGGCCTATCAGTCGAAACTTGAGCTGATGGAGGACGACCTGTCGCGCTTGGCGATGGAGGAGGGCAGCCTGCACGTGAGCAATGCCGTGCTCGACAACTGCTTGTCGACGCTGAAGCACGAGACGATGTACTACCCCAGTCGCATCCAGCAGCTTGTGGCAGGCGGACAGCCCGAGGGCAGCAGTCACGAGGCGCTGGCCGACGTTGTGGCCTACTATCGTGAGCTCTATGGCATCCTGAGTGAGCAGGCCCGTCGGCAGACGGAGCGTGCCAAGCTGCACCTGACACCCATCGACCCGCCAGGAGCTGTCGGCGACAATGCCGTTTGCATTCTTGGCGATCCTAACCTCATCGGCTATTTGTTTGAGATACTCCGTAAGCAGTCGGGCGAGCGGCAGCCATCCATCGTTTGCCGACAGCGTGACGACAAGTACGCCGAGGTGCGCGTCAGCATGCCGCAACTGCACCTGACCGAGGCTGAGGCCTCACAGCTGTTCATGCCGCATCCCGACCACATACCCTATCTGCTCTGCCGACAAATCGTTCGTGAGCATGGCGAGGCCACGGGACGTCGCGGCTGCGGCATCTGGGCAGAACTCATCAACCAGACAACAACCATCATCATCCTTTTACCATTATGCAAAACTTCAAAGTCATCATCGTAGAAGACGTGCCCTTGGAACTCAAAGGCACACAAGGCATCATCCGCAACGACATTCCCGAGGCCGAGGTCATTGGCACGGCGGAGAACGAGTCGGCCTATTGGCGGCTGCTCAAACAGCAGTTGCCCGACCTGGTGCTGCTCGACCTGGGACTTGGCGGCTCCACTACGGTTGGCGTCGAGATCTGCCGCCAGACGAAGGAGTTGCACCCGCAGGTGCGTATCCTTATTTTTACCGGTGAGATACTGAACGAGAAACTGTGGGTCGACGTGCTCGATGCTGGTGCCGACGGCATCATCCTGAAGACGGGCGAGCTGCTGACGCGTGGCGATGTGCGTGCCGTCATGGAGGGCAAGCAGTTGGTGTTCAACGAGCCTATCCTGCGTAAGATCGTCGAGCGCTTCAAGCACAGTGTCGGCTCGGAACTGGCCAAGCAGGAGGCCCTCGTGAACTATGAGATTGACGAGTACGACGAGCGTTTCCTTCGTCACTTGGCATTAGGCTACACCAAGGACCAGATTACGCAGTTGCGCGGCATGCCTTTCGGCGTGAAGAGCCTCGAGAAGCGTCAGAACGAGCTGGTGCAGAAGCTCTTCTCGGACAGCCGCAGCGTCAATGCCACACGCTTGGTGGTGCGTGCCCTTGAGCTGCACATTCTGGATCTCGACAACCTTGTGCCCGACGAGGAGTAGTGAATAGTGATTAGTGAATAGTGAATAGTGAAAAAGGTAACGGCTTTTCTGGTGGCGATGCTCGTCGTGGGCGAACTGTTGCTCATTATGGTGTCTTGGCTGCTGTCGGCAACGATGGCGGGCAATGTGCGTTCGCTGCTGTCAACTGAGGGCATCCGCTGGCTGCTGGGCAGCTTCGTTGACGCCTTGCAGACACCAGTGCTCGTCTGGCTGCTGCTGCTGGCTATGGCCTATGGCTGTCTGCAGGGGTGCGGCTGTCTGGGCGTGAGTGGAGACGACAACCACCGTCGCTATCGCCATGTGCTGACGCCATTGCGTGGTGCCCTGATTCTGACGGGTCTGTTCGTGGGGGGTGTGGTGCTGTTGGTGGTGGCTCCGCCGGGCGTGCTTCTTAGTGCCACGGGTAGCCTGTGGCCTTCGCCTTTCAGTAGGGCGCTGGTGCCGCTACTGGCTTTAGGGACGATTGTCTTTGCTGTCAGCTATGGGGTGCTTGCCCGGACTTTCACATCGGTTGCCTCCATTGTTCAGGCGCTGGCACAGGGAGTGGCTGTCACAGCCCCGCTCTTTGTGGTCTATGTGCTGGCCACTCAGTTCGTTGCGTCGGTGGGGTTTGTCGTTGCTGGCGTGACGCCGTGACTGACGGGAGACAGCAGTTAGATGCGCTCTACCTGCTTGACGCCTTTGACGGTGCGTAGCTTTTTGATGAGCGACTCCAAGCGTGTGTTGTCGTTGATCATGACGACGAGGTTGCCGCGGAAGAGTCCGTCGTTGGAGTCGATGTTGATGGAGCGTAGCACGAGCTTCTCGTCCTTTGAAATAATGGATGTCAGGTTGTTGACAATGCCAAGGTCGTCGTTGCCGATGACGCGCAGGGTGATGCTGTACTGCGACGATCCTTTTCCACTCCATTTGGCCTTGACGATGCGGTAGCCAAAGCGGCGGCGCATCTCAGGCGCGTTGGGGCAGTCGCAACGGTGAATCTTGATACCGCCGTTGATGGTGACGAAGCCAAAGACGTCGTCGCCGTAGATAGGGTTGCAGCAGCGTGCCAGCTGGTAGTCGAGCCCCTTGAGGTTGCGGTCGATGATGAGCACATCGTCGGTAAGCTGCGACGAGGGGGCCGCCTGCAAGGGGTTGGCTGTCAGCTCGAACTCCTCGGCCGACTGCAGGGTGGCTGTTGCCGAGTGCTTGTTGTTTTGCAGTCCCTGCTGTATCTCCACGTATTTGTCGATGACGGTCTGCACGTCGAGCGTTTCGGTAGCCAGATCGCGGTAGAAGTCGCTGGCCTCCTTATAGCCGAGCTTCTTGATGACGCGCATCATGATTGACTCTTCGAGTTCGAGTTTGCGGTTCTTGAACTTACGCTCGAGCATCTCCTTTACCAAGAGGGCATCTTTCTGCTGAGTCTCTTTCAGTGATAGGCGTATCTTGGCCTTGGCGCGCGAAGTCTTGACAATGTTGAGCCACTCCTGCTTGGGACGCTGGGTCGACGAGGTGAGTATCTCCACCTGGTCGCCAGAGCGCAGCTCTTGACGGAAAGTGACTACGCGGTTGTTGATGCGTGCCCCGGTGCAGGCGGAGCCTATCTTGGTGTGGATATGATAGGCCATGTCGAGGACTGTGGCACCCTTGGGGAACTTCAGCAGGTCGCCACGGGGTGTGAAGACGTAGACCTCGTCGGTGTTCAGGTCCATGCGGAACTGGTCCATGGCTTCCATGCCAGTGGTGTTCTCAAGCATTTGGCGAATGCCGTTGAGCCATTCGTCCATGCTGCCCTCGGCTTTCACGCCTTTGTAGCGCCAGTGAGCGGCAACACCGCGCTCGGCCACGGCGTCCATGCGCTCGGTACGTATCTGTACCTCCACCCATTTCTCTTCAGGCCCGAGTACGGTGATGTGAAGGCTCTCGTAACCGTTCGACTTGGGCACGGTGAGCCAGTCGCGCATGCGCTTGGGGTTCGAGGTGTACATGTCGGTGATGATGGCAAAGGTCTGCCAGCACTGCTGCTTCTCCTTCTCGACGGGACAGTCGATGATGATGCGGATGGCAAAGAGGTCGTAGACGCCCTCAAACTGGCAGTGCTGCTTCTTCATCTTCTGCCAGATGGAGTGGATGGACTTGGTGCGTCCCTTCATGTGGAACTTCAGTCCTGCCTCGGTGAGCTTGCGCTCAATGGGGCCTATGAAGCGCTTGATGTAGGCATCGCGTGCCTGCTTCGTGGCGTTGAGCTTCTCGCGGATGTGGTAGTAGGCGTCGTGCTCGAGGTATTTCAGCGAGAGGTCCTCGAGTTCGCTCTTCAGCTTGTAGAGTCCTAACTTATGAGCCAGCGGGGCGTAGAGGTAGGCGGCCTCTTCGCTGACTTGTCGTTTGGCTTCCTCGTTCTCCGTGTCACGAATCTGCCGCATGAGGTTCACACGGTCGGCAATCATGATGAGGATGACGCGCATGTCCTCGGCGAATGAGAGGAGAAGGTTGCGGAAGTTCTCACTCTCGACGACGGGGTTGTTCTTGTAGAGCTCCTGGATGCGCTGCAGCCCGTGGAGAATGCGTCCGACGGCAAGCCCATACTGCTCGCCAGCCTCGTCGATTGAGAGAAATCCGGAGGCAACGGCGGGGTGTAGCAAGACGGCGAGCACGGCATCGCGGCGCAGGCCTATCTCGTCGACGACGAGAAGTGCTGTCTGCAGGCTGTTGACGACGGGGTTCAAGCCGAAGACGTCGCGCTCCAGTTTGCCTTGTTCGGTGACTTCCTGTAGGTAGTGGTGCAATCGGCCCTCGTCGCCAGGGTTGAGCGAGGTGGCGATTTTCTCCTTCAGCTCGGTGTAGAACTGCTGCACCTGCTGACGTTCGTCGGTGGTGAACTCAAGCTGTTCGTTCATGGTCGGAGTTATGGAAGTTGATGGAAGTTTATTGGGAGTTGTTGGGTGAGCCTTTGCCGCCGCGTTTCTTGCCACCGCGATGACGCTGTCGTGACGAACCGCCGCGATGGCGATGGCCATTGCGCGAACGGCCAGAACTGCCGCGTGGTGCAGCCTTGTATTGGGGACCCTCGCCGAGGCCTTCGGGCAGTGGCTTCTTCTCGATTTCCTTATTCAGGAAGCGCTCAATCTGCATGAAGTAGCTGATGTCACGCTCGTTGATGAACGTGATGGCCATGCCGTCGCGCTCGGCGCGAGCCGTTCTTCCTACACGGTGTACATAGTCTTCCGGGGCGTGCGGCACGTCGAAGTTGATGACGATGCTGATGTCGTCGATGTCGATGCCGCGTGAGACGATGTCGGTGGCCACAAGCACGTCGACCTGCCCACTCTTAAAGCGGTACATCACGTCGTCGCGCTCCTGCTGTGTCAGGTCGCTGTGCATGGCGGCGCAGTTGATTTTCAGCTTCGTGAGTGTGCGGTTGATTTCCTTCACGCGGTCTTTCTTTCCACAGAAGATGATGACGCGGCTGAGGTCGCCATTCTTGAAGAGATGCTCGATGATGCCCACCTTTTGTGGATCGTAGCAGACGTAAGCCGACTGCTGAATCTTGTCGGCGGGCCTACTGACCTTGAGCTTTACCTCAACAGGGTTGTGGAGCAGCGAGACGGCGAGTTCACGGATCTTCGAGGGCATGGTGGCCGAGAACATCACCTTTTGGCAGTTGTCCTTAGGCAGCAGCGCGTTGATTTGCATGATGTCCTCTGAGAAGCCCATGTCGAGCATGCGGTCGGCCTCGTCGAGAACGAAGAACGAGGTGCGCGAGAGGTCGAGCGACCCCATCTTCAGGTGTGCCAGCAGGCGTCCGGGCGTGGCAATGACGACGGGTGCCCCCTGTCGCAGTCCGCGTGTTTCCTGGTCAAAGCGTGCACCGTCGTTGCCGCCATAGACGGCGATCGACGACACGTCGTCGATGTAGTAAGCGAAGCCCTGCATGGCCTGGTCAATCTGTTGTGCAAGCTCGCGTGTGGGAGCCATGACGACGCAGTTGATGGCATCTTCAGGGTAGTTGTCATCGTCGAGCATCGAGAGGATGGGCAGCAGGTAGGCGGCTGTCTTGCCAGTGCCTGTCTGTGCCACGCCGAGCACGTCGTGCCCGTCGAGGATGGCCGGTATGCAGTGTTCTTGTATAGGTGTCATTTCCTCGAAGTGCATGTCGTAGAGCGCGTCGAGGATGTTGTCGTTGAGATATGTCTGTTCAAATGTCATGTAAATAGTCTAATTGTAAATAGTCCAATCGTCCAATAAATCGTCAAATTGTAAATCGTCCAATCGTAAATAGTAAATCGTCCAATCGTCAATTAATTCGGTGCTTGTCGATAGCAGAAGTAGGCAATGAAGACGTAGATGATGTTGGGCAGCCAGGCAGCGAGCATCGGCGGCGTGTTGGCCTGAATGGCGAAAGTTGCCGAAACAGTCTGCAGCAGGATGTAGGTAAACGAGAGGGCGAGGCCGATGCCGAGCGCAAGGCCCATGCCACCCTTACGCTTACGTGCCGAAAGTGATGCGCCGATGATGGTGAGGATGAACGAGGCGAAGCTGGTGGCGATGCGCTTGTGGTACTCCACCTCGTATTGCACAACGTTGACCGAGCCACGCTCCTGCTGCTTCGATATGTAGCGTTTCAGCTCTGGCGAGGTAAAGGTCTCCTGCTGGCCTTTCGAGAACACCAGGTCCATGGGCTCCATCATAATCATGGTGTCAATCTCGGTGCCGCTCTTGATGTGCTCGCGCAGGCCTCGCAGTGTGCGAATCTTGTAGTTCAGCGCTTTCCAGTGGTAGCGTGAGTCGGAGATGGTGTCATACTGCACGACGTTGGCCGTCATGTGACTGACGAGCTTCTTCTGTTCGAACTTGTCGAGCGTAAAACCGTAGCCGCGCTTCGTCAGGTTGTCGTACTGTTGTATGAAGGCGATGATGCCTGGGCCTACCTGCAGCTGGACATTCTGTGCCGACGTGTTCTTCTTCTTGTTCTTGTAGAGCGTTTCGAAATTCTGCTTGATGATGTTGCCGTGGGGAATGATGTAGGCGGCGAGATAGTAGTTGACGGCGGCGATGAGCGCAGCCGACAGCATGTAGGGCATCAGTAGTCGCTTGAAGCTTGTGCCGCAGGCCAGCATGGCGATAACCTCGGAGTTGCTTGCGAGCTTCGAGGTAAAGAAGATGACGGCAATGAATACGAACAGCGGCGAGAAGAGGCAGGCGAAGTAAGGAACGAAGTTGGCGTAGTAGTCGAAGATGATGGCTCGCCACGGCGCATTGTAGGTCGAGAACTTCGCCAGGTTCTCGTTGAAGTCGAAGACGATGGCGATGGAGATGATGAGGATAATAGAGAAGATGTAGGTGCCGATGAACTTCACGATGATGTATTGATCGAGTCGTTTCAGCCCTAACAGTCGTCTGATCGCGGCCTTGTTCAGCCGTGTGGTAATCTTTTTCATATTCTGCGCCCTAAGTCGTTAATGACCGTCCGCTTCCACTGCGTGAAGTCACCGGCAATGATGTGCTGGCGCGCGTCGGTGACCAGACGGAGGTAGAAGGCGAGGTTGTGGATGGAGGCTATCTGCAGTGCCAGCAGCTCCTGCGCCTTGAACAGGTGGTGCAGGTAGGCCTTGGTGTGGAGCCGGTCGATGTCGCAGCCATCGGGGTCGATGGGCGTGAAGTCGTGCTCCCATTTCTTGTTGCGCATGTTCATCGTGCCCTGGTAGGTGAAGAGCATGGCATTGCGTCCATTACGGGTGGGCATGACACAGTCGAACATGTCAACGCCGCGCTCGATGGCCTCGAGGATGTTCTGCGGCGTGCCGACGCCCATCAGGTAGCGCGGGCGGTCCTTGGGCAGGATGGCGTTGACCACCTCAATCATTTCGTACATCACTTCGGTGGGCTCTCCGACGGCCAGTCCGCCAATCGACATGCCGCCTTGTCCGTCGCCAATCGTGGGCAGCAGGTCGCACACGTGCTTGGCAGCCTCCTGCCGCAAGTCCTTGTATTTGCAGCCCTGAACGATGGGGAACAGCGTCTGCTGGTGGCCGTAGAGAGGCTCGGTCTCGTTGAAGCGTTTGATGCAGCGTTCCAGCCAGCGCTGTGTCAGTCCGAGGCTTTTCTTGGCGTACTGATAGTCGCTCTCGCCGGGAGGACACTCGTCGAGGGCCATCATGATGTCGGCGCCGATGATGCGCTGGGTGTCCATGACGTTCTCCGGCGTAAAGATGTGCTTCGAGCCGTCAATGTGACTGCGGAACTCGCAGCCCTCCTCACGCAGCTTGCGGATGCTGGTCAGCGAGAACACCTGGAAACCACCCGAGTCAGTCAGGATGGGGCGGTCCCACGTGTTGAACTTGTGCAGGCCGCCAGCCATGCGCAGGGTCTCAAGTCCTGGCCGTAGGTAGAGGTGGTAGGTGTTGCCGAGGATAATCTGCGCTTTTACCTGTTCCCGCAGCTCACTGAAGTGGACACCCTTCACCGAGCCGCATGTGCCTACGGGCATGAAGATGGGCGTCTGGATGGAGCCGTGGTCGGTCGTGATCAGACCGGCACGGGCGCTGCTGTAGGGGTCGTTGCTGTTGATTGCGAATGTCATGTCTGGGTACAATTTAGGGCGGCAGCAAATTCTAACGCTTCACTTTTCACTCTTCACTTCTTCCTCCGGAATGTCGAAGGTTGTGGGATTCTTCACCAGCTCGTTGGTGAGGGCGAAGTTCCAGACGTCCCGAATGTTCTCAACGTAGTGGAAAGAGACGCCCTTGAGGTAGATGTCGGGAATCTCACGAATGTCCTTCTCGTTCTCCCGGCACATCACGATGTCAGTAATGCCGGCACGCTTGGCAGCCAGGATCTTCTCCTTGATGCCACCCACGGGCAGCACTTTTCCGCGCAGCGTGATCTCGCCCGTCATGGCCGTGTTCTTGCGCACCTTTCGCTGCGTCAAAGCCGAAGCGATGCTGGTGGCGATGGTGATGCCAGCCGAGGGGCCGTCCTTGGGCGTGGCACCTTCGGGCACGTGGATGTGGATGTTCCAGTTGTCGAAGATGCGGTAGTCGATGCCCAGCACGTCGGCATGCGCCTTGACATACTCCAGTGCGAGCACTGCCGACTCCTTCATCACGTCGCCGAGGTTGCCCGTGAGCGTCAGCTTCTGGCCTTTGCCTTTCGAGAGCGACGTCTCGATGAACAGTATCTCGCCACCGACACTCGTCCATGCCAAGCCTGTCACCACGCCGGCATAGTCGTTGCCTTGATAGATGTCGCGATAGAATGGCGGCTTGCCAAGGAGGTCCTCAAGCGAGTCGAGCGTCAGCTTTCCGCCCACGGCCTCTCCCTCCATCGCACTCTTGTAGGCCAGTTTGCGCATGGCCTTATTGATCTCTTTCTCCAGCTGTCTGACGCCGCTCTCACGAGTGTACTGTTCAATGATTTTCTCGATGACAGGCTTCGGGAAGCGGGGCTTGTCCTTCAGCGACTTCAGGCCTGTGCTCTCCAGTTCGCGCGGGATGAGGTGATTCTTGGCTATCTCAATCTTCTCCTCGGTGATGTAGCCGCTCAGCTCGATGATTTCCATGCGGTCGAGCAGTGGCTTGGGGATGGTCGAGAGATTGTTGGCCGTGGCAATAAACAGCACCTTCGACAGGTCATAGTCCACGTCCAGGTAGTTGTCGTGGAAGGCAGAGTTCTGCTCTGGATCGAGCACTTCGAGCAGGGCAGAGGCCGGGTCGCCGTTGAAGGTCGACTGCGTCACCTTGTCAATCTCGTCGAGGATGAAGACGGGGTTGCTCGAGCCCGCTTTCTGGATGCTGGTGATGATGCGGCCGGGCATGGCACCAACGTAGGTGCGGCGGTGGCCACGAATCTCGGCTTCGTCGTGCAGTCCGCCAAGCGATATGCGCACGTACTTGCGCTTCATGGCACTGGCCACCGACTTGCCCAACGACGTCTTGCCGACACCCGGAGGACCATAGAGGCAGAGGATGGGCGACTTCAGGTCACCACGCAGCGACAGCACGGCCAGATACTCCAGAATGCGCTCCTTGGCCTTCTCCATGCCGTAGTGGTCGCGGTCCAGAATCTTCTGGGCGCGTTTCAAGTTCAGATTGTCGGTAGTGAACTCGTTCCATGGCAGTCCGACGAAGGTCTGCAGATAGCTCAGCTGCACGTTGTAGTCGGGCGACTGCACCTGCAGGCTGTCGAGCTTCTCCATCTCCTTCTGGAACGTGGCTGCCACCTCTCTTGACCATTTCTTCTTCTTTGCCTTTTCCCTCAGGGCGGTCTTCTCAGGGTTTGTGTCGTTGCCAATTTCGGCCTGCAGGTTCTTGATCTGCTGTTGCAGGAAGTAGTTCTTCTGCTGTTCGTCCAGGTCCTCGCGCGTCTTGTTACGGATGTCGGCCTTCAGGCGCTGCAGGTTGATTTCGCGGTTGATGGCTTTCATCGTGCCGAAGAGGCGCTCCTTGACCGACTCCACGGCGAGCAGCTTCATGCGCTCCTGCGTGTTGAAGGGCATGTTCGAGCAGATGAAGTTCAGCGCCATCACGTTGTTCGTGATGTTGCGAATGGCGAAGACGGCCTCGTCGGGCAGGTCCTCGCTCAGGTTGATGTACTGGTCGGCGAGGCGTCGCAGGTCTTCCATCGCCGTTTTCCACTCCTTGTCGTGCTTGTCGGGCATCAGCTCAGGTGCAGGCTCCACGCGTCCCGTCAGGAAAGGTATCTCCTTCGTCACCTCCAGCAGGCGCAGGCGTCCCAAGCCTTGCACGATGGCCGTCACAGCTCCGTTGGGCAGAGTGATCTGCTTCACCACCCTTGCAAAGACACCATACTCGCAGAGGTCGTCCTTGCCGGGCTCTTCCACGTCAGGGTCGTGCTGACAGAGAATACCTATCAGGTTGCCAGCGCGTTCGGCTTTACGTACCAGACGCATGCTCGAGTCGCGGCCGATGAGGATAGGGGAGACGACACCCGGGAAAAGCACCAAGTGTCTGACAGGCAGTATCGGAAGTTCGCTGGGCAGTGACTCACTCTTCAGCAGGTCGTTGAAGTCGCCGTCGAAATCGGCTATCAATGAGAATGCGTTATTTTGATTATCGCTGAATTCTACTTTTTGAAACATTGTTCTCTTGTTCTCCTTTTTGCTTATTTTTTTCTGTGCGTATTTGTAAAATGGTGTGCAAAGTTACAAAAAAATGCTGAATAAAGCATCAGGAATTATGAATAATTAGTATCTTTGCACCAAAATTATGGCAAACGACTATTTTCAGTTCAGGCAATTCGTCGTCCGTCAGGGGCGTTGCGCCATGAAAGTGGGCACCGACGGCACCCTGCTCGGCGCATGGGCAGACCTGCCCATCCACTCCCATCCGCTCCCATCCATTCCCATCACCGCCCATCCGCTCATCCTTGATATCGGCACGGGCACGGGGCTCATCGCACTGATGATGGCACAGCGTTTTCCGCACGCACGCATCGTGGGTGTCGACATCGATGGCGAGGCCGTCAGCCAGGCTCGTGAGAACGTTGCCGCCTCACCGTTTGCCGACCGTATCACCATCCAGGAGGGCGACGCTGTGACGATGCCAGCAGCGGCGACACGCTATTCGGCCATTGTCTGCAATCCGCCTTACTTCGTCGATGCCCTACAGGCCCCTGACGAGCGGCGCACGATGGCTCGCCATGCCACTACGCTGACCTACGCCGACCTGCTCAGCACTGCACGCCGCCTGCTAGCCGACGACGGGATGCTGTCGGTGGTCATCCCCTTCGACTGTCGGCAGCGCTTCGATGCTGAAGCCTCGCTGGCAGGCTTTTTCAAGGTGCGCGAGTGTGCCGTCAGGACAACGCCCCGGAAGCTCCCTCGCCGCTATCTGCTGGCCTACGCCCTCCATCCTGCCGCGCCTGAGCTGACGACGGGCATCATTGAGGAGCACCCTGGCGTGCGTTCCGACTGGTATCAACAACTGACCAAAGATTTTTACTTATGAGAATAGCACTCCTGCAAATGGACTTGGCGTGGAACCGTCCCGCTGAGAATATCCGACACGCTGACGCACTGGCCTCGGCACAACCCTGCGACCTCTACGTGCTGCCCGAAATGTGGGCAACAGGCTTTGTCGTTGAGCCAGAGGGCGTTGTCGACGATGAGAACCGTTCGGAAGCCTTGGCGTGGATGCGGCGTTTCGCCCATGAACACCAGTGCGCACTGAGTGGTAGTCTGGCTGTACGGGTGGCCGATGGCAGCTATCGTAACCGCCACTACTTCGTGACGCCCGATAGTTGTATTTTCTATGACAAGCACCACCTCTTTACACATGGCGGAGAGCATCGCCGCTACACCGCGGGCCAGCAGGCCGTGGTGGCCGAATGGCAGGGCTGCCGCTTCATGCTTCAGACGTGCTACGACCTGCGGTTCCCAGTCTTCGCCCGCTATGGTCGCGCTGGCAACACCTACGACGTGCTCGTCTACGTGGCCAGTTGGCCCGCATCGCGCCAGTTGGCATGGGACACACTCATCCGTGCACGGGCCATTGAGAACCAGTGCTACGTGTTAGCCGTCAACCGCGAGGGCAGCGATCCGCAGACCAGCTACCAAGGCGGCTCGGCTATCGTCGACCCACTGGGGCGAACCGTCGGCGAGAGCTGCTGTGTGGTCGATGTCGACCTGCAGGAACTGCCCCTGCTGCGTAGCCGCTTCCGCGTGCTCGACGACCGCGATGAATGTTAGCGAAGCGTGTAGACGACGACGACGGCGATGGCCATGATTGCAGCCACAAGCAGCAGGAACCTGAAGCCCCACTTGGCGGCTAACTTGCGGTATCTGATGGCGTTGAGGCTGCGGCGCTGAATCATTTCGGAGTCATCCTCCTGACGGTGATGATGGTGATGATGATGATGTTGATGTTCTGACATTTTTTGTTGTTATTTTCGTTGCTTGTTTCGTTGCTTGTCTTGATGGGGCTGTGGCATTCGTGTATGACGGCCTGCGCTCACACACCTGCTATACCACTTTACCACTTTACCCCAAAACCTCGTTACTTACCCACGAGCCGGACGCTGGTGTTCAGACCGCTGGGCATGGGCTCCCACTGGTCGTAGAGGGTCTTCTTATAGTTGATGTCCACGACGTTGATCTCTTCCATCTTGCGCCACTGCACGCCCTTGCGGTCAAGGTCGGCAATGCGGTTGGCGGGCAGGTTGGTCACCTCGATGCGCAGCGTGTTCTCGCCGGCTACGAGCGTGCCCCTGGTGTCGAGCACAAACGGCACACTCCAGGCACAGCCGATGAACTGACCGTTGATATACACGCGGGCACTCTCGCGCACGTCGCCGAGGTCGATCAGCCACGAGGCAGCTGCCTCTTTCGACGTGAGCTTGAAGGTGGTGGTGTAGACGCCGGTGCCCATCGTCACGCGCGTCAGCTCGTCAAGTGTCTCCCACGTCTGAGGCTTGTCCATCTGGTAGGTCTTCCCAACCTTTGGAGCCTCGTCGACGAACGACAGTTGCCAGGGCCCCGTGATGGTTTTCTCGCCGGCAGAAGCCTTTCGCACCGCTGGCTTGCTATCGCCGGGGACAGCCTCGGTGAAGGTCTGCAGAATCAGCGATTCACCACTGCGCAGGCAGATGTCGACGGCGCCATCGGTGACGGTGGCATCGGTGATGTCGCCATTGAGCGGATTGAACCACTTGGCACCCTTGAAGGGCACGGCCAGCCGCACCTGCTGGTGAATGTCGGTGGGCGTCAGGTTGGCAATGAAGTAGTGGTGGCCGTTGGCGTTCTTGCGGCGGATGGCTTTCACGCCCAGCTGCGTCTTCATCGTCTCGGGGTTGGCGACGCTTGCCATCTGCGCCTTGTCGATGCCGTACATGATGTGGGCACCCTCAGCCTTCAGGCGGTCGATGTGCTGCCTGACGCTTTCGGGCATCTCGCCACTGCCGGGGATGATGAGCCCCTTGTAGCGCGTGCCGCCACTGGTGACGAGCTGTCCGTCGTGGCAGGTGGTCTGCATGAGCAGTCGTTCGGAGATGTAGTCACAGTCGAAGCCTGCCTTGTCGATCTCGAGGATGGCATCGCGGAACTCGGGCATCAGTTTGCCCATGGCGTGAATCGAGAACTGCATCAGCAGCTTGCCCGTCGGCTTCTTCCAGGCGTCGCGCACAGGCAGCAGCACCAGGAAGTCGTTGTCGGGCTGTCCCCATTGCAGGAAGCTCTGGCAGCGCTCCACGTACTGCATGAAGTAGGGAGCATCGCGCCATATCGAGTTTGTGGGGCTCATGTCGATGGAGGCATAGAACTTCCAGCCGGGCCACGCGTCGTTCTGGGGCGAGTAGGCGGTGCCGTGGAAGAACATGTGGTTCACGCCGGCACAGAACATCAGGTCGAGGTCGGGCTTCAGCTGTGACAGGCTGGTGCGGAAGTGCTCAGTCAGCCACGTGAAGGTCTCGCTCGAGGTGTAGGGCTTCCCGCAGACGTGTGCCGCGCTGGGGGCATACTTGAACATCGAGTAGTCGGAGTCGTTCTTGCGCGTCTTGCCGGGGTCGGTGCGCAACCCCTTGATGCCGAGGTCGCTCAGGCCGAAGCCCTCAATCTCGGGAATGTCGACGGCCGCATAGCAGTCGATGAGGTTGGCTGGCGAGCCGTGCGCCTGGTTGCGGGTGATGGCGCCGTGACGGTGTGCCCAAGCGGTCCACTGGTTGGTGAAGTTCTCGAGCAGCAGGTCGCCAAGGGTCTCGCGGTAGTCGGATAAGATTTGAGCGTTGAGATTTGAGGTTTGAGATTTATCAGTTACCGATGCTAACAGCTCGGGCAGGTGCTCCTCCAGCTTGTAGCCGCGGCGCTTCTCAAACTCGGCAAAAAGGGTGGGCGTCCACGTGGCGGCCTCCACCTCGTACGAGTCGTTGAAGAAGGTGTGAGGGTAGGGGGTCTTTGTGCGCTCGAAGGCCTGCTCGATGTGCTTCAGGTAGTTGGCCACAGCCTTGCGGTCGAAGTGGTCGATGACCAGTCCCTCGCCGCCAGGGGCAGCTCGCTTGACGCGCATCACACCGTATTTAATATAGAGGGCGACAATTTTTAGTGAAGAGTGAAGAGTGAATAGTGAATAGTTTGCTGCCGCGCTAACAACATTCAACTTGCCGTCGTTCACCTGGCTTGTCACGTCGATAGCCTTGCCGTCGGCGGTGTAGAGCATCACCTTGTGGAGCACGGCGTTCTTGGCATCCTTCTCCGAGGGCGACAGGTCGACCACCGCGGCGTCCCGCGTGTCGGGCTGAAGCCCCTTGTTGCCATTCACCGTTGTCCAGACACCCTCGCTGTCGATGGTCTTCTCAACGAACACGGCGCGGCAGGCGCTCTCCTCCAACGGCACCCACGGCCCGCCGAAAGGCCAGCCCGTACCCGTGGCCATGTCGAGCTCGATGCCCTGCTGCTGGCACTGCTCCTGCGTGTAGCGGAGCATCTCCATCCACTTGTCCGAGAGGTAGTCGATGTTGTTCGCCTGGTTGCCCTGCACGCCGTAGAGCGGTGTGATCTCCACCGCCCCAATGCCGTGGTTGGCATACTGCCGCAGGTTCCACTGCAGGTTCTCCTTGTCGACTGCCGACCCGAGCCACCACCAGCGGGCGCCCGCCTTAGCCTCAGTCGTTGGCGTTGGCCACGATTGTGCAAACGTCGTCATGGCCATCGAGGCCAATGCTATCGCTGAAAATACTTTCTTCATCCCTACTTTACTCCTTTATTACTTTACTCCTAACTCCTAACTCCTAACTCCTTCAACAAATCAATTGCCGTCGGGCTTCACATTCTCTGTCATGGGCGATTCAGCCCACTTGAACGTCTGCCAGTCGTCGGGCTGACTGGGGTCGAAGTCGTGCCAGTCGCTGCGTAGATACTGCACCAGGGGCAGTCCCAGCTGCTTCATGCCCATCACCACGCACTTGGCCACCTCGTAGGCGCCGTAGGGGTTGAAGTGGGTGTTGTCGGCCAGCTCCTTGCCGTAGACCTCCTTGGGGTAGTGCACCAGTGCACGCTTCGAGCCTTCGTAGCCCAGCGTCTCGAACAGCGTCTTCGTCATCATGTTCAGGTCGATCAGTGGCACCTGCTCGCGCTCGGCCACCTGCTTCATGGCGGCAGGGAAGTCGCCGTGGGTGTTCTTCAGCGTCGTGCGGTCGTCGTTGAAAGCTCGCCGCTGTGTGGGTGTGCAGAACACGATCTGTGCGCCCTTCCCCCGCACCTCGTCGACAAACTTCTTCAGCTCGTACTGGTAGTGGTACCAGGCACCGTCGCCCGGGCGCTTCTCCTTCTCGTCGTTATGGCCGAACTCCACAAAGACGTAGTCGCCAGCCTTCAGCGTCGTGAGAATCTTGTCCAGACGGAACGAGCCGATGAACGTCCGTGCCGTCAACCCACTCTCAGCGTGGTTGCTCACGGCTACCTCAGGCCCGAACCAGCGGGTGATCATCTGTCCCCACGAGGCCCACGGCTCGTACTGCTGGTCGACCACCGTCGAGTTGCCGCACAGGTAGATGGTGGGCACTTGGTCGTCGCGCTCGATGTGAATGCTCCGCACGGCAGGCTTCGCGCCGTTGAACTCGAGCGTCAGCCGGTCGTCCCATGTCAGGTAGCCTTTCTCGCGGTCTTTAATCTTCACGCGCTTGTCGCCAGAGATCAGCGGTGAACGCTTGTTCACCACGAACTCCACCGTTTGTGTGTCCTTCGCCTTCAGGGTCGTGATGTGGTCCATCATCAGGCGCCGACCCTCGGCACGCACCGTCGTCTCGCTGCCTTTCTTGCCGCCGAGAACCACGCGCACACGGTAGTTGCCGTCGGGCACGCGCACCGAGAAGTAGAAAGGTTTTTCGGGCTCCTTCTTGTCGGGGGCTGCCACCACGTCGTAGCCGTAGCCGTCCGTCTCGTTATACACCGGTTGTGGGTTCGTAAGGTCGAAGTCGAAGGTCTGGGCTGCCATCGCCAGCGGCAGCGCTGCCAGCATCGTGATTAGTATCCGTCTCATTTCGTTTGTTCCTAATTTGGCTGCAAAGGTACGACTTTTTTCCGAAACTACCAAATTATTTTAAAAGGAGTTGAGGAGTTGAGGAGGTAAAGGAGGTAAAGGAGGTAAAGTAGAATAGTGAATAGTTTATAGTGAATAGTTTGGCTGCGCCAGTGTATGCCGCCAGTGTAGGGGCAGGCCTTGTGCCAGCCCGATGGCCCGTCAGGGCCAGTGTGCCTTTTCTTAAAAGACAACACAAACAACACGAACAACTCCCTCCAATTACAGATCTAACAAAGACAACATCCTGGGCGCCAGCGCCCATCCGCAACAACGCATCGAAACTACGCTGTTCAGACACCCTCCACCACTGCCCTCCAAACCACAATCTTCACACCGCCCATACCATGCTTTGACACTTTACCCCTTCCATGCCACACATCTCCGAGAAGTCCGCCACACATCTCCGAGAAGTCCACGACACATCTCCGAGAAGTCCACGACATTTCTCCGAGCAGACTCCCACTCCCCTCCGAGCAGTCTGACACTCTCCTCCGAGCACCCTCCCATTCCGCTAATAGCAGGTGTCAGGTAACCGTTAGTTGTTACACATTGGACTTCTGAAGGGATGTGTAACAAAGTGTAACAGAAAGTGTAACATGACGTAGTGTGTTGATTTTCAACGTGCTGCGTGCTCTTTTCTTTGCTTTGTTACACTTTTACACTTTGTAAGGTGAAAATTGGGGGTATAGAATAAAAAGAGAAAGAGTGTAGAGCGGGGAATGGAAACAAGTGTAACATCTGTATCTGTAACAGAACTCGAGTAGGAGGAAAACGAAGTAATTTCTTTATACTTTCGTTTTCCAACCTCCCACGCCACCGTACGGCATTGCTGGTCGACATTTACGCCAGCCTGCTGCCGTCCGTGATGGGAGGGGGGAATTTTTGTTTGTTGGGGTGGGGGGAATGGCGTTAGTCAAACTATTCACTATTCACTAATTACTCTTTCCTGCCTATATTGGCGGAGATACAATGGCGGCCTACATTGGTGGCGGGCATCTGAACGGCCTACCACCGATGCGTTGTTGCGGATGGGCGCTGGCGCCCAGGATGTTGTCTCTGTTAGATCTGTAATTGGAGGGAGTTGTTCGTGTTGTTTGTGTTGTCTTTTAAGAAAGGGCACACTGGCCCTGACGGGCCATCGGGCTGGCACAAGGCCTGCCCCTACATTGACGGGCCAACGGGCTGGCACGGGGCCTGCCCCTACATTGGCGGCCTGCACTGGCGCAGCCAACTATTCACTATTCACTATTCACAATTCACTAATCACTATCCACT
>JAFPZD010000112.1 GCA_017417465.1 Prevotella sp. | reverse complement strand
TGAGCGGGTATTCCACTCGTACCTGCTTGGTATTATATCCGGCTGGCATTTTGGTGTCTCCCGTCACTTTGGAAAGTAAAATCCAATAATCGCCCTCTTTCTCCTTGCCCCACAGGGTCCACGAGTCTGGGTTTGAACTGGCCTCCCACACATAAGCATAACAGGACGAGGATATTGTCATATAGTAACTCTTAGGAGAAATCGGCCACGTGCTGTGGAATTCTACAAACCAAACATTATCCGTATTCTTGTTCGTGTTCGGAGAACGCCAGTCGGTAGCCCAATCTCTGTCGAAAATGTTTTTGTAACTATACCTTTCACTCCAGCCTGGCGACCCGCTGGTGGCTGTCAGTTTCGGCAAGAAGCCATCAGGGAATACGGCATCGACATCGTAGTCGCTGAGGATGGTATAGATGCGCCTCATCTGGTAGTCGTAGAGTTCGGTGTGGCCCTGCATCTTGCTGGCGTAGGGCTTGGCCTTGTGGACGGCGTTGTTGAATTCCTCCTTGTCGAACGACTTGATTTCGGGCAGATAGTTGCGCGAGAGCAAGACGGGAGTGTCCATGCTCTTGAGTTTCACCAGCACCGTCACGCTGACTTCGAGGAATGGCATGTATGTATAACTATATCCACCCAAATACTGCGGCTCGATGGCATATCCGTCGGCACCTCTTCCCTTGACGGTCTCCGTCCATGAGAATTTCTCGTCATTAAACGAGTAACCGTTGTCTTGGCTGTAGATGACATGCGACTGACTCATGCCGAGTTTGTCATCATTGTCGCGTAGGAAGTCCATCAGAAGGTCATTCTCCTTTAGTTCCCGTGAAATGTAATATCGTTTCCATCCATCATTACTCCATCCCCTTATTGCAAAGTTCCTTGACGTGCTTCCTCCTACACCGAATGCCGAGCGGAGGGCGTCGTTGCGCAGTTGGCGGCCCTTTCTGGCTCCGCAGACGGCATCCACCTCCACCCACTCAATCTCGCTCGTGGGGAATACGTTTGGATTCAGTTCTATTTCTACGCTGTTCGGGTCGAAGAAATACGGGGTCATCTGGCAATAATTATAAAGATCAATCGGTACCCACTTTCCATCTCTTATTGCTTCCCCCTGCTGCCAATGGTGTTCCTCCCACCATGCGTCCACATTCGTCCAGTACACCACGGGCGGGGTCTTGAGGTTCCACACGCCTTGGCCCAGGTGGGAGTTCTTCGTGTCGAAGTCCTTCATCTGTATGGTGGGTGAAGCCACGCCGACGGCAGGATAGGAGCCTCGGATGGTGCCCTCGGTGTCGATGCTCCCCGCCAGTGCGAGGGTGAGGGTGCCTTCCATCTTGCCTTTGATGGAACCGTCGATGTCGTGCGCCCCCTCGGTCCTGATACCGGCCAGGTTGCATCCGCCCTTGGCGAATTCCACAATGCCACCGAAGGCCTTTCCCTTGTCTCCGTCCGGTGAAACTAAGTTGTAGATGGCCGTGCCGAGACCACCGGCCATGCTTCCCAGCTTGAATAAGATGCCTGTGGCCGAGGTATTCAGGTGCTGGGTCTGCAGCAGATTCATCTCGGCATTGAGGTCGCCTGCGAAGGAACCTTCGATGGCGGCATGTATGGTACTGCTGAGCGAAGTGTGCTGCGTGTTCCATGAGCGCATCTGCAGGCGGATGTTGTCGTTGGACTGCAGGTCGTCGAGCCGGGTCTGCGAGAGGTCGATGTCGAAGGCCCACCATCCGGCGTTGGGGGTGATGAGTCCGTCGTCGCTCATATAGTTGGTCCAGGGGGTGATGTAGGTCATGTAGGTGCCGTCGCCCGTCTGCCCGATGGCGACCTTGTTCACGATGGTCTTGTCCTCGGGTATGCCGTAGGGCCAAGTGGACTGCTGGGCCAGGTGGTCGGTCATCGAGACCTGCCACACGTGGTCGTTGCCGGTGGAGAACTCGCTGGGCATGTAGAAGAAGAAGCGCAGCGTGCCGGTGTACTTGTTATAGACGGCGAAGAAGTTGTTGTTCACGGCATTGCGCGAGCCGCAGCGGTTGAGCACCCACTCCCAACCGTTGCCGGGGGTGATGTCATCGCAGAAGCCTTCGGGCAGGTTGGTCAGCACATCGCCCTTATACCAGGGCATGTTCACCAGCGTGTAGCCCGTTCGCCCTTTGGCATCGGTCGCGTCCTGCCCCTTGCCGTCGTAGATGTAGATGGCCTCCTGCTCGCGCCAGGTGGTGGGGGTGAAGTCCTCGTCATTGATGTTGTAGTTGTCGGCAGAGGCTCCGCCGTTCATTGTCTGGTCCCACTGCTCGATGAGGGCAGTCACCTGCTCGTTGGCCAGTTCAAGCTGGGTGGTGAAGCGCGGCGAGGCGAGGCTGATGTGGCCGTCCTGATAGCGCAGGGTCATGCCCTTGAAGTAGTCCACGTCGGGCTGGTAGCCCTTCTCGAAGTGCAGGGTGATGGTGCCGTCCTGGCTGGTGGTGTAGGTGAAGGGTGTGAAGTCCTTGCCGCCCCGCATCTCGATGGGGTCGCCCTCGTCGTTGTTGAAGTAGAAGGTGGCACCGTAGCCCGTGCCGTCCTCCAGCAGTTGGAAGCCCGTGCCCACGCGGGTAAAGGCTTGTCCGGTGGCGGTCGTGCCCTCCAGGTCGAAGAGCGTCCACCAGATGCCTTTCACCTGGTCGGCCAGCGGGTTCGGGTCCACGGGGATATCGTGCTCGGCGCACGAGGTGATGCCCAGGGCCAGCAGCATCGGCATGGCGGCGAGCATCATGAGTCTGAAAATGTTTTTTCTCATTGTCGTAAATATGTTAGTGAATAATTATGTTGTCAGAGCAGAGCCGCACGGTTGACGCCGAGCTTGACGGCGCGGTCGATGACACGGTGGCGGCGCTCCACCTCGTCGACGATGACCCGGTTCTTGAGGCGCAGTTCGTCGTCCTTGCGGGCCATGCGCCACACGAGGAAGCATACGAGCGCC
>JAFPZD010000007.1 GCA_017417465.1 Prevotella sp. | reverse complement strand
TATTATATATATAATATTAAAAGCCAAGGTGCCGTTTCAGTGAAAAGACACCTGCTAAGTGTGCCAAGTGTGCCTCTTCCGCAGAGCACCCTGCAAGGTGTCTTCAGAAGCGAATTTTGTAATATGTAAATTTTTTGTAAAGAGAAAAGGAGTAAGGAGGTGAGGAGATGTGGAGGTAAAGTAGATAGACTTGACGCTACGATACACCTGAGGGGGGTAAAATTGCGAAAAATAACCGAAAATGACCCCACGCGCGTGCGGAATGCGCAGGTATACCTAAGGTGTATTTTGGGGGTTAAAACGCTGGAAACCCCAGTGTTTACTGGGGAAAGCGGAAAGGGCACACTTGGCACACTTAGAAGGTGTCATTTACAATGTTACGTCCTCGAAGTGTCGGACACATCAATTCGAAATGTCGGACACATCAATTCTTAATGTCGGACACATCAATTCGGGCATCGGTTCGACACGGTTTGTTTGTGGCATCGGTTCGACACGGTATCACCGAACATCGGTTCTTCGTTGCTGGTGAACAATCAAGCTAATCAGGTGTAGCGTTTAGCAGCCTTCGCGGAGGAAGTCCAGGGCTTCCTCGATCTCCTTTTTATCGGCTGTCTGGTTGATGCGTATGTCGCCGACGCCACCCAGGAGGGTGAAGTTGATGGTGCCGGCGGTATTCTTCTTGTCGTGGGTCATCAGCTCGAGTAGGGTGGGGTAGTCGTTGCAAGTGAAGTCCATACGGCCGTAATGCTCACTGACGAAGGTGGCCACCTGACGAAGGCGGTCAACAGGGAAACCAGTCTTGACGACGCTTAGATAGAGCTCGCAGACGAGACCCCACGCGACGGCATAGCCATGGAGCACTGGCTGCCGCTGCATGGCCAGTGACTCGAAGGCGTGGCCGATGGTGTGTCCTAAGTTCAGGGCTTTGCGCAGCCCTTGCTCGGTGGGGTCTTCGCTAACGATGCGCTGTTTCACCTGCAGGCTCTCGGCGACCATCAGCTGTAGCTGGTCGAGGTCGGGAGCCATGATGTCGAATGTCAACAGCCGTGCGAGCATCACATCGTTGGCGAGAAGGCCGTGCTTGAGCATCTCGGCATAGCCAGAGCGTAGGTTGACGCTGTCGAGCGTCTTCAGAAAACATGTGTCGATGACGACGGTGGCGGCATTGCTGAACACGCCGACCTCGTTTTTCAAACCGCCGAAGTTGATGCCCGTTTTGCCGCCGATGCTGGCATCGACCATGGCGAGCAGCGTCGTGGGGATGTTGACGAACCGCAAGCCACGTTTGAATGTCGAGGCGGCGAAGCCTCCCAGGTCGGTGACCATGCCACCGCCGAGGCATACCAATAGCGAGTGGCGCGTGGCTCCCAGTCGCTGCAGCTCGCTCCATACGTGGCTGGCGCTCTCTATCGTTTTGTGCGTGTCGCCGGCAGCAATGGTGATGACTGCTGCGTCGCTCAGCTCACGCGCGTACCTTTTTAATAATATAGGCAGACACAGCTGTCGCGTGTTCTCGTCGGTGAGTACGAACAGCCGGTCGGCTTCCTGGCAGAGGTCGCTCAACGGCGTCCGTTGCCCTTCATCGCCATCGGCAATGCTTACAAATAAAATCTCCTGTTTATCCACAACCTTTACTATTTGACAAATTGACTATTTACAATTTCACTATTTGGCTGCGCCGGCCCTCTCGAGAGAAAGCGCGAATTAGAAGTAGTTCTTGCGTCCCTCTGGTAGCAAGCGAGCAGAGCTCGAGCGAGAAGTAGTTCTTGCGTCCCTCTGGTAGCAAGCGAACAGAGCTCGAGCGAGAAGTAGTTAGTATAGCCCTCTCAGGTGTATCGTGGCGTCAAGTCTATCCTACTTTACCTCCTCATCTCCTTACTCCTCACCTCCTTACTCAACTTGCGAAAGTTGAGTTATTCACTCTTCACTTTCCACTTTCTTATAGTATCCGTGCTCACCGTCGGCGAAACGCAGGACGAGTGTGTCCTCCGTCAGTTTCACGAAGTCGGCAGTGTCCACCGTTAGCGTCTTCACACCGCCAACGGAGTCGAGTGCTGCTTCGGCGAGCATCAGACGACCGTTCCTGACGTACCACTGTCGGTAGCGCCGCGGTTTGGGATAAACCACGTCTGACCTGTCGTCGCTGGTGCGTGGCGAGTTACCAAAGCCTTTCGAGAAGACAAGGCTGTCGGGCTTTATCACGAGGCTGTACTCACGTTCTACCATCAGCATCTGCCGAAGGCTGTCGGTCAGTTGCAAGTGGCGGCCGTCGGCGCGCTCACGCAAGGTTGGTTTCACACGGTAGCACCACTCTGCCTGTAAGGCATTGGTGCTCACGACCATATCGGCGACCGTCGTGTCGTCAACATTGCGGATGATGGCCAGCTTGTCGCCGATGCGCGGTGTTCCATAGATGTGTCCTGCCCGCGATGCCTCTAAGACGTCGAGGGTGTCGGGGTCGCTGTCGCGGTAGGGCATCCGGAGGAAGACTACGATTGTGTCGTTACAACCGTCGCACGCCAATCCGTAAATCGAATTGTCGGCCGCACCGGTGGTGTCATTCGCCTCAGTGGTCGCTGTCGTGTCGCCTGGTGCCGGTGCCCCTCCGGAGCATGCCACTGTCATCGCCAGCGTGGCAAGAAGTGAGAGAAAAGTTATCCGTTTTGTCATGTCGGGTTCAATTTTTGGTGCAAAGGTACTAATTTTTGCGTGCAAACATGGCAAGAAACAAAGTTTTTTGAAAATTTATCATTTATCATTTATCATTTATCACTTTTTTTCGTACCTTTGCAGGCAAATATTCTACATAACCATTTAAATTTAACTATGGGAAAGAAAAAAATTAAGTTCAGCCTTGTCTATCGTGACATGTGGCAGTCGAGCGGCAAGTTCCAGCCGCGCAAGGATCAGTTAGAGCGCATTGCACCCGTGATCATCGACATGGGTTGCTTCGCACGTGTGGAGACCAACGGTGGCGCCTTCGAGCAGGTCAACCTCATGGCCGGCGAGAACCCCAACCACGCCGTGCGTGCTTTCTGCAAGCCGTTCAACGAGGTGGGCATACAGACCCACATGCTCGACCGTGGCCTTAACGCCCTGCGCATGTACCCCGTGCCCGACGACGTCCGCGAGCTGATGTACAAGGTGAAGCACGCCCAGGGCGTCGACATCCCCCGCATCTTCTGCGGTCTTAACGACACCCGTAATATCATCCCCAGCATTAAGTGGGCAAAGGCTGCTGGCATGATTCCACAGGCCACCCTTTGCATCACCACTTCGCCCGTCCACACCGTCGAGTACTACAGCGCCATTGCTGACGATGTGATTGCTGCCGGTGCTGAGGAAATCTGTCTGAAGGACATGGCCGGTATCGGTCAGCCCGCCCTTCTCGGTGCCCTGACGAAGAGCATCAAGGACAAGCATCCCGAGGTCATCATCCAGTACCACGGCCACTCAGGCCCCGGCCTCTCCATGGCCAGCATCCTTGAGGTGTGTAACAATGGTGCCGACATCATCGACACGGCTATCGAGCCACTCAGCTGGGGTAAGGTTCATCCCGATATCATCTCTGTGCAGTCGATGCTGAAGAACGAAGGCTTCGAGGTTGCTGATATCAATATGAATGCCTATATGCAGGCGCGTACGCTTACGCAGGAGTTTATCGACGACTGGCTCGGCTACTTCATTAATCCCGCCAACAAGCACATGTCGTCGCTGTTGCTCGGTAGCGGACTGCCCGGCGGCATGATGGGCTCGATGATGGCTGACCTTGGCCCCATCCAGACGATGATCAACAAGCTGCGCGAGAAGAAGGGTGAGCCCACGCTCACGATGGACGACATGCTCGTGAAGCTCTTCAACGAGGTTGAGTACGTATGGCCGCGCGTCGGTTATCCCCCACTGGTGACGCCGTTCTCGCAGTACACCAAGAACATCGCTCTGATGAACCTCCTCACCATGGAGCAGGGCAAGGGACGCTATGTTATGATGGACGATGCCATCTGGGGCATGATCCTCGGCAAGAGCGGCAAGGTGCCCGGCACCATCGATCCCGAGTTCGTCGAGCTGGCCAAGAAGCAGAACCGAGAGTTCACCACGGCTGATCCGCACACGCTTATTCCTAACGCCCTCGATGGCTTCAAGAAGGAGATGGACGAGAACGGATGGGACTACGGCCCAGACAACGAGGAGCTCTTCGAGCTGGCTATGCACCCCGAGCAGTATCGTCCCTTCAAGAGCGGACAGGCCAAGAAGCAGCTGCTCGCAGATATCCAGAAGGCTAAGGACGCCAAGATCGGTGCCAAGGTTTCGCCTGAGGAGCTGGCTGCCTTCAAGCACGCAAAGGCCGACGCACTGGTTTGCCCGTCAGCCGGACAGATCTTCTACGAGTTCAATGGTGATGGCGAGTGCGCTCCCTGCCTCGAGCCGTTCATCGGTCAGAAGTATGAAGAGGGTCAGACCTTCTGCTACCTCGTCGAGAAGTGGGGCGAGATTCGTCCTATCCCCGCAGCACTCGGCGGCAAGCTGGTCGAAGTCAGTGCCAAGCAGGGCGCCAAGGTCCGTAAGGGTGACACTCTGGCATGGATTGAGCGCGACGCTAAGTAATACGCACAAACAATGATGATCCTACCCATCCCGCACCTGAGTCGTCAGGTGATAGATGGGTAGGATGTTTTTAATTATTTTTGAAAACAACGAATTAAACGAATGACACGAAATGCTGCGCATTGAAACTTGAATTGTTTTATATAAACAACGAATTAAACGAATGAAACGAATTGCTGCGCATTGAATTTCGTACAAATTCGTACAATTCGTGCAATTCGTAAAATTCGTTGTTAGAAATGGTGTAGTTGTTATAAACTCAATTTGAATAGTTACTTAAAGATGAAAAATAAAAAATGAATGGCGTATGAAAAAGATTCTGTTAGTTCTGCTGATGATGGGCTGTGTGACCACGGGGATGGCCCAGACTGTGCGTGACCGCCATAATGCCACGATGGGCAAAGTGGACAGCAACGGGACGGTGCGTGACCGCAACAATTCAACACTTGGAAAGATAGAGAGCGACGGTACCATCCGTGATCGTAACAACTCGACACTGGGCAAGGTCGATCGCGACGGCACTGTGCGTGACCGCAACAACTCGACGATAGGTAAGATAGCGAGCGATGGTACCGTCCGTGATCGTAACAACTCGACACTGGGCAAGGTCGATCGCGACGGCACCGTGCGCGACCGCAACAACTCGACCATTGGCAGGGTGGAGGGCGTGTCGATGCGTGACGCCGCCGTCATCTTCTTCTTTGATTTCTTCGGATACTAATCTGAGGAGTTGGGGAGTTGGGGAGGTAAAGTAGATATATAGCTTCTATCCTACTTTACCTCCTCACCTCCTCATCTCCTCACCTCCCCAACTCCTTATTTCCTCACCTCCCCATCTCCTCAACTCCTCATTGAATGGCCGAGATGTCGTAAGGCGTCTCCTGATAGACGTAGTAGTTTATCCAATTACTATAAAAGAGGTTCGCGTGAGCACGCCAGGTAACTATTGGCGGTTGCTCAGGATTGTCGTCGCGGTAGTAGTTGCGGGGCAGCAGCACGTCGGGGCGCTGGTCGCGGTCGCGGCGGTACTCAGTGTCTAATGTGTTGGGTGCATACTCCAAGTGCCCAGTAATGAAGAACTCACGGCCACCACGTGCCATGATGATGCTGGGGCCGCAGGTGTCGCCCTCGGCAATGAGCTGGAGCGCATCGTTTGCGAGGATGTCGTCGCGGCGAATCTCTGAGTGGCGGCTGTGGGGCATCATGAACGTCTCGTCGAAACCACGAAAGATGGGGAGTAGCGGCTCAAGAATGCTTTGCGGGAAGATGCCGAACATCTTCTGGGGTAGGGCATACTTCGGGATGTTGTAATAATAGTAGAGGCCTGCTTGTGCCGCCCAGCAGATGTAGAGTGTCGAGGTGACGTGGGTACGCGCCCACTGGAAGATGTCGACCATCTCCTCCCAATAGGTCACCTCCTCGAAAGGCATGGCCTCGACGGGAGCTCCTGTGATGATCATACCGTCGAACTTCTCCTCACGCATGGAGGAGAAGTCGCGGTAGAACATCATCATGTGCTCCACCGGGGTGTTCTTCGGCGTATGGCTCTTCAGCTTCATGAAGCTGATGTCGATCTGTAACGGCGTGTTTGACAGCAGACGGATGAGGTCGGTCTCGGTGGTGATCTTCAGCGGCATGAGGTTGAGGATGACGATGCGTAGCGGTCGAATATCCTGGTGATGAGCACGTGTGGTGCTCATCACGAAGATATTCTCGCGTTTCAGCAGGTCAATGGCTGGCAAACGGTCGGGGAGTCTTAATGGCATCGAAGTAATTTACAATTTGACGATTTCTTGCGCTCCGTAGGTGCTCAGGCGAGCAAGCTCGGAGTTCAATTTACAATTTGGGCTGCGCCGAAAGTAATTTACGATTTGACGATTTCTTGCGCTCCGTAGGTGCTCAGGCGAGCAAGCTCGGAGTCCAATTTACAATTTGGGCTGCGCCGAAAGTAATTTACGATTTGACGATTTGGGCTACGCTGTAAGGAGTAGAGGAGGGGAGGCGCTATTCTACTTCACCTCCTCATCTCCTCATCTCCTCATCTCCTCAAAGAATCATCTCCTCAAAGAATCACCACAGGGGCAGACGCTCCTCCTTGGGGATATACAGCTTGTCAGTGGGCTGAATGTTGAAGGCCTCGTACCAGGCGTCAATGTGAGGCAGGGCACCGTTGACACGCCACTTGCCAAGGGCGTGGGGGTCGCTCTTCGTGCGGTTACGAATCTCCTCCTCGTTGACGTTGCCGGCCCATACACCAGCGTATGCCAGGAAGAAGCGCTGCTCGGGCGTAAAGCCGTCGATGTCGCCGAGAGGAACCTCGGCGGTGGCGTTCTTAAAAGCGGTGAAGGCCACCTGCAGTCCACCGTGGTCGGCCAGGTTCTCACCCAGTGTCAGTCGTCCGTTGGCATTGAGGCCAGGCAGCACCTCGATGGCCGAGAAGAAGTCGGCATACTTGTCGGTGCGCTCCTTGAAGTTCTCGCCGTCTTGCTCCGTCCACCAGTCGTGCATGTTACCGTCCTTGTCGTACTGGCGGCCCTGGTCGTCAAAGCCGTGGGTCATCTCATGGCCAATGACCACGCCGATGGCACCGTAGTTAAAGGCATCGTCGGCCTGCATGTCGAAGAAGGGAGGCTGCAGGATGCCTGCGGGGAAGCAGATCTCGTTGGTCGTCGGGTTGTAGTAGGCGTTGACGGTCTGTGGGAACATGTACCACTCGTCGCGGTCGACGGGCTTGCCGGCCTTATGCTCGATGTTCCAAGCATTCCAGAAGCGGCGGCACTCCTTGACGTTCTCGTAGTACGACTTGGTGGGGTCGATGTTCAGGTCGGAGAAGTCGGTCCACTTGTCGGGATAGCCAACCTTGACATAGAAGGTCGAGAGCTTCTCCAGGGCGTTCTGCTTTGTTGAGTCACTCATCCAGTCCTGAGCCTTGATACGCTCGGCAAGGGCTGTCTGCAGGTTGCCGATGAGCTTCACCATGCGCTCCTTGGCCTCGGCGGGGAAGTACTTCTCGGCGTAGATCTTGCCGAGAGCCTCACCCATCTGTCCCTCGAGCTGCTGGGTGGAACGACGCCACAGAGGATGGTCCTCCTTGCGTCCGGAGAGCACCTTGCCAAAGAACTCGAAGTTGGCAGCACGCACCTCGTCGCTCAGCATGCCGGCTGCACTCAGTATCTGTCCCCACTCCATGTAGTCGCGATACTCATCGGCGTTCATCGTGGCGATAATCTTGTCGGCACCTGCCATGAATTCCGGCTGTCCGACGACCAGCGTCTGGAAGAACTTGCTGTCGATGCCCTGAGCGTTCATCAGCTTCTCAAGCTGCAGGTTGGGGTAGTTCTTCTGGAACTCCTGCAGGGTGGTCTTGTTGTAGTTGCGCTGTGGGTCACGCAGCTCGGTGCGTGAACGCGACACCAGGGCGAGGGCCGTCTCAAGGCGCATGATGTTGTCGCGCTTCACCTGTGCCTGCTCCTCGCTGAAGCCGAAGAGCTGGAACATGCGCACGATGTGCTTCTTGTACTCCTCACGGATGTTGGCCGTAGCGGAGTCGTTCTCAAGGTAATAGTCCTTCTGGCCGAGCACCAGTCCACCCTGGCTTACGCCGAGGATGTTGTTCTTAGCGTCTTTCTCGTCAGCACCAAGACCAGCACCAAAGAACTCGGAATCGCCGTAGGGAGCCATGGCCAGCTGAATCTGGAACAGGTCGTCCTTCGTCTTGGCAGCCTCAAGCTGTTCGATGATACCCATGACGGGGGCTATACCCTCCTGGTCACGACGCACGCTGTCCATGGCCAGTTTGTACAGGTCGCTGAGCTTTTGCTCGGGCGTGCCCTGCTCGTAAGTGTTCTTCAGCAGTTCGTCGAGAATACCGTTGACGCGCTTCGTGTTCTCCTCGGCGAGGGCGTCGAAGGAACCATAACGTGAGTAAGCTGCGGGCAGCGGATTCTTCTCCATCCATCCGCCGCAAGCGTACTGGTAGAAATTCTCACCAGGCTGTGCCGTGGTGTCAAGATTGCCTAAGTCGATGCCCGACTTCAGCCCGTTTGTGCCACAGGCAGCAAGTGCCAGTGATGCAACTGCAATCATAAGTTTTGCTTTCATAGATTTGATGTTTGTTGTTAATGGTATATAATAATTCACAATTCACAATTCACAATTCATAATTCTCAATTCTCAATTCACAATTCACAATTCACAATTCATAATTCACAATTCATAATTCACAATTCATAATTCTCAATTCACAATTCACAATTCATAATTCACAATTCTCAATTCTCAATTCTCAATTCCTCCAGTTCTTCTGACAGCTGTTCCCAGCGCTCCACCTCCTCGTCGAGCTGGCGTTTCACGTCGGTGTACTCCGTGACGAGCACCATGTCGGAAGCCTTCTCGGGGTCCATCAGCAGCTGGTCGAGCTCTTTCAGCCGTTGCTCCATGCGGGCAATCTTCATCTCCGAATCCTCAACGGCACGCTCAGCCTTCCGCAGTCGTTTCTGCTGCTCCTTATGGGCGGCGTAGGCTTGGCCACCACCTGAGGGCGTTTTCTCTATGGCTACCGTGGGGGGCTCATTCGTTTTGTCTTTAAGATGAAGGACAGTGTCTATCGTGGTTCCCTCCGTTGACGAAAGCGGGGCTTTCTCTCTCAGGAAGTCGTAGATGCCGCCGATATGCTCACGCACCCGTCCGCCACCAAACTCAAAGACCTTTGTCACCAAGCCGTCGAGGAACTCACGGTCATGGCTGACAATGATAGCCGTGCCATCGAAGGCTCGAATGGCTTCCTTCAGCACATCCTTCGACGGCATGTCGAGGTGGTTTGTGGGCTCGTCGAGGATAAGCAGGTTGACGGGTTCCAACAGCAGGCGGATCATGGCCAGACGGCTGCGCTCACCGCCGCTAAGCACTTTTACACGCTTGTCGGAGGCCTCGCCACCGAACATGAACGCGCCCAATATATCGTTGATTCTCAGTCGGATGTCGCCTTTGGCTACATAGTCGATGGTCTGGAACACCGTCAGCGACTCGTCGAGCAGCTGTGCCTGGTTCTGGGCGAAGTAGCCAATCTGCACATTGTGGCCTATCTGCAGCCGCCCGTCGAAAGGTATCTCGTCCATGATGCACTTCACCAGCGTCGTCTTGCCCTCACCGTTCTTACCGACAAAGGCCACCTTCTCGCCACGCTTGATGGTCAGGTTGACATGGTCGAAGACGAGATGGTCGCCATACGCTTTCCGCACCTCGTCGCAGATGACGGGATAGTCGCCCGAGCGCAGGCAGGGCGGGAACTTCAGGTGCATGGCCGAGTTGTCAACCTCGTCGACCTCGATGGGTACAATCTTCTCCAACTGCTTCACCTTCTGCTGCACCTGCACAGCCTTCGTGGCCTGATAGCGGAAGCGTTCGATGAACTGACGCATCTCCTGCATCTCGCGCTGCTGGTTCTCGTAGGCACGCAACTGTTGCTCGCGGCGCTCTCTCCTGAGCACGACGTACTCGTTGTACTTCACGCGGTAATCGATAATCTGGCCACAGCTAATCTCCAGCGTGCGGTTCGACACATTATTGATAAACGCACGGTCGTGACTCACCAGCACCACCGCACCCTTCCACTGCGCCAGCAGCTGCTCCAGCCACTGGATGGACTCAATATCGAGGTGGTTAGTAGGCTCATCGAGCAGCAACACGTCGGGGCGTTGCAGCAGTATCTTGGCCAGTTCGATGCGCATACGCCAGCCACCGCTGAACTCGCTCGTGGGGCGACAGAAGTCGGTACGCTCGAAGCCGAGGCCTACGAGGGTGCGCTCCAACTCGGCCTCCTGACTCTCAGGACCGATCATCAGGTAGCGGTCGTGCTCGGCAGTGTACTTCTCGACCAGCGCCATGTAGTCGGCACTCTCATAGTCGGTGCGCTCGCTCATCTGTCGCTCCAGATGGTCGAGGTGCTCCTTCAGGCGAAACACGTCGGCAAAGGCCTTGCGGGCCTCATCACACACGGTCGTATCGTCAGAGAGCCGCATCACCTGCGGCAGGTAGCCGATGGTGGTGTCGGTAGCCACGGCAACGCGGCCCTCAGTGGGCTTCTCCTGCCCACAGAGAATCTTTAGCAACGTCGATTTGCCGGCGCCGTTCTTGCCCACCAGCGCAATGCGATCACGCCCGTTGATGACAAAACTGGCGTCGCTGAACAAGGGCTTCACGCCGAATTCAACCTTAAGTCCTTCTACGGAAATCATTGTTTCTCGATATAATGGCTGCAAAGATACGGAGAATTATGCAAACAACCAAATAAATCAACAATTATTCGAATTCGACGCACTTTTTTTCTTATTCTATTTCTTTGGCTGTATATCCTAACTCCTAACGTTTCTTGCCTTTTCCGAATATATCAGAATGGCTGCCTGTACGGTATAAGGATATTATTCGTATTTCGGTGTCTTTCTCATAGAGAAGCAGCCAGTCTGGATTTATGTGGCATTCCCAATAGCCTTTATAATCACCCGAAAGCATGTGATTGTGCAGCTTGGCGGGAAGTGACTTCTCTTCTGCGAGCATAGTGACAACTTCGTAAAGGTCACCCAAGGGCAATCCTCTCTTCTTTGCCAATTTCAGGTCTTTACGAAACGAGTTAGTTGGTACTACTTTGTATAGAGCCATAAGTTAGAGAGCCTCACACCAGGACTTAAAGTCCTCGATAGAATCAAAATGATACATCTCTTCTTTGCCTTTACGAACGTTCTCAATGACTCTCATTGTCTTGTCGTTGAGGTATTCGCCGGTCTCTGGGTCATAGAGACGCGGTTTCTTGACTGTTTGCTTGGCAGGCTTAATGGCCGTAACGCCGCGAAGCATCTTAATAGCCCGTGTTACGTTTGATATGTTTACGCTGCCGTCAACAGTGACAAGCAACTGTCTGGAGGATAATGTTGCTTCCATATATCTTTATCTGATAAGCCTTCCTAAATATTGGATTTGTTTATTCACGGCTGCAAAGATACGAAAAAAATATAGAACGGACAAAGAAAAGGAAAGAAAAAAAGGAGGCGGGCGGCTAAAAAAGCCGTTTTTATTTGGTCGTATGAAAAATAATGGCTACCTTTGCGCCACAAATATCAAAACATCTAACCTCAAATTTCTAATCTCAAATCACAACTGACTATGGAACAAAACATCCTGGCTCACAACGCCAATCCTGTGGTGGCTTTCTTGCAGAAGCCCGCCGAAGAGTTCACAAAGGAAGACATCATGAAGTACGTGCTTGAGAACGACATCCGCATGGTGAACTTCATGTACCCCGGCGGCGACGGCAAGCTGAAGACGCTGAACTTCGTCATCACCAACCTGGCCTATCTCGACACCATCCTCACGTGTGGTGAGCGTGTCGATGGCAGCAGCCTCTTCTCGTTCATCGAGGCTGGCAGCAGCGACCTCTACGTGCTGCCCCGCTACCGCACGGCCTTCCTCGACCCCTTTGCCGTGATTCCCACGCTGTCGATGCTCTGCTCGTTCTTCGACAAGGACGGCCAGCCGCTGGCCAGTGCCCCTGAGCAGACCCTTCACAAGGCTGCCGAGGCCTTCACGAAGGTGACGGGCATGCAGTTCGAAGCCATGGGCGAGCTGGAGTACTACGTCATCTCTGAAGAGGAGGACGTGTTCCCCGCCGTCGACCAGCACGGCTACCACGAGTCGGCGCCCTACGCCAAGACGAACCATTTCCGCACACAGTGCATGGAATATATTGCCCAGACGGGTGGACAGATCAAGTATGGCCACTCAGAGGTGGGCAACTTCACCCTTGACAAGCTGACTTATGAGCAGAACGAGATAGAGTTCCTACCTGTTCCCGTGGAGCAGGCCGCCGACCAGCTGATGCTGGCCAAGTGGGTCATCCGTAACCTGGCCTACGAGCAGGGCTTCAATGTAACCTTCGCCCCGAAGATTACCTCCGGAAAGGCCGGCAGTGGCCTGCACATCCACATGCGCATGACGAAGGACGGCAAGAACCAGATGCTCGACAATGGCGTGCTCTCAGAGAGTGCCCGCCGCATGATTGCCGGTATGATGGACGTTGCACCGGCCATCACTGCCTTTGGCAATAAGAATCCCACCAGCTACTTCCGCCTTGTGCCCCATCAGGAGGCACCCACCAACGTCTGCTGGGGCGACCGCAACCGCTCGGTGCTTGTCCGCGTGCCCCTCGGCTGGTCGGCTGGCGGCGACATGGCGGCTCTCGCCAACCCGCTGGAGCAGAAGCAGGTGCGTGACATGAGTGGCAAGCAGACCGTGGAGATGCGCTCTCCCGACGGTTCTGCCGACCTCTACCAGCTGCTGGCAGGCCTCTGCGTGGCTTGCCGCCATGGCTTCGAGATGCCCGATGCGCTAGAGGTGGCAGAGCGTAACTATGTCAATGTGAACATCCACGACGCACAGAACGCCAGCCGTTTGGCACAGCTGGCACAGCTGCCCGACTCCTGTGTGGCCTCCGCCGACTGCTTGGAACGCCAGCGTGCTGTCTTCGAGGAGTATGGTGTGTTCAGCCCCGCCATGATCGATGGCATCATCGCCCAGCTGCGTGCCTTCAACGACCGCACGCTGCGTCGCGACATCATGGACAAGCACAAGGAAATTCTCAAGCTCGTCAACCAGTACTTCCACTGCGGATAAGTGTAGTGAATAGTTGATAGTGAAAAGTGAATAGGTATGGTTAGCTCCAAGCTTAGAAACTAACCATACCTATTCACTTTCTTGCTATTCACTCTTCAGGATTAGTCCGAATAGTTCTTCTTACAGAGGGCACTCCGCTCCGAGAGGACTGCCAGTCTGCTCCGAGAGGACTGCCACACTTCTTCGAGGGGACTGCCACACTTCTCCGAGAGGACTGCCACACTTCTCCGAGGGGACTGCCACACTTCTCCGAGAGGGGACTGCCACACTTCTCCGAGCTGACTCTCACCACGCCGCTCCCTGTAACGGACTGCTTGGGCAAGCCCACTATTCACTTTTTACTATTCACTTTTCACTACAACTCTGCTCCGTTCACTTTCAACTGCTTTGCTTGCCGGTAGTTGTTGACAAACATTAGGCAGATGCCTAAGGCGGCAAGTGCGGCAACGATGGCACTGATGATGAATCCCGTGGTGCCGTTGCCGTTCATTGTGACATTGTCAGTAACTTGTTGGCCGAGACCAACAATCGTGTCAACGGTGTCGTTGACTTCTTTGGGAATGACGTGATGGATTTTCTCCTCGACCTCACGATAGGGTAGAATGTCTATAAACAGCATAATTATTGATGGTTTAGAGTTTTATGTTTCGAAAGTTAAAGCAGTCTGACAAGCACTACCAAGAGACCTGTGAGTATGCTGACAGTGTTGCATAGTAGACTGTAGACCATGGCTTGGCGCAGGTTACGGACGAACCATACATACCACACAGCCTCGACGATGACGACGCCGACCTCGGCCAATGCCATGACGCCGATGGAGGGATGAACGTGCTGCACATAGAGGTTCAGTGGGATGTTGGTCAGGGTGTTGACGGCCACCGAGCTCCACAGCACCATCGGGCGCCTCTCACCGAGGAGCCAGAGCACCACCAGTTCTATGAGAATGGTGGGAAGGAGGGTGGCAATCAATTCATAATTCACAATTCATAATTCACAATTCATAATTCACAATTCACAATTCATAATTCACAATTCATAATTCATAATTCACAATTCATAATTCACAATTCATAATTCATAATTCACAATTCATAATTCACAATTCATAATTCATAGCATTGCCATGAGGTAGCCGGGCATCAGGGCTGCGGCGAGCAGTCCGAAGGCGAGGCCTTCGTGCCCTGGTAGCAATAGGTTGGCAAGATAGAGCGTGACGGGCATGGTGCAGTTCACCACGAAAAGCCCTAGAAGGGGAATCGCCGTGCCTGTCGATTTTGAGAAGACGAGGCAGACGGCGACGATCAGCACCATCAGCACCAGTGCCCTGACGATGTCGGTACGGCGGGCAATGAAGCCGCCTGCCATCTTCCCGCCCATGGCCACAGCAGCGATAGCGAGAACCATGGCCTGACTTTTCGTGATGGCCGCAGAAAAGGTCTCACCGACAAACGAGCGGAGCATGACGGCCATCATGAGAAGCACGATGAAACACACAACCAATAACGTCGGCAGGAGATGCCGCGTGTCACGACTCTCAACCTCCGGGTGCGACTGGGTCGAGTCGTAAATTTGGGAATCGGAGCGCTGCAGACACAAGCCCGTCAGCAGGCAGATGGCCAGTAGCATGGCGATGAGCAGCGGCCATGAGAAGAACAGGAAACCTACACTTAGCCCCATGGCGCCCGTCGCCACGAAGATGCCGAGGGCACGGATGTCGTTGCCTGTAACGGTGGCGGTAAGCTTGCCGCCCCAGACATGAAACAGTGAGTTGCCCATACCTAACAGTGCGGCCACTACCAGCACACCGACCAGTGAGGCGTGTAACGACGTGATGGCCGCCAACAGCCCTGCAGCGAGCACCGCTGCGGCCAGCATGGCCACCGACGCTATCAGCAGCAGGTGCGTATGGCGCAGACGGTCGGCGAGCATACCCGTCAACGGCTGGGTGAGAAAGGCCAGCACGTTATAGGTCAGGAAGCACGTGAGAGGGGTGAGTGACGAAACGTCAGTCGTCACGTGAGGGGACTGCGCATAGACGGCAAACACCTGATAGAGAGTGCTGGCGCACAGCCCGTCGACCAGGAAATGGAGCAGCGAGCTGATGCCCGTCAGCTTGATGGCGTATGTCCTGTTCTCACTCAATATGTAACCTTCAATGGGTCAGTAGGTCTGTGTGATGGTGCCGCCCCACTCGGTGTTGGCCGTAATGACAAACGTGTCGGACGTGGGCGACGAAGGGTTGTCGTTAGGGTCGTCATTGGGGCTCTCCGTAAAAAAACTGCCTTTCAGCTCCGTAATTTTGTTACGCTCGATGCTGATACCCTTGAACACCCGCTCCTTGACAATTTCCACACCATCCTCACCATAGGCCGTCACTGTCAGGTTCAGACTGCCCTGCTGTTCCTTGGGAATGGTATAGAGGTCGAAGACGTAGGGCTTGGTGGCGGCAGGGTCGGCATCGATGTTCACCGTCTGCTTCGAGTCCACACAGCCATAGCCCGTCCGGGCATTGAGGGCACCGCTGCCGCCCGTATAGTAGAAGCGCAGGTAGCTGATGCCGTCGGGCATGTCGTCGTCGATGATGAAGCGCAGCAAGGCCGTTGCCCGCTCCAGGGTAATGTTGTGCGTCTTGGGCTCGCTGGTGACGGTGATGCCGTCATAATAATAAAAGGTGTCGGTAAATCCCATGGCATTGGTGAACTGCAGCTTCTCGGGATTGGTCAGCGTGGGGTTGCTCTCGCTGCTGTGGGCAAGTACCAGCACTTGGTAGGTGCCTGGCGATAGCTGCATGCTGGCGTGGCCGTAGTTGTCGTCGCCCTCTGCCTGGTTGACGCCAGCCACTTTCGAGCCGTTCTGGTAGACCACGAAGTTCAGGTGTGTCCAGTAGCTTCCAGCGCGTGTGCTGCCAAAGGGGGTAATGCCGTCGGTGGTGACGTTCAGTGTCAATGTGGCGTTTTCCACCGTAGTAATTTCGTCGTCTGTCGGCATTTTCTCGCAGGCGCTCAGCAGCATGCAGACTGCTATCAACAGCAGTCCCTCAAACAATGTCTTTTTCATATTAGTATACGTTTTATGGTTTATCGTTTAAATAGCCCCTCACTCCATGGGGAACAGTCCGTAGAGCTTGGCGTCGATCATGTCGGTGACCTGCTTGAAGTGGTCGGAATTCTCTCCAAACTTACAATGGTCGCCGTCGATGATGATGAGCTGGCCCTTGTAGCCGCTGATCCATTCCTCGTAACGGCGGCTCAGACCCTCGAGATAGTCAAGACGCATCGACTGCTCATACTCGCGGCCACGCTTCTGAATCTGTGCCACGAGGGTGGGGATGCTCGAACGGATGTAAATCATCAGGTCGGGCAGCTTCACCAGCGACATCATCAGGTCGAACAGGTCGCGGTAGTTCTTGAAGTCGCGGTCGCTCATCATGCCCTGCCCGTGCAGGTTGGGGGCAAAGATGCAGGCATCCTCGAAAATCGTGCGGTCCTGGATGATGGTGTCGGTCGACTTCGATATCTCCACCACCTCCTTGAAGCGCTTGTTGAGGAAGTACACCTGAAGGTTGAACGACCACCGCTGCATGTCGGCATAGAAGTCGGCCAGGTAGGGGTTGTTGTCTACGGGTTCGTAACGTGGCGTCCATCCGTAACGGTGAGCCAGCATCTGCGTCAGTGTTGTCTTGCCACTGCCAATATTACCTGCTACTGCGATGTGCATGATTTTGGGGGAGTTAAGGGGAGTTAGGGGGAGTTAAGGGGAGTTAGGGGAAGTTAAGGGACGATAGCTTTTTATGGAAGGATGTCGGGGAAGAGTCCGAAGAGGGTTTGGTCGATGCGGTCGACAATCTGCGCAAAGTCTTTCGGATTGTTCTGGAAGTCGAGCGGGTCCTTGTCGATGACCATTACGCGGCCCTTATATTTATTAAAGATGAAGTCGTCGTAGCGCCGGTTCAGGTTCTCCAGGTAGTCCAGCTGCATGGTCTGCTCATAGTCACGTCCACGTTTCTGGATGTTGCCCACAAGGTGAGGCACCGATGCCCGCAGGTAGATCATCAGGTCGGGATAGCTCACCACCGCCACCATCTGTTCGAACAGCTCCATATAGGTCTCGTAGTCGCGGTCGCTGAGGTTGCCCATCGCCTTGTTGTTTGCCATGAACACATAGACGCCTTCGAAGATGGTGCGGTCCTGTACAACCGTATGCTTGGCGTGCTTGATGTCAAGGAGGTCACGGAAGCGCTCCTTTAGGAAGTACACCTCAAGGTTGAACGACCACCGGTGGATGTCACGGTAGTAGTCCTCCAGATAGGGGTTGTCGGTCACTGCCTCGTAGCGTGCCTCCCATCCGTAGTGCTTGGCAAGCATCTTCGTAAGTGTCGACTTGCCGCTGCCGATGTTTCCTGCGATGGCTATATGCACGGCGTCACCCTTTCTTGATAGCTTCGGCAGGGACAATCTGAATAGCCAGCATCTTGCCTTCCGGGTCGAAGACAACGAGTGCAGCCATCTCGCCTTTCTCGAAGGTGGCAGGTGCCACATAGGCTTTGACGCCCATCATCTCTTGTATCTCCCACGGGCCGTGCTTCTGGTACTTGCCCACCTGTGCCTCCACTTGTTCGAGGACATTCTCCAACTGTTCTTTCTGTACCATGCCCTTCACCTTGTCTGACAAGTTGGCATAGAGACTGTCGGCCTGGTTCTGAAGTACGAAGCCAAGCATCTTTTCGGCACGGGCCACACCGGGGTCAATGGTTTCCTGGGCAACAGCCATCAGCGGGCAGGCCATCAGGAGCATCAGCAATAATTTCTTCATTCGCTTCATAGTTTTTTCTAAGATAGTGCAAAGTTACACTTTTGGGGGGACTTTACGTCCCCAAATCGGCTTTTTTACCTTAAAATTTATAATTATTAACGACTTTGCTGGCCTTTTGCACTCATAATCCAAAAATCTTTCGTACCTTTGCCGCCACAATTCTAACCATTTGCAAATACATGGGCATCATTATTGGAATCGATGTGGGCATCTCAACCACAAAAATCGTCGGAATGCGTGACGGCAAACCGTCGGCACCTATTCGTATCACGGCCGCCGACCCCATCACTTCGCTCTACGGAGCCTTCGGCAAATATCTCCACGACAACAACATACAGCTTGAGGACGTTCAGCACGTCATGCTCACCGGCGTGGGGGCAGGCTACGTCAAGAACGATGTCTACGGTGTCAACACCAGTCGTTGCGATGAGTTCATCGCCGACGCACTCGGCGCCCGTTACGAGTCGCAGCTCGATCATATCATCGTTGTCTCCATGGGTACTGGCACCTCTTTCGTCATGGCTGATGGCGACGACATTCGTCACATTGGCGGCATTGGCATCGGTGGCGGTACGCTTCAGGGCCTTTCACGCCTCATGCTCAACACCAGTGATATCCGCCAGGTGTCGGCACTGGCCAAGGAGGGTAACATCGGCAATGTCAACCTCCTGATTGGCGACATCTCGGCCAATCCTCTGCCGGGGCTGCCCATGGAGGCCACCGCCAGCATCTTTGCCCGTGCTCAAAGCGACGCCTCGAAGGCCGACATCGCCTGCGGCATCATCTCGATGGTGCTCCAGACCATCGGTTCTGCCTCTGTGCTGGCCGCCCAAGGCACCGACTGCCGTGACATGGTGCTCATCGGTAACCTCTCACTGCTACCGCAGTGCGACGAGGTGTTCCCTGCCCTTGAGAAACTCTACGGCGTGCGTTTCCATATCCCCAAGTACTCGCAGTACTGTACGGCCATTGGTGCCGCCCTCGCTTATCAGCGGCGCTGACGGCTGTTCGTTTATGGCATGGTGACCGTAATAAGCCCGCGATGGCGGTGTCGTGCTTAGAATGGCACGACACCGCCATCGTCTGTTGGTGGTGGCAGGGGACTGCCCGCGAACGGGTCGAAAGGCGCTGGCGGCATGTTGCCATCGCCGCCGTTGATGCGTGAGCCGAGAATCTCGCCACCTGTCGCTGGGGCACGGTTGCCGATGCGTGTGTCCTCTGGATTCTCGAAGCGTGTGAACTCCCCACGGAAGGTGAGCAGCACGTCGCCGGTGGCACCCTTACGGTGCTTGGCGATGATGATCTGTGCCATGCCGTGGAGGTCGCGACCATTCTCGTCTTGATAGATGTGATAGTACTCGGGACGGTGGACAAACAGCACCATATCGGCATCCTGCTCGATAGCGCCCGACTCGCGTAAGTCGCTGAGCTGTGGACGTTTGCCTTCGAGTCCTTCACGCGCTTCTACACCACGGTTCAGCTGTGATAGTGCGAGGATGGGGATGTCAAGTTCCTTGGCGAGACCTTTCAGCGAGCGTGAGATGGTGCTCACCTCCTCTTGTCGTGACGAGAAGCGCATGCCGTTGGCGTTCATCAGCTGTAAGTAGTCAATCATAATGATTTTCACACCATGCTCACGGACGAGGCGGCGGGCCTTGGTACGTAGTTCGAAAACCGATAGGCCGGGGGTGTCGTCGATGTAAAGTGGTGCACCAAGGAGGGTGTTCACACGCTTGTCAAGACGGTCCCACTCGTCGGGCTGTAGTTGTCCGTTCAGGATCTTGGAACCTTGAATCTCACAGCAGTTGGAGATGAGGCGGTTGACGAGTTGGACGTTCGACATTTCAAGCGAGAAGAAAGCCATGGGCACTTGGTAGTCGGCGGCGATGTTCTTGGCCATGGACAGGGCGAACGATGTCTTACCCATGGCAGGACGTCCGGCTATAATCACAAGGTCGGAGGCTTGCCAGCCGCTGGTGATGTCGTCGAGCTTATGGTAGCCGGTGGGGACGCCAGTCAGACCGTCGGTGTTAGCGGCAGCTTTCTGAATGACGTCGAGGGCGTTCTTGATGACGGGGTCTATCTGGGTGTACTCCTTCTTCATATTCTTCTGTGAGAGTTCGAAGAGGGAGCCTTCGGCATGCTGCATCAGGTCGTCGACGTCGATAGTCTCATCGTAGGCTTTCGTCTCGATGTCGCTGGCAAACTGGATGAGCTGGCGTGAGAGGAACTTCTGGGCGACGATGCGCGCATGGTATTCGATATGAGCACTGGAAGCTACACGCGATGATATCTCAGCGATGTAGGCAGGACCGCCGACCTCTTCCAGCTGTCCGTTACGGGCCAGCTGCTCGGTGACGGTGAGCACGTCGACAGGCTGCTCCTTCATGGAGAGGTCGCGGATGGCTGTATAGACCATCTGGTTGCGTGGCTCGTAGAAGCTCTCGGGGTAGAGCATCTCACAGACCACGGCATAGGCATCCTTGTCGACGAGGAGTGCGCCGAGGACGGCACGCTCGATGTCGGTGGCCTGCGGCTGGAGGTGGGCGTAGGTGTTATCGACGGGTTGTTGCCGCCTCTGCGGGCGGCGAGTGGTGGGTGTATCTGGCATGAATATGGAAATGATAAGTTAAACCCCTCCCAACCTCCCCGGAGGGGAGGAGATGACACAGCCTTCCCGAGGGGAAGGAGATGGCCCTGTCTCAACCGATGTGGAGGAGATGGCCCTGTCTCAACCGATGTGGAGGAGCTGGCCCTGTCTCAACCGATGTGGAGGAGATGGCCCAGCCTCAACCGATGTGGAGAAGATAGCCCAGTCTCAACCGATGTGGAGGAGATGGCCATGTCTCAACCGGAGGGGAGGAGATGAGCGGAGGGAAGTGGGACTTTGTGTGCTACTTTTTATGATACTCCTCCCACGAGAGGAGGGCCTTGATGAAAGTCTCGCAGGGGTTGTTGCGGAACTCCCTTGCACGGAAGGCCTCGATGACTGTGTAGATGAGGTAGATGAGCAGGCATAGCAGGAAGCCGGCGATGTAGGCTGGCAGCATGCCTTTGGTGCCGCGGATGAGCAGGCTGATGATGGCCAGGGGGACGCAGAAGGCTACGCCGAGGATGACGAGACGGTTCTTCTTCCATGAGGCTTTGAAGTCCTCGAAGTCCTGTTTGCGGTCGAGGTATTTCTCGAACGCCTCCTCGGTGATGTTGTAGTTCTCAATCTTTGGCAGGGTGGGGTCGTCCTTGTAGTCGGTACGGATGTCCCAGATGTGTCCTTGCAGCGACTCCAGGTTGATGGGTTCTATGTATGAGCGGTCGATGGAAAACATGGTTTGCAGTTGGGGGTTGAAAATTGAGATTTGAGATTTAAGGTGAGATAAGTCTATTTGATACAAATCTCAAACCTCAAATCTCAAATCTCAAATAAACAGACAGCGATTAGCAGAGGCGGCGTGAGCCGTCGCCGATAACGACGTCGTAGACCTTCGGCTCATGGCCATACTTGGCGGCGAACTTCTGCTTGGCATCGGCAACGAACTTGTCGTAAAGCTCGTCTTTCACCAGGTTGATGGTGCATCCGCCGAATCCGCCACCCATGATGCGGCTGCCGGTGACGCCATTCTCCTTGGCGACGTCGTTCAGGAAGTCAAGCTCCTCGCAGCTGACCTCGTACTCTTTCGACAGACCGTAGTGGGTCTCGTACATCTTCTTACCGACGGTCTCATAGTCACCAGCCAGCAGAGCGTCGCAGACGGCCAGCACGCGGTCTTTCTCACCGAGGACGAAGTGTGCACGGGTGTAGTCTTCCTCGCCGACCTCGGCACGTACCTCCTCAAGCTGCTCCCATGTGCAGTCGCGCAGTGTCTCGAAGTTGCCTTCGGGATGGTGGGCAGCGATGTGCTTCACCACGTTCTCACACGAGTTACGGCGGTCGTTATAGGGCGATCCTGCCAGCTCATGCTTCACCACGCTGTCGAGGAGCACCAGACGGTAGCCCTCGGGCTTGAAGGGGAAGTATTCGAACTCACGACTACGGCAGTCAAGGCGCATCAGGCAGCCCTCTTTGCCGAACACCGATGCGAACTGGTCCATGATGCCGCAGTTCACACCACAGTAGTTGTGCTCAGTGGCCTGACCGGCAAGTGCCATGTCCCATTTCGACACCTTGTTCTCACCGAAGATGTCGTTAAGACCACAGGCGAAGCAGCTCTCCATGGCAGCACTCGACGACATACCGGCACCGAGGGGCACATCACCGGCGAAGGCGATGTTGAAGCCCTTCACAGGCACGCCCAGCTTCTGCATCTCCTTAGCGATGCCATAGATATAGCGGGCCCATGAGGCCTTGGGGCCTGCGGGGTCGTTGAGGTGGAAGTCCACACGGTCCTTCAGGTCGATGGCATAAGCCATGACGGTGTCTTCGGTACCGTTGGCACGCATCTCGGCCAGGATTCCCTTGTCCACTGCTCCTGGGAACACGAAACCGCCATTGTAGTCGGTGTGCTCACCAATGAGGTTAATACGTCCGGGCGATGTGTAGACGTTGCCCGTCTTTCCGTCGAAGTGCTTTACAAAGCGGCTTCTTACAAATTCAATATCCAACATTTTTTTGATTTGAGATTTGAGATTTGAGGTTTGAGATTTTTAATAATCATACTTCGATGTCCTTGTTCACATTCTTACAGCCGATGACGGCGTAATAGAGGATGTAGGCAAGCATGGCGATGACGAGCCAGTAGCTGGCGATGGGACCGGCATTCTTGGCAATAGCCTCCTGGATGAGGGGCATGATGCCACCACCGACGACCATCGTCATGAAGATGCCGGAGGCAGCCTCAGTGTACTTGCCGAGACCCTCGACAGAGAGGTTGAAGATGCCACCCCACATGATGCTGGTGCAAAGACCGCAGAGGGCGATGAACACAGCCTTCATGGGTACGGCATGGCCGCTCATGGTGAAGCTGACGCTCTCAGGCAGGAAGATACCGATGAGCAGCAGACAGATAGCCACCGACGAGACGACGGTGAGCTGCAGCTTGGTCGACACCTTGCCACTGATGGCGCTCGACGAGGCACGTCCCACGAGCATCATCAGCCAGTAGCTGGCTGCCAGGGTGCCGCCGACGGCTGCCGATCCTTCGAAGCCGAGGTTGACGATGTAGAAATTCAACTCCATGGGGATACCAATCTCGATACCCACATAGAAGAAGATGGCGATGACGCCCAGCAGGCAGTGGCGGAAAGCCAGAGGGCTGTGCTCGTAGACCGGCTGCACCTTACCGAGTGTAGGCTCGGGGATAGAGACGCGGCTGATGATGACAAACGAGATGGCGAAGACGGCCATGCCGATGAACAGCAGCGGTGAGACGTCGGTCATGCTGGTCTCTGCCGTCACCGTTCCCACGAGGATACCCGTGAGCAGCGGGGTGAGCGTTGCTGTCAGTGAGTTCATCGTACCACCAATCTGAATCAGCTGGTTGCCCTTGTTACCACCACCGCCGAGGAGGTTCAGCATGGGGTTGACCACTGTGTTGAGCATGCAGACGCAGAAGCCGCAGATGAAGGCGCCCAGCAGGTAGATGATCAGGTTGAGGGCCACGGGGATGTTGTCGTAGGTGAAGACCTTCGTGCCGGCACCGGCGATGCTCGACAGATACTGTAGTGCCAGACCGACGATACCCACGATGAGTGCGATGAGGGCGGTTTTCTTGTAGCCGTACTTGATGAGCATCTTACCGGCCGGAATACCCATGAAGAGGTAAGCGGCGAAGTTCATCAGGTTACCCCATGCCTTTGCGAAAGGATAGGTGAAGCCCCAGATGTTGCCAAACGGAGCACCCATGTTGGTCACGAACGAGATCATCGCGAAGATGAAGCACATGGTGATAATGGCAATCAGCTTGCCATTGTTTTTCTGTTGTGTCATTGTTTCTGTTTTTGTTTATTGTTAGTCTTTCTATTGGCTCTATATCAGGCTGTTACTCCAAACCTGTAAATCGTCTTCTGCTTGTAGCGATGGTGAGGGTTCAACACGATGCTGGGGAAGTACGGCCGGTTGGGGCTGTCAGGGAAGTGCTGGCACTCGAAGCAGATAGCCGAGCGGCGAGGGAAGGTGGCACCGTTGGCACCGCTATAGCCTGTAGCCCAGTTGTCGCTGTAGACCTGCACACCAGGCTCGGTGGTATAGACCTCCATGGTACGGCCGCTCTTGGGCTCGGTGATGCGTGCGGCGAAGCTCAGTTCGCCCTCCTCTTTTTTGTTCAGCACGAAGCAGTGGTCGTAGCCGGCGCCGTTCTTGATCTGCTCGTCATCGGCATCGATGTCGCGGCCTACTGGCTTCGGTGTGCGGAAGTCGAAAGGTGTGCCGGCAACCTTCAGGATCTCGCCCGTGGGGATGCTGTTCTCATCGATGGGGATGTAGAAGTCGGCATTGATCTCACACTCCAGGTCGTCGATGGTCGGCGTCGGATTGGCGGTGCCTGCCAGTGAGAAGAAGCCGTGGTGTGTCAGGTTGACGATGGTCTTCTTGTTGGTCGAGGCCATGTACTCGATAATCAGCTCATTGTCATCACTCCATGTGAACTCGACGGTGACGTCGACCTCACCGGTGAAACCTTCCTCGCCATACGAGGAGATGCGGTGCAGGGCCAGCGAACGGGGCCCCATCTGACGAGCCTCCCACACACGGGCATGGAAGCCGGTGGGACCGCCGTGCAGGGCGTTGGGACCGTTGTTGATAGCCAGCTGGTAGTCCTTGCCATTCAGCGTGAACTGCCCCTTGCAGATGCGGTTGCCATAGCGTCCGATGAGTGTCGAGAGGAATGGCTCCGGTGAGTTAATGACTGATTGGATGTTGTCATGTCCCTGAATGACGTTGGCAATCTTACCGTCCTTGTCAGGTACCATGATGGCGCAGATGGCGCCGCCGTAGTTTGTGATGGCTACCTCATAGCCTGCACGGTTGCGCAGGATGTAGAGGTCGGTTTTCTTACCATTGATCGTGGTCTGGAAGTTTTCACGCTTCAGACCACAGAGATTCGCATTTTCGGTTAGGTTTGTCATAAGCTTAATATTTATGGTTGCTGTAAATTGCTTGCAAAATAACAAAAAAAAACCGATATGTGCAAACATATCGGCAAAAAAGTGTTGTTAAAAACACCTAAAAGGCTGTTTTCAGCCAATCGGCGACAAGATAGGTGCTGCCGCCTACGAAAATACAGTCGTCAGGTGAGGCGTCGCGGCGTGCCGCGGCATAGGCCTCTGCAACTGTTGGGAAGCACTGGCTCGTCAGTCCCCGTTCGTCGCCCATCTGCTTCAGTAGCTGCTCTGACAGGGCGCGGTGGGTGCTGGCCTTGGTAAAATAGTAGATGGCTTTGTGTGGCAGCATGCTGACCACCGTGCGCACATCCTTGTCGCTGACCATGCCGAAGACGATGCGCAGCTGTCGGCACTCCACTGCCTGCAGCTGCTGACTGAGGTAGTGCCAGCCGCCGGTGTTATGACCGGTGTCGCAGACGATGGTGGGCTGCTCGCCCATCTTCTGCCAACGCCCCATGAGGCCCGTCATCGTACCGATGTGCATAAAGGCGCCATAGTCGGTGTCACCGATGATGCCCAGCGCCTGCAGCTGACGAATGGCATGTAAGGCGGTGTTGGTGTTCTTGGCCTGATAATAGCCTCCTAGCTCGCCATCGAACATCTGGCCGTCGGTCAGCGTGTAGTGCATGCCGCCGGTAGCTGTGGGCTCGGCACTGGCCACGATGGGACTGTCCTCGGCAAACGTGATGGGGGCGTGACGCTCCTCTGCCACTTGTTCGAAGACGGGACGGGTCTCGGCAATAGTCTCGCCGATGACGACAGGCACATGCGGTTTGATGATGCCTGCCTTTTCAGCGGCTATCAGTGCCAATGTGTCACCGAGCATGTCGGTATGGTCGAGTGAGATGTTGGTGATGATGCTGAGCACCGGTGTGATGATGTTCGTGCAGTCGAGACGTCCACCCAGTCCCACCTCGATGACGGCGATGTCTACTCGCTCCTCGGCGAAGTGTTTGAAGGCCAGCGCTGTGGTAAGCTCAAAGAAGGAGGGAGCCTGAATTGTGAATTGTGAATTATGAATTATGAATTCCTCTACGAAGCTGATGACGCGGTCCTCGGGAATCATCTCCCCGTTTATGCGTATGCGCTCGCGAAAATCAATAAGGTGTGGCGAAGTGTAGAGGCCGACACGCAGTCCCTGTGCCTGTAGCTGGGCGGCCAGCGTGTGACTGACCGACCCCTTGCCGTTGGTGCCTGCCACATGGATGGTCTTGAACTGTCGATGGGGGTGCCCATAATGCTCGTCGAGGGCCAGCGTGTTTGCCAGTCCCTCGTTGAATCCAGTCCGCCCGTTCTTTTCAAAGCTCGGCGTCTGCTGGAACAGATAGTCACATACCTCTTTATAGGTCATCTTGTTGATTTGAGGTTTGAGATTTGAGAATTGAGATTTAAATATGAGGTTTGAGGTTTGAGATTTGATTATAGTTACAAACTTTGCAAGTTCCGAAGCCCGATGCCGTAGGCATCAGATATTGGTAGCCAGCCATACAGCTGCCCCTTTAGGGGCTGCGAAATGGCTGGGATATGGTAAGCAATAATGCGACAAGCGTGCCTTTAGGTACGCGACAACACCACGTTTTGGTCGCGTACCTAAAGGCACGCATCCCCGGCTACTATTTATGGAGGAAATCTCAATTCTCAAATCACGAAAAGTAATTCTTGAACCTATTGAAGATCGATTCACGCGTCTTGTTGTCACCCTTGAAGTTGTCGCTCTGTTGCATCTCCTCCAGAGCCTTCCGCTCATCACGGCTAAGGGCCTTCGGCACATAGACGCTGATGTTCACGACGAGGTCACCACGTCCTACACCATAGCCCCTGACGGAGGGCAGTCCCTTGTCACGCAGACGCATGGTCTTACCGGGCTGCGTGCCGGGGTCAATCTTAATCTTCACCGTCTTATCGTCGAGGGTGGGGATGTTGACATCGCCTCCAAGTGCTGCTGTAGGGAAGTCCAGTAGAAGATTGTATATCAGGTCGTTACCATCACGAATAAACGTGTCGTTCGTTTCTTCCTCTATCAACACCTGAATGTCACCATTGATACCGTTGCGCTGTCCGGCATTGCCCTTTCCAGGAACGTTCACCACCATGTCCTGAGCCACACCGGCAGGAATTTTTATTTCTACTACTTCCTCGCCCTTGACGATGCCCGTGCCACCACAAGCATGGCATTTGTTCTTGATGATCTGCCCCTCGCCACCACAGGTAGGACAGACGCTCTGTGTCTGCATCATGCCGAAGAGACTCTGCTGCGTGCGTGTCACGAAGCCATGTCCGTGACAGGTGGGACAGGTCTCTGTGCCACTGCCCGCCTCGGCACCTGTGCCGTGGCAGTGCTCGCAGGCGATGTCCTTGCGCACTTTGAACTTCTTGGTGACGCCATCCCTGATCTCTTTCAATGATAGGCGCACCTTCAGTCGCAGGTCGTTGCCACGGTGCTGTGCCCGGCGTGTGCCGCCACGGTCTCCACCAAAGCCTCCAAAGCCACTGAATCCACGACCGCCGAACACGTCGCCGAACATCGAGAAGATGTCGTTAAGGTCCATCGACATGCCTTCGAAGCCACCGAAGCCACCGCCCGGAGCATTGAAGCCGAACGTGTCATACTGCTGCCGCTTCTGTGGGTCATGCAGCACGTTGTAAGCCTCGGCGGCCTCCTTGAACTTCGCCTCGGCCTCTTTGTCGCCGGGGTTGCGGTCGGGGTGATACTTGATGGCTATCTTGCGGTACGCCTTCTTTATCTCGTCTTCCGAGGCCTTCTTGTCAACGCCGAGCACCTCGTAGTAGTCTCTCTTATCCATTCTTTGTTTTTTGCTTCCTACTCCTCTCCCGGGGAGGTCGGGAGGGGTTTCACTTCTTACTGTCCCACTGCCACCTTGGCGTAACGTATTACTTTATCGTTCAGCTTATAACCAGTTGCCATGCAGTCTATTACTTTTCCTTTCTTGTCATCACCCATACCGGGGACCAGGGCTACAGCCTCATGCAGGTTTGTGTCGAAGTCGGCATCTGTAGTGTCAATCTTCTTCACGCCCTGTGACTCCAGCACCTTCATCAGTTTCTGGTAAATGAGCTCCATACCCTCGCGCAACACCTTTACATCGTCAGTGTTCTGACCGTTCTGCAGTGCACGTTCCATGTCGTCGATGACGGGCAGCAGGGCCGTAATCGTCTTCTCGCCACCGTTCAGGATCAGCTCTGAGCGCTCTTTCAGTGTGCGTTTGCGGTAGTTGTCAAACTCAGCCACCTGGCGCAGGTACTTGTCCTTCAACTCTTCTATCTGCTGCTGGGCCTCAGCCAGCGGGTCTTTCTCTTCTTCGACAGCCTTCTCCTCTTCGGCGGTTGCTGTCACTTCGTCAGCGGGTGCTTCGACTGACATTTCGTCCGTCTTCTGCTCCTCGCCCTCAATGTTAATATCCTTTTCTTTCATGATAATCGGTTATTTTAATCGTTTTCCTACCTACAGCAAAAACCGTGCCAATGCCGTGTCCTGTCACGATGCGTCCTCCATCATAAGTCTGCGCACCTTCTTGACTACCTTTTTGCTGATGACACCATCAAGGAACAGTTCCATCTGATCCTCCGAGTGGGTGTCCGTGCCGCAACAGTCGTACATTTCCTCCCGCAGCAGCCACTCTGCCTTCCGCTGTACCTCCGTGCCGTAAGCCCCTACGAGCGATGGCAGGTTCAGTTGCAGCAGCACCCCTCTCTCCCTCCACCGCCTGTAGTCATCCTTGTCCATATACTGGTAGCGTTCCGGGTGTGCCAGCAGCGGGTCATAGCCATTCCTCTTCACGCTGTCGATGATCGCCTCCATGTTCATTGGCGGGATGTAGTACGACGTCTCCACCAGCAGCCGTGTCCCGTCCGTGCCGATGGGCACCACGTCGTCAGCCGCCAGCCGTCTCACGAACAGCCCGTCCATCATGTGCTCCGCCGCAAGGTGCAGCCTGATGCTTCCATCATAGACACCCAGCAGCGTCTCGAACCTCGTCTTCAGCTCTTCCGGCTTGTTGGGGATGTCCTCCATGATGTGCGGCGTCAGCCATGCCTCTTTCACACCCACCGCCTGCCACTCATGCAGAATCCTCACCGTCTCTGCAGTCTCCTGCACGCCATCGTCGACGCCCGGCAGCAGATGGCAGTGCCAATCGCAGAACCCATCCATCAGGCCGCTGTCTCTCACTGTTGTTTTCTCAGTTAATAACCACATGTTTTTTTAGGAGTAAAGGAGTAGAGGAGGTAAAGGAGTAAAAGGAGTAAAGGAGTAAAAGGAGTAAAGGAGTAAAGGAGTAGAGGAGGTAGAGGAGGTAAAGGAGTTAAAGGAGGTAAAGGAGTCACCTCTGAAAGCTGATCAAATGCGAAATTTGAATTGAATCTAAAAACCTTTCGAAAAATTTGTTTATTCCAATTAAAATGCCTACCTTTGCACCAGTTATCTGAGAAAAATGTGAGAAAAATCACACTTTTGCCCGATAGAACGTGAAATCGCTATTATTATGCATATCGAAAGAGACATCAACAAGAGGTTGCTCCAATGGAAGAAGAGCGACCACAGGCAGCCTCTGGTGCTTCAAGGAGCTCGTCAGACTGGAAAGAGTTATACGCTCACTGAGTTCGGCCGCCAACACTATGAGCATGTAGCTGTATTCAACTTCGACAGGCAGACGGAATTGGCTTCTGTTTTTGAAAAGACAAAAGACGTCAGACGCATTCTTCAAGAGTTGACTTTCTACACTGGCGTTCCTCTTATACAAGGAAAGACGCTTCTTTTCTTCGACGAGATTCAGGAATGTCAGAACGCTTTAAATGCACTGAAATACTTCAGCGAGGAAGCACCTGATCACCATGTCGTTTGTGCGGGTTCGCTGTTAGGAGTTGCCCTTAATAAAAGTGGTGCAGGTTTTCCTGTTGGAAAAGTACATTTCGACCAGCTTTTTCCAGTAACGTTCAAGGAGTTCCTGCGTGCTGCCGATTCAACGCTTTATAATCGGACCTGCCAGATTGTCACCGATGGAGTTGCTTTGCCAGATATAGTGTTCAGTCAGCTGTTGCAATATTATCATTCCTACCAGATGTGTGGTGGCCTGCCACGTGCTGCAAGTGCATTCCTTTCGGGCGAGGGCTCAGACGCAGTAGAAGAAATCCTAACCGACATTCTGAAAGCTTACGCCAGTGATTTCAGCAAACACATAGACAATAAAGATGTACCGCGCATTCATGAGATTTGGCGTAGCATACCTTCTCAGTTGAGTCGCGAAAACAAAAAATTCATCTTCCGCATTATCCGTACAGGTGCCAGAGCACGTGAATACGAGGCTGCGCTCGACTGGCTTAGTCTGTCTGGCATGATATATAAGATATTTGTCAGCGAGACACCACTCATGCCTCTTTCTTTCTATGAAGACACTACTGCTTTCAAAGTCTATCTCCTTGACATTGCCCTTCTTCGTCGACTGGCGGGTCTGCCTCGTGAGGTAATCATTGCCAATGGGGAACTGTTCAAGGAGTTCAAGGGAGCCTTGGCCGAAAATTTCATTCTTAACTCTTTGTTGGCTCAAGGTGTAGAACTACCCCACTACTGGACGCTGCAAGGTAATAGGGCTGAGGTTGACTTCCTTGTTCCAAATGGTCTCAGCATCCTCCCAATCGAAGTGAAGAGCGACGAGCGCATCAGTGGGAAAAGTTTCGCTGTGTTCGACGAAAAGTATCATCCTGATTTACGCCTCCGTTTCTCACTTCGTAATGTCAAACGTGACGGCAACCTACTTAACCTACCTATATTCCTTGCTGATTGGATGAAACATTATCTCTGATAATCTTATTGAGTCCACTTTCAGGAGTAAAGGAGTGGAGGTAAAGGAGTAAAGGAGTAAAGGAGTAGGAGTTAGGAATTAGGAGTTGAGTAGATGTGCAGGTAAAGTTCTTCTTCTGTTACTATCTCTGTTACTCTGTTACTGTGTCTTTAAAAATCACCTGTTACTTTTGTTACTTTGTTACTGTGTCTTTTTTAAAAAAAACCGTTACTTTTGTTACTCTGTTACTGTGTCTTTAAAAACCACCTATCACTATTGTTACTCTTGTTACTGTGTCTTTAAAAATCACCTGTTACTTTTGTTACTCTGTTACTGTGTCTTTAAAAAAAACACCCGTTACCATTAGTATAACCCTCTCAGGTGTATTGTGGCATCAAGTCTATACTACTTTACCTCCTCAACTCCTTACTCAACTTGCGAAACTTGAATCAAATTATTTGTCTGATTTGTAGAGATTTGAAAGATTTCTGCCCCATGGGGCTGGAGAGTTAGAAGTTAGGAGTAGAGGAGAAGGGAAGGCGCCAGATGCAGCCTGATGCTTCCATCTAAGACACAGAGTTGTTCTTCCTTGCTATGCGGAGCCTCTGTGTTCTCCGTGCCTCTGTGTGAGAAATAAAGCCATTTGTACCAACTTGTTTTTAACTGTTACTTGGTATAGCCCTCTCAGTTGCATCGTAGCGTCAAGTCTATTGACTTTTTACTCCTTTTTACCACTTCTTACTATTCAACTAGAGAAAGTTGAATTACTAAGAGATTTTCCAGTCGTCAATCAACTTCTTCTCCGTAGAGAAATTGATGCCGATCTTGAACAGCTTACGCGGGTCGGAGGCGAAGGGTAGGGCATAGCCTTTCTCCTCTATCTGCCTGAGGGCAACGTCAGCATTCTGGTCAAGTTTCAGTTCAAGGATATAGACATATTGGGGCGTTTGAATCAGGATGTCCATGCGCCCGTTGGAGGTGTGCCTTTCAACATCCACATAGAACCCCAACAAACGGAAGAACACATAGAGCGTGTTCTGGAAATAGATCTCCATGTTGCCCATTACCTGATAGTCGCCATTGGCAAAGAACCCCTCAAGTCTGCGCATGAATCCCTCGGCGTCACCATTCCTCACATCCTTGATGAACTGTGGTATGGCGAAGGTGTTCTTATCTTTCGTTTTCGGCGTGTAGAATGGTAGCAGGTACCTAATGAACCCATTCTCCACCTCACGGTTTGGAAACCCCAGCTGGTAAGTGCCAAACTCACGGTCGTAGTTCTTCAGCGTCAGGTATCCACTTTGGTAGAGCAGCGGTAGCGGGTTCTCGTCCATGATATCGATGCTGTTGAGCGTGTCTGCCGACAGCTCTTCTTGGGTCATCGCTTCCAAAGGATAGCCCGTCTTCTTTAGTTGGTAGACGAGGAACGACGGCGTGCCCGTCTCGAACCAGTAGTCGCGGAACACCTTGTAGGAAAGCGTGTTGAGCACGCTGAAGGGGTTGTACATCCCTTCATTCGTATACTCGTTAAAGCGGTAGCCGTCGAAGTCAAGGCGCAGCCGATCGTAGCACTCCTCCTTCGTCATGTTATTAGCATCTGCCAATTCAACTACAGCACTGTCGAAATTCTTCCGAAGCTCCTGCTCGCTGATACCGCAAATGCCGCCATACTGGGGCAACATCGAAATATCAATCAGGTTGTTCAGGTCGCTGAACACGCTTACCTTGACCTCCGGTCGAGCCTGCTCACGCTCGGCAGAGTTGGAGCAAGCTCCACTCTGCTCTCGCTTAATCGCAGCCTTTCCAAACTTCGTTACACCCGTCAGGAATGCAAACTTGATATAGCGGTCGCACGACTTCAGAGCACCGTAAAAAGCCTTCAGCGCGTTGCGGTATGCCGTTTGCAACGCCTCGTTACCGATAGACTGCAAAAGGGGCTTGTCGTATTCATCTACCAAGACGACCACTCGCAATCCCGTCTTTTCAAAAGCTCTTCGTAACACCCCTTGGAATCGCAAACCGTAAGAGCGTTCATGCTCGTTACGTCCAAAGAGATCTTCTTGCCGAGCGAGGAATTCTTCAAGCATATGGTCCAAAGCCACTTCACTATCATACTTTGCTGTGTTCAGGTCCAGGTGCATGATAGGATAATTCTTCCACTCCCAGTCAGCCTGTTCCACCGCCAGTCCTTGAAACAGCTCTTTCTTCCCCTCGAAGAACGCCTCTAATGTGGAGAGCATCAGCGACTTGCCGAAGCGGCGTGGACGGCTCAGGAAGTAATACGAGCCCTCTGACACCATCTTATACATCAGTGCCGTCTTGTCGACGTAAGCATACCCTTCACGTCTTATCTTCTCAAAGTTCTGTATCCCTATTGGATATTTGCGTATCTTGTTGTTTGTGTCCATGACTTGTACTTCCTAATAACTTGTTGTTTAACTGTTACTTGGTATAGCCCTCTCAGTTGCATCGTAGCGTCAAGTCTATTGACTTTTTACTCCTTTTTACTCCTTACTTACTACTCAACTTGAGAAAGTTGAATTACTAAGAGATTTTCCAGTCGTCAATCAACTTCTTCTCCGTAGAGAAATTGATGCCGATCTTGAACAGCTTGCGCGGGTCGGAGGCGAAGGGTAGGGCATAGCCTTTCTCCTCTATCTGCCTGAGGGCAACGTCAGCATTCTGGTCAAGTTTCAGTTCAAGGATATAGACATATTGGGGCGTTTGAATCAGGATGTCCATGCGGCCATTGGAGGTGTGCCTTTCCACATCCACATAGAACCCCAACAATCGGAAGAACACATAGAGCGTGTTCTGGAAATAGATCTCCATGTTTCCCATTACCTGATAGTCGCCATTGGCAAAGAACCCCTCGAGTCTGCGCATGAATCCCTCGGCGTCACCACGTTCAACGTCCTTAACAAAACTAATAACAGAAAAGGCATTTTTATCATTTACCTTTGGCATATAGAACGGCAACAAATACTTGATAAATCCTTCCTCCACCTCACGGTTTGGGAACCCCAACTGGTAAGTGCCAAACCTGCGGTCGTAGCTCTTCAGCGTCAGGTATCCACTCTGGTAGAGCAGCGGCAGCGGGTTCTCGTCCATAATATCAATGCTGTTCAGCGTGTCTGCCGACAGTTCTTCTTGGGTCATCGCTTCCAGGGAATAGCCCGTCTTCTTCAGCTGGTAGACGAGGAACGACGGTGTGCCCGTCTCGAACCAGTAGTCGCGGAACACCTTGTAGGAAAGCGTGTTGAGCACGCTGAAGGGGTTGTACATCCCTTCATTCGTATACTCGTTAAAACGGTAGCCGTCAAAGTCAAGGCGCAGCCGATCGTAGCATTCCTCTTTCGTCATGTTATTGGCATCTGCCAACTCAGTGACGGCACTATCGAAATTCTTCCGAAGCTCCTGCTCGCTGATACCGCAAATGCTGCCATACTGGGGCAACATCGAAATATCAATCAGGTTGTTCAAGTCGCTGAACACACTTACCTTGCCAAACTTCGTTACACCCGTCAGGAATGCAAACTTGATATAGCGGTCGCACGACTTCAATACGCCATAGAATGCTTTCAGCGTGTTGCGGTATTCCGTTTGAAGAGCATCATTGCCAATGGCTTGTAACAAAGGCTTGTCATATTCATCCACCAGAATCACGACCTCTGTTCCAGTCTTCCGATAGGCACGTTCCACAACATGCAGGAAGCGCTCCTCCAGATCACGGTCAGCGTACGGACTGTCAAACGACAGTTCCCACTGCTCAAGATGTCGGTTCAGGATTTTATATAAGTCCTCCTTGGTCTCATATTTTTTGACGTTCAGGTCCAGGTGCATGATAGGATATTTCTTCCACTCCCAGTCAGCCTGTTCCACCGCCAGTCCTTGAAACAGCTCTTTCTTCCCCTCGAAGAACGCCTCTAACGTGGAGAGCATCAGCGACTTGCCGAAGCGGCGTGGACGGCTCAGGAAGTAATATGAGCCCTCCGACACCATCTTGTACATCAGTGCCGTCTTGTCGACGTACGCATACCCTTCACGTCTTATCTTCTCAAAGTTCTGTATCCCTATTGGATATTTGCGTATCATGTTGTTTGTGTCCATTCTCAATTGCGTTGTCCGTTGCAAAGTTACACATTATTTCCGATTACGCCAAACATTTCTCCATTTTTTGTCGTAATCCCTTGTCCGATGATCATTTTATTAATGTGGTGACAACATCCCGAGGGCAGGAGAGTTAGGAGTTAGGAGTTAGGAGT
>JAFPZD010000111.1 GCA_017417465.1 Prevotella sp. | reverse complement strand
TTGTAGGTACGATAGATGTTTGTGTCTCTAAACCCATTACGCAGGTAGAATTGGTGACGGCGTTGGCGTTGGACGAGGTTGTCACACACTTGCGTCGGACTTTCCATGTCCAGGACGCAAGTCTGTCCCTTATAGCGTTCTGTCAGCTGTGACAGTATCTGCTGCCCATACCCTTTGCCGCGCAGTTCCTCACGGACGGCAAAGTACCAGTACCAGTTGAAGGACTTTCGTGGATAGACGATGGTAAAGCCAATAAACTCCTCACCATCGTAGTATGCAGTGAAATCAAGCGGCATTTCCTCGACAAGTCGCATGAGGTCATCCCATGGTATTTGCTCGTCTTTGGGAAAAGCCGTCTCGTAGAGCTGCTTTATCTGCTTGTCAGCATTTGCTGCCGTTATCTGTTTCTCAATCATATTGTATTCAGTATGTCGAAGCTCGCTGCTCCACGAACAGCCAGCGGCCATCCTTTTTGACGAGCGTTGACTTAATCTGGAGTCGCCAAGTGTGACGGCCACCACCATAGACGGCGGCATTCACGCGACTGCGACCAGTCATCGTTGCCTTGTCGCCATTGACCTCGATGTTAATCTCGTCATCCTCCACGCTGTAGTAGTTCAGCGTACCGTCCTTGATGGCACGCAGGTATTCGCGCTTTGGCTGACGGGTGCCGGTCATGTGAATCAGCACGGAGTTTTCGTCCAGCAATGAGCCGAGCGTCGCCGTGTCCTTGGCTATCATCGCCCGATACATCTGCTTGTAGATGGCTTCAATCGCTTGTTTGTCGTCCATAGCCTTATCGGATAAAATTCGTTGCGATACGCTGGGGTTCTGTCTCTGGCAGTCCGGATGCCTCGCGCTCACAGGCGATGGCACGGATAAGGAAAGCCATGTTGCGACCCAAAACGCGCATAGTCTGTAGTCCTTCTTCATCTCGTAAAACTTCTTCGGCGGTGTTCCCATGCACCATGTTCCAGTAGCGGCTGGAGGCGATGGGCATCTCGCCATGCAGGAAATACTTGTTTAGTTGGTCGAACGTGGCGGTAGTGCCTGCACGACGGGCCGACACAACGGCAGCACCGACCTTCATGCGCTTCACCTCGGCAGGCACGGAATAGAACAGGCGGTTCAAGAAACTGGTCATCGCGCTGACGGCTCCGAAATATACGGGCGAGCCAATGACAATGCCGTCGGCCTCTTTGAACTTCTCGGCCACCTCATTCACCATGTCCTTATCGAACACACACTTGCCCAACTCCCGACACTTGCCACACCCGATGCATCCACGAATATCCTTATGCCCCACGTGAATCGTCTCCGTCTCTATGCCGTTCTGCTCCAGCACGTCTGCCACCACGCCAAGGGCCGTAGCCGTACAACCCCTGGCATGTGGACTTCCGTTAATCAGTAATACCTTGCTCATCTGTTGAGATACTTCTTATTGTTCTGAATATAGAAACTACTCTGGCCATTGGCAGGCTGACCGTTCAGAGCATACTTCCTGCCGTTGTTGGTCGTGCGAGTCTTTGCAGACTTAACACCCGTCGATTGCTTGTCAACACCCAGACGCTTCAGCCAGTTCTCCACCGTGGTCTTCGACGCTGCATCACGAATGCTTGCTCCGTTGATGCCCAGCGATTCGAGAATGGTGGCATTGGGGTAATACTCCTGGATGAGCGTCTTGTAACTGCCTACGCCGCTACCGCCATGCGTACCAAACGGAATGATGGTCTTGCCGTCGAGTTCAGGGTGCTTCTCGAAGAACGTATGGAATATCATTGGAGGACGCGCCCACCAGATAGGACCACCGATAAAGATTGTCTCGTAGTCGGCAATGTTCGTGATGTCGTTCTTTACTGCTGGACGAGTACCATTGTTGAACTCAGCCGTTGCCACTGTCTTCGTGTCCTCATAACCCTGCGGATAGGCGGTCTCAGGGACAATCTCGAACACGTCCACATCGGCCAAGTCCTTGATGTAGTCCACCATGATAGCCGTGTTGCCTCTCTCGACGACACCCACCTGCCAATTCTCACCAGCCCGTGAGAAATAGACGACGAGCATCTTTCCCTTGGCCGTTCCTTCGCCGTCGCCACCAGTCAGTTCTGTGGCTCCCGTCGTGCCGTCCACATCTGGGTCATTGCTGCCACAGGCCAGTGCCGCGATAACGGCACAGAGAGCCAGCGCAATAGTCATGAGTTTCTTCATAATGTTGCTATATTAGTGCGTTGCTTTAAGATACTGAAGATCTCCGTACCAATAACTGGCGGTGCAGCCACCGTCGATGAGCAGGTCGGCACCACTGATG
>JAFPZD010000110.1 GCA_017417465.1 Prevotella sp. | reverse complement strand
ATCGCTATTTGGGACAATTGAATTAGGATTGCTGTTCATAAAAATAAGGGCAGGCTGCAGCGGCCGATGGTTACACTAATCGTACGATAATCGGCTTCGTGTGCACTTATTCGCGCTTTATCCCAAGCCTCTGTCTTCGCGTTTTCGGTCGTTCACAGGAACCCTTCACCATAACATGCTCGTAATGAGGGGTTTATTGGAAATGTGAATGGTTGTGAGGTTACTGCATATAGAAATATATTGGTGTCCGCTAACCAAGCCCCAGCTAACGGAATTCTCTCGCACGGACCATGTACTTTGGGCAAATAGGTCAGCATAATGCCATGACTAACAGAAAATCATCATTGGACCGAAAAGCATCCTGCCCGTCCTATCCCCTAAATTTAGGGGGTAAGACGGGCAGGATGCTTTTCAGTTAAAAATAATCAGCGCTCAGCCGAAAAGTCGCCTAAGCCATGCCTGTAGTGTGGCGAAGGGGGAGCGATTAGCTGTGGCATTTGACGGCTGAATGGCTGCGATGGCGATGGTGATGTTGTCGTAGCCACCGGCATCGAGAGCAGCCTGCAGAAGAGCCTCCTGACATACGGCAGGATCGTCGTGGTAACGGGCGACAATCTGCTCGATGTCGCTGTCGGCACAGTAGCCGCAAAGTCCATCGGAGCAAATCAGTAGGAGGTCGCCGGGCTGCAGGTCGATATCGACAGCATCGGCAATAGCCGATGTGCCAGTGTCGCCGAGGCAGCGTGTGATGAGATTGCTTTCGGGGTGAGTGAGTGCTTCCTCTTCCGTCAGTTCGCCACTGTCGATAAGCTGCTGCACGTAGGAGTGGTCGTGAGTGACGCGCTCCAGGCCCTTACCAGGGCGGAAACGGTAGCCGCGGCTGTCGCCACACCAGGCCACATGCGCCGTGACAGTGGGTGCTGCTGGGTTGTTGACAAGCCATGCCACCACCAACGTGGTGCCCATGCCTGAAGTCTCTGGCGCCGTGTCTACATGGCGGTTGATGGTCTCGTTAGCTTGGGTGACGAGTGACTGGAAAAAGGTTGGGGGCTGCTGTGAGAGCTGTGACAGCGGTGTCGCAAAGCATTGCTTCACGGTGTCGAGGGCGATGGCGGAAGCCACCTCGCCTGCCTCAGCGCCGCCCATGCCGTCGGCCACAGCCACGACGGCTCCCTGTTCAGAGAGGTCAACGTAGCCGTTAGTGGTCGTCAGCGACCAGTCGGCCTTTGTAATGTCAGGACATAGGACAAAGCCGTCTTCGTTAACATCGCGCTCACGTCCGATATCGGTGATGCCAGTAAGGAGAAGTTTCATTTTTAGTGAAGAATTTGCCACGGTTCAACACGGTTTAATACGGGGCGGCGGTGAGTGAGTTTTTTTACAAGAGCTTGATGGGCTTCTTTGGTTCTGTCGGCTTGATGACAGGCTTGGGCGTCTGCGGGGTGACAGGCTTCTTGCGTATGGTGACCTGGCCCTGGCCCTTGCTACTGCTACTTTGAGCAGGACGCTTGACGGTGATCTCGAAGGGGAAGACGGCGGGTGGACAACCATCTTCGCGTACAACGACGTAGACATTGTTGTTGTCCTTGGCCAGGCTGTTCAGCTTGCAGCGGTACTTCGAAGGAGAGATCTTTTTTAGCGTATATGGCAGGTCGCTGGTCATGATCTCCACCTCATAGGGGTAAGCCTCGTCGCCGGGTTGACGGTTGTGCTCCTTGACATTGATGGTGAAGGCGTAGCCGTTGCCCTCGAATGCGCCATCACTGAGGTCATCGACGCTGAAGCGCCCGCCCTCATAGTAGCCCCAGCCCGTAAACGGCAGCAATGGGAAGGTCAGGCCGTTGTAGTCCATGCTCACAGGATAGGACAGCTCGGCACCATCGCTGAGCATGGTGATGGGCAAGGCCAGTTCGCAGGTATAGCTGATGGTCTGGTCGTTGACCGTACGTGATTGCTCGTCGAGTTGCATCTTTGAGTCTTCGGGAACCACCAGCCGCACTTTCGAAGCATCCATGTAGTCGGGCACTGCAATGCTGACGGTGGAGAGCACCGACTGGTGACGGAAGCAGATGGTGTCGCCACCGTTGAGGACAGGTGCGAATGTAGCCGTACTGTCGACACCCATGACCCCCCAACGATTACCGATGCGAACCATGGCCAGCTCGGTCATGGTGCGCTTCACCTCGTCGAACATCGGGCGCACCAGTTCCTTCTCATTATACATAAGGCCAATCTTGCCATCGGGACTGGGCGTCAGGTGGAACTTGGTGACATAGGTCGGTATGGGAGGTGCCTTTACACGGGCAGGCAGGTTGACGTCGCCCTGTTTCCAGAACTTTCCGTTGCCATCGATGTAGAAGTAGCCTTTGCCTTGCTGCACAATCAGGTAGCCAGCCGAGAAGAAGGGATAGTCGCGATAGACCTGGCAGGGCTTCACCGAAACGTAGTGACCATCAGCATGGAAGAAGCCCGTGATGGTCTGTGTGCCACGGCGCACGGTGACGGCTTTATCCTCCTGAAAGTCGTTCAGGACGTCGGTGGTGGTGCCTAATAGCTGGCCATCGAGGGAATAGAGACTGGTGGTGTCGCCATCGTGGCAGATGAAAACATCGGTACCGGCCGGCTTCTCTACGCTCTGATGGACGGGCAGGATCATCCAGCGCGCCACCTGTGCCCCAGCAGGACTGGGGGAAAGGAAAAAAGATAAAAGAAGAAAGACAACTGACAAACTTGACTGGAATCGTTTCATTGTGCTGTTTGGAATTAGGTCGGTATGTCGTTTTAACGTTATGTCGTTATAACGGGAAAACGTTATAATGGGAAAGCAAAAAAACGGGATTACTTCAGCTGCTGGAGAGCTACATCGATGGTTTCGACCATGTCGGTATCGTTCTGCTTAAGAGCGAACTCACGCCCTTTGAGGAACTGCTTCTTGGCGAGCGTCATGTTGCGGGTGTAGTAGACGTAGTAGATGGCCAACGTGTAGGCTGCCTTCGCTTGCAAGTCGAGGTTGGCGGTGTCGCCGCTCTCCACGATACGTGAAAAGAGGCTCATGGCCTTCTGGTTGTAGTCGTCGAGCTTTGGCAGGTAGGGAGCCAGGGGCTGTGCCTCCTCAGCGACGTTGTTGTTGCCCACCTCGATGCCTAACACCTGCTTGCGACGCTGCGACTCCTCGTCGGCGAACCATCCGTAGGTGAGGGCCATCTCCCAGAGGGCGGGCACATACTTCTGGGCACCGAGGCTGTCCATGAGTGCTAGACCACGGGTGAGGCTGTCGGGTTGATCGAGAGCCAGCAGGGCCTTAGCCTCTGCAAAGACCTCAGCGGCGGGGCGTGCGGGCGGTGCTTCGACAATGGTGACAGGCTCAGGACGGAAGACGAAGGCCCAGACAAGGGCGGCAATGGCTGCTACAACAACCAGCCCACCGAGCACCTTCGGCCAAACGGCAGGTTTCTTGATGGGGTACTGGTGCTGGCGGCCGGCCTCCATGAGGTAGGCCGCAGTGGGTCGCTCTGCGGGGTCCTTGGCTAAGCAGGCGCAGATGAGGCGCTGCATGGAGGGGTCGGTGTCCTTGGGGAACTGCAAGGTGACGGGTCCGTCGGGCTGTGTCATGCCGCCATCCTCGCCGAAAGGCACTTTCTGGGTGAGTATCTCGTAGAGTGTGGCACCCAGTGCCCAGATGTCGCCGGGCGCTTCTGGCACGTAGTCGGCAGCGAAGCGTTCGGGGGCCATGTAGGCCAAGGTGCCTGCTCCAGTGTCATCGTAGCCATAGGCATGACTGCCGCCGAACTTGGCGCTGATGCCAAAGTCGGTGATGGCAAAGTTGTGGTGCTGGTCGATGAGCACATTGCCTGGCTTGATGTCCTGATGGATGATGGGTGGCGTGCAGGCGTGCAGATAGTCGAGTCCGGAAGCCACGTCGCTGACGAACTTCCACAGTGTCTCGTTGTCGGGACGCTTCTCGACGAGGCGCTCAGCAGAGCCATCACGGCAGAAAGGCAGCACCAGGTAGGGCGTGTCGTTGAAGATGGAGAAGTGGCTGGGCTGCAGCAGGTTGGCATGGTGGCAGTTGTAGACAATCTTAAACTCGTCGCGGAAACGCTGCTCACCTTCGATGTCGAGTGCGTTTTTCGGACGGTAGATTTTGATGGCCACCTGCATGCCTGTGTCGCCATCGGCGGTCTTCTTCTTGTCGACGCGCTCGCCATTGATATAGACGACGTCGTCATCGTCGATGTCTATGGGCGTGTCAACGGTATTCATGTCGGTGGCAAGCCATACGTCAGCCGTAGCGCCGTCGGTACTCAGTGGACGGTCAAGACGGTAGCGCCCGTCAAAGAGTTCGCCACTCTCATAGTATTGTTGGATGTTCATCGTATGTTAGGAGTTAGGAGTTAGGAATTAGGAGATAGGAGTTAGGAATTAGGAGTTAGGAGTTATTTCAGTCTCAGCTTCTCACCTTCGCGGAGCTGGGAGAACATATCGAGGTGGTTCATCTTGGCAAGGTTGTTCAAGCGGATGCCATATTCCTGAGAGAGACCGTAGAGCGTGTCACCAGCCTTGACGACGTGGTAGTCGCGGGCACCGGTGAACTTTGTCTTTTTCTTATCGAGGAAGACGATGTCGCCTTCGTGAATGTCGTTTTCGCTGGCCGTCTCGTTGAACTCCAGAAGCTTCTGCTTGGGGATGTCGTACTTCATAGAGATGCTTGAGAGCGTCATGCCCGGGTAGAGTATGGTGCAGCGCACATCGTTGATGTCGACCACATAGCGCTTGACAACGGCAGCGACGGTCTCCTCCTCTTCCGACTGCTCTTCCTCGTTGGCCTGGCAGGAGGCATCGAAGACGGCCTGCTGGGTGGGCGTGGCCTGACGGGTGACCACCACCGTCTTTCCCGCCCGCAACTTGACGCCGCCATTGACGGCATAGAGACGGTAAGTGTCGATGAAGCCTATAAGCGCCGAGGCATAGTTCGTGGCCGTGGCGTAGCCTGCTTTCTGTAGGCCGATGGCCCATCCGCGGTAGTCGTAGACGCTCTTGGAGAAGAGACTGCGATAGCGCCCGTTGTTCTTCAGAAAGAGGGAGTGGTCGCGGAACGACTCGGCGGCAGAGGCATAGACGCGGAAGCGGCTCTTCTGCGGCTCGTCGTCCCAGGCGTGGTAGACTTGTCCCGTCCAGCCGCCGAGGGCCTTGATGCCGAAGTGGTTGTTCGAGTTGCGCGTCAGGCCGCTCTTGCCAGCACCACTCTCAAGGATACCCTGCGCCAGCGTGATGCTGGCGGGTATGCCGTACTGGTGCTCCTGGTCAAGGGCTATCTGCTTGTAGGTGTCGATGTAGCTGAGGATGTCGGACTGTGACTGGGCATGGAGCGCTTCGCTAATGAATAACGAATAAAGAAGTGTGGAAAGTGTCAACAACAGTTGTTTCATGTCTTCAATCGTTTAAAAGCCCCCACCCATACTGCGTATAACATCCCATAAATTGCCATCACCTCTGTAAGTCATTTGGCGCATGGCCTCATTTATTCCAGGTCTTGCAGTTTCAGCGATGGGTTTGGCAATGGTTGTCAGAACGTAGTCGGCTGCCTCGCAAACTTTCTTGATTCCATAATCTATCCAATGGCCAAGACTCTCGTCAGTTAATCTAAGTACAGCCCAGTCAATGACACCTATTACTACACCTATGATTATGCCCACCACAATACCTTTAGGCCCTGCCATAGCTCCAGTCTTAGCTCCAAGTATAGCGCCTGCACCGGCTGCGGCAGCGAAATTGGCAATGAAGCCGTAAACGGCCTCTTTGAATTTCTGGTGGTCTTGTTCGCAATATGCCATCCACAGTTCGGTAAACATGATAACATAGCCTGCACCAGTAATAACTTTGCCTGCTCTTGACAGCCATTTTGCTTTTGTAAGAGCCTTCTGTAATGCCTCATCAGCACTTTGCTCAACTTTGATGTCCCTTATGGCACTTTGACCTGCTTCTTGTATTTCAGCAGCTACACCAGCCTTTGTTTCAAAATGGGGCTTAACGAGTTCGCTTTTAACTGACCCATCGGGCAGCCAGCCATACTTCTTTTGAACAAGTTCTTCCCAGAAAGCATTTTCAGCTTTAAGCGAATCTTGCACCAAGCGGGTAACTTCTGCTATTTGTGCTTCATAGGGGGCATTTGCAGCTGCTAATACAATGTTGTTGCTTCGCGATATTTTCTCTATGATACCTGAGGCAATACCCAAGACAATACCGGCAGCATCTTCAACCTCAGCCCGGTTTATTCCGTTGATGCTGTTTCCCTTGATTGAATTGGAGTTGATACCCATTTTGACCAAGCTGTTGTCGTGGATTCTATTCTGCGTAGCAGTAGCCGCCTCGGGACGTTTCTCACCTTTATATCTGTATGTCCGCTCTAGAGGCAGTCCTTTTGAGTTCCTTGCTTCGAGGAGTTTATCTAATTCCTTATTGTAAGTTTTACTATATATGCCAAACCAGTCAAAGTCATACTTAATCACGACATCCACATATTCATAATCTGGGTCATCACAACCCTGTGGTGAACTGAGCTTAGGTGTGGCGACAGGACTATAATAGTAACCGTCATCGGCTTTAACTGTGGGAAGAGTTACTTTATGGTCATAGAACCGTCTCTGGGTTATAACGCCATACGACGGTACACTATAAGTACTCCAATTTATATCGTCATAAATGATGTGCATATAATAATCGAATTAGTCAATAAACACCTTCTTCTCTTAATCCTCTAGGTTCTTTAGTGAAACAATGATCGGCATGGCGATGCACGACTTGTTGATGATTTTCTGCTGCATCATCTTGTCGAAGGCAGTGGTGACGGCATGCTGATAGTTCTTGCGATCCTTGAACTCGATGTCGATGTAGAGGCCGCGGCGCAGGAAGTCGGCGCCGCCCGCACCTTGAATGCTGGTTTTGATATAGATGCGGCGGAACTCCTCGCGCCCGAACTCGGCCATGATTTCCTTGCGGAGGAAGGCATCGATGTCCATGCGGGTGTAGAGACGGTCGTTGGTGAGCGAGTAGTAGCGTAGCTGCTCGTAGCGCTCGTCGGCGGTCGACTTGTCAGCGCCACCTTGTGCCGTCATCACCACGGGCACCTTCTGTTCCAGGGCCGGCAAGCGGCGGTTGTCCATGGTGTCGCCCTCGTGTGGCAGGTTGCCAAGGACTCCCATGGTGGTGATAAAGCTGACACGCGTTGACTGTGTCTGCGGATACTGGCTCATGTTCTTCATCACGAAGGTGCCGCTGTCGAAGCGGTAGCCGTCGTTCTTTTGTCCGACGCTCTTTCCCAGCTTGTTGATGGTCTCGCGCAGCTGCTTGAGCACTTCGCCATCCTTGATGCCATTATACTCGATGAAGGCATAGTAGTCGTCGACGAAGCGGTTGTATAGGTAGCGCACGTCACGGTGAAGGGCACCGTTGTCGTAGCACTGGGCGTCGAAGTCACGGACGATGATTTCGTCGGCGGTCATGTTAAAGCCTTGCTGGTTCTGGGCCGTGCTGGTCTCCAGTATACGCAGGAAGAAGCTGTCGTCGGTCTTCTGGAGCTTGGCGATGGGCTGTGTCTGCGTGAGCGTGAGACTGCAGATGTCGACGTTGGTGACAGGCATCACCCCCAGCTGCACCTCACAGGTGTCAGGGACAGCGTAGTCCTCGGGGAAGTCGAGCCGTAGCCAGACAGACTCGCCCTCGAAGCGTGCCAGCACCTCGCCTTCGAGCCATTGCTGGAACTGTCGCGGGTAAGTGCGTGGCTTGAACATGTCACGGTCCTCCGTGGGGTCGGTGATATAGAGCAGGGCGGCATCGTCCATGTTCAGCAGGCATTCTTTCCATGTCTCTACGAAGGCGAACTGCTCGCCCGACGCCTGCTGGGCATCGAAGGGTTCCACCATTTCGATGTTTTCCATTTCGAGCATGGTGGCAAAGTCGAGCTCCCGGTTCTCAGCCACGGCATAGATATGCTCAGGCATCACGCCGTGGGTGCCACGAATGAGCATCGACAATCCGCGCATACACTCCACCTCTGTCGACGTCTTGATGCCGACCCACAGTCGGTTGGGCTTGTCAAGCTGAATGTCGATGGCGATGTCGGGATTGTCCTCCACACTGTTATCAGTGTAGCGCAACTGCCGCTGCGTGAGCCGATAGATGCTCTCGTGCGGCAGGAGGGCTGTCTCGAAAATGGGTATGTAGTTAAGCAGCGACTTGGTCTTGTCGGTCTTGAAGACGAACGACGCCTGAGAGCCTACGTAGGTGATAGCATCGGCGCGGTTCTTCAGCTTCGGACTGACAAGGCAGATGGCTGGCATGGCCTCCACCTTCTGCCGTGGGATGAAGTCGACGCAGAAGCGTTCGATGAGGCGGTGGGTGGTGCCGTCGATATAGTCTTGCAATTTTTGGGCTTCGCCAATAAGTGCCACCAGCATCATCTTGGCGACAGGGTCCATTTGCTGGAAGTCGATGTCTTCGAACGACAGTTGACGGAGCACGTCAATGGCTTCGTTGATTCTTTTTTCCAGTTCTATGTCCATGGGGGAGGGGAGTTAAGGGGAGTTAGGGGGAGTTAAGGGGAGTTAGGGGACGATAGTTTTGGGGGGAGGAAGGGGAGTTAGGGGGGGAGTTAAGGGACGATTGTTTTTGGGGGAGGGTGTCTATCGGTAGCGCTTGGCGGTGGGCTCTACGAGGAACACCACCTTTTTGCTGTAGGGACGCATGGTGCCAAGTCCGTCGTCAAGGTGCCCCTCTACATTAACGGTGATTTCGTACTTCGAGTGAACGCGCTTTCTGCGTGTCTGCTTACCATCAGCCTGGTCAAGGCCGATGTTGACAATGACGTCCTTCAGCATGGGCTCGTAAGCTGCGAGGCTCTGCTTGATGCTCTCCTCACACTCTTTCTTGGTCACCTCGTTATAAAGGCCATTGGCAACGCGCCCGGTCTGGCTGGTGTTAAACTCCCGATAGTGAACGTTGGAAAACTCATGGTTCCAGTATTCGAAGCCGAAGTCGGGGTCGGCATCGAACTGCCCTCGTGGTGTGAACACCACCAGTTCGACAAGATTGTCGAGCATCTTCTGCCGTTCCTCGATGTCCCGGTTGATGCGCGCTCCTTGGTCGAGGAACACTAAAGGTGTGCTGATGAACTTCATGGAAACATGGCGTTAGATGTTCGGTCCGCCCCAAGTGCGCTTTGAAGGCTTGGGAGGCTCGGGCTTAGGAGCTTCGACCACTGGCTTGGGAGCCTCACGCAGCAGCGAGAACTTCTCGATCTTCTCGCCGATGCTGTAGCACATGCCCATGCCCTGGCGGATGCGGAGGTAGGCGATGCGGTAGCTGTAGGCCACGCGGGCATAGTTGCGGAACGTCTCTGCGTCTTCCAGATTGAGGACGTCGTCCAGGTCGCAGGCTGTGGTAAACGCGGCCACCACCTGCTGCACGCACGACTGGAACCGCTGAGGCGTCATCAGCTCGTGCTCGGAGTTGACGATGACGAGCACCTGCTGCACTATAGGCCAGTAGATGCTGATGGCCGTGCGGGCCTTCGTGTCGAGCTGCTGGCGTGTGCGGTCGTCGATGGTACGCAGGATGCCGAGGAACTGCCCTAACAGCTCGTGCATCTTGGGGTGCGAGGAGACGTAGAGGCATGGTGGCACGAAATTGGTGTTGTCCTCATGCCATCCCTCTTCCATCACGATGCGCCCAATGGGTAGCGCATGCTGACCCACAGGCTGCTTGGAACTGACGAGGGCGAAAAAGTATTTCGGCTCGCGATAGCCGTCGGCCATGTCCTGCCACTCGTCGGGCTGCACGTTGATGGTGAGAATGTATTCGTTCTCGTCGTTCTCGCCGGGTATTTGTACACGTGTGTCCAAGGAGTTGCTGAACTTGGTGTCGTAGTGCGCGTCGATGACGTCACCGGCGCGGGTGATGCCCAGACAGGTGAGCGACTCGACGTCGACATAACCCTTGGAAACGGAGAGCGACAGCTCAAACGGATGTGCGGAAGGGAAGAGCCCGAAGCGCCCAGCACTCCCGAGAATAAGAGCCTGCTCTACGGCGTCTGCCGTACATTGATCGGCAGCCATCAGTACTTCGTCGGTGAGGCGCATGCCTTTCTTCCAGCTGATTCTTTTTGGCATAATATTTTAGATATTGGTATTGTAGTTGAGATAGTTGTAGAACACGTCGTCGTTGAGGCGCAGGGGTGGGGCATCTTCAGTGATGTCGAAGCAGAGCTGCTGCTCTACGCTGAGGAAGAAGTCCTGCAACATCAGGCGTAACTCCTCCACCTCGTCGAGGAAATGTAGGAAATGGGCACCTGCCTCCTTGTCGGACCAGTAGTGGATGACGTAGGTCTGGACGGGTTCAGCGTAGATATTGCCTACGTAGCTGTCGTCGAGCACCATGTCGACGCTCTCCCCATAGCGGGGGACTTCGTCGGTGTGCGTCTGTGGCGTCTGCTGCACGCTGATGGTCAGCCCCTCTTCCATGAACACCTTGCGAAGCATGAGCGTAAACAGCGTGCGGTTGCCGCGTATCCGCTTTGCTTGCGGCAGGAAAGGAATCACTTGGCGGATGAACCGGTTGTTGCGCTGCTGCTTGGTCAGGTTGTCGCCGATGATTTGCTGCATCACCACATCCTCGTGCGTATAGTTGTCCAACTTCTTGCGTAGCTCGGTACGCAGATGGAGGATGAGCAAGTCGATGGGGCTGAAGAAGCGATAGGCGTCTTCTATCTCCTGCTTCTGCTCTTCCAACTGCTCCTGGAACCGCTCCTTCTCCTCGTACTGGGGGAGGTTGTCGAAACGGTCGATGGGATGGAACATGTATTCGGGCAGGCCGTTGTAGATGCTGTTGCGGCCCACCGTGAGGTGCATTGCCTCGGCGCCCATGGGTTCCAAGTCAATGATGTCGCCGTAGCTGTTGCGTTTGTGCATGCCCTGCATGCTCAACTTTACTGAGCCTAAAGGGTAGTAGGCTAAGAGTTCTTCGGCGTTGAGTTCACCTGGGAGTAGTTGTGGAGGGAGCACGGGGAGTTAGGAATTAGGAGTTAGGAGTTAGGAGTTGGGAGTTAGGAGGTGGCGTGAAGAAAAATTAGAAGGCGTCGGCGGTGAGCTCCACGTAGCTGACGCCTTTGTCGGTGGATACCTGAATGACGTCGAAAGGTGGGATGCCTATCTGCTGAAGCGTAAGCTGCTGGTAAGGGAAGCGGTCGTCGATGTTCTCAAAGAAGTGCTTGTGGATGAGGGTGCGGTAGCTCAGCTGTCGCAACTCCTTGTTGCCCTTGATGTAAGCATCGAGCTTAGACTCAGGAATCATCACCTCGAACTCCTTCTGCGGACGGTCGGTGGCGATAACGTCGATGAACTTGTTGTTCAGCATGTTGATTTCCACCGTCTCAGCTTTCAGCAACTCTTTCAATTTGGCAAGCACCTCACCGACAGTCTGGTGGGCAGAGAGGTCGGTGCACTCGATGATGTTGTTCCATTGCTCATGAGCCGGACAGTTGTTCTTCCACGATGCAATGCGGTAGATGTTTGTGGTGCATGTCATTCCCTCGTAGCGCATCATCTTGCCCTCTAAAGTCTTAAACGGGGGGGCGGGCTTAAGGGCTGCCACCGGTTTGACGATGTTGAGGGGCTTTACCAGCTGGATGCCGGGAGTGGGGGCTTCCGAAGGAGAAGCTTCGGACACAGCGGCTCGTTGCGTTGCGTTTTCCTGAGATTCTTGATTCAGGACGTCCTTATGGATAATCTTCATGGCCTCCTGAACCTGCAGTGCGCCCACGATGGAGGCACTGATGGGGGTTGTGGCCACGCGCCCATGCTCCGTCTGTGTGCGAACCACGTCGGCACAGCCGGTGCGCAGCATGATGTGGTTGAACTCGTCGCGCGACAGGCCACACTCATAGCAGCTGATGCCAGGGCTGTACACCTTGACGACGCCCGTCAGGTTTTCGATGCTGCCGTCTATCCAGCTCTTGCCGGCGCGCATGGCCATACGATTGAGAAGATAGCGGGCCAGCCGGCTGTCAAGGCAACCGATGATAACATCGACGCGTCGGTAGATGCCGAAGCCCACCTCCGAGAAGAGGTTACCCACGATGGGCGTAACCTCTATCTGCGGATTGATGTTCCTGACCTGCTTTGCCACGATGTCGGCCTTATAGGCGTGGCTCAAGGCATCCTCTTCGCGGAAAAGGACAGAGCGCGTGAGGTTCGACAGCTCTATCGCGTCGAAGTCGACGGCGTAGATGTGACCTATGCCGAAGAGGGCGAGGTTTTTCACTACCTCGTTGCCCAGTGCGCCACAGCCAGCCACCAGTACACGGGCGTTCTTTACCCGCTCTTTCCTGAACCAGGAGAGAAGCGTGAACACGCCATCGCCCCATTCGTATTGTTTTTTATTATCCATGGCTTTTATGCTTCCGAATATTCGAAGATGGTGTCGCCAACGGTGAACGTGTCGCCGTTGCTGAGGATGATTGGCTTGTTAGGCGTCAGCTCCGAGCGCACGTTGTAGTTCACGCCTGCTGCCAGCGCATTCAGCATCGGCAGCTGGCGGGCCTTGTCAATATAGAGCTGCACATGCTTGTCGGCAACCTTGCTGGCCTTCTCCCAGTTCATCTGAATCTCGCACTCGTTAATCTTACCGATGGTGACCTTGTTGCCACCGCCAGTAGCATTCATCCACTTGTGGATAGGTATGCGCTGTCCGGCCTTCACACCGTTCTTGATGACGAGGAAGTAGCGCTCGGCCAGCATGCGCACCGTGACGAGCGAGGCTCCCAGACCACCACCGTAGATGATGAAGTCGAGCAACATGTTCAGCCATCCCATGTTGGAGCTGACGGCTCCGCCGAAGTAGAGCACGATGAAGCCGATGAGTGCCGACAGACAACCACCGATGAGTGCGCTCTTCATCGGGATGGAAGACTTGATGGTCAGGCTCAGTGCCAAACAGATAGAGAAGAGGATGTAAGCAGGCAGTGAGCAGTACCAAGGAATGTAAGTTGTGCCTACGGCTGACAGCAGCAGGCAGAAGATGATGCCACCGAGCAGCATGGCCAGGAATCCGATCAGTCCGGAAAGCAGTGACAATCCGATGATCTTCAGGTAGATCTTGGCATCCTTCTTACGGTACTCGTCGTTATACCTGAACACCAAAGAGAGGAAGAAGCCCAGCAGCAAGCCCACGGTCAGCAGTGCCGATACCTTACCGCTGCAGTCGGTGAGCAGATTTCCTTTCTGCTCCTCATTGAAGAAGAACGTGTTGGCAATGGCTGCTCCAAGGCTTCCGAACATGCCACGTCCCGTCAGCTCGAAGACAATCCAGCTCACCAGACCGGCCAGCACACCGGCCAGCGTCTGGTAGGTGTCACGAATAGACGCCTGACTGAACATCTCGGCCAGATTCACGTGGTCCTGAATGCCCTCCTTACAGTTCTGACCATACTCCACGCACTTGTAGCCATTCTGCTGCCAGCAGCCCACGTGCATCACGTGCTTACACTTCACCACGACCTTCTGGCCGGGCAAGATGTCCTGACGGCAATAGTGGCAGATGCGCCTTGTAACGCCTTCTTCGGGCTGATAGGGCTTATAGTATTTTGAAGCGAAGCGCTTCGACTTCAGGAATGGGATGAGCACCTTCATTATCAGGAAGAAGAAAGCGAACGTCAGGAACGCCACCAGGAGCGCTACAAGCACCTTCGTCAGGGCATCGCCGGCACTCTCCTGACGCACCGGCCAGGGTGTCTCAGCCGTACCAATAGAGTAGTCGGCCGTACCAGACTCCACGCCTTTCCATTCAGCGGTGTAGTTCACGCGTCCCGTATAAGCCTTGTCGTCAGTAGCCTTATAAGTAAAGGCAAAGTCGTACATGGCATCTTTCACCACCTGCTGGAAATTGCTCAGCACGTTGGTTAGGTCGGCAGAGGGACGGTAGGCACCCTGGCGGTCAGCCAGTACCTGTCCTTCGCTGTTACGGGGGGTGGTGACACCCTGCAACGTCAGTTCGACATTCTCGTCGACGCCTTCACCCGTGTAGTAGAAAGCGAACACCTTCGGCACCATGTGGGATGCATCCGACTGGTAGTCGGTCACCTCAACGAACGAGATGGTCTCGTCTTCAGGGCGCATGTTACCCTCGGTGAACACGAACAGCAGGTTCTTGTCGCTGGCCTGCTTGGCACGCCGGAGAATCAGTTCGTTCTTCGTATAGCCGCCCTTTGTGCGAACCTCGTCCTCGAGGGCTGCTTTCTCGCTGCTGAACTCAGCCAGTTTAGAGTAAAGGGCACCAAAGAAGAACTTGCTGTCGGAATGTGTCATGAACTTCTCCTTGAAGTCGGCGATGTTGTCCTTGGTCACCATCTGGCTGGCAGTGACCTCCTCGCCGAAGAACGAAAGGAACACGCAGCTGTCGGGTGCGCTCTCAACCAGCTTGCCGACGGCGTCGAAGATCTGGCCTTTCCCCGACTCAGGAATGCTGAGGTCGACCAGAACGGAGAAGGTGAAGTCGCTGGGAATACGCTGTCCGCTGCTCAGCGAGACCACTTGCCGGCGGTCGTTGGGAATCATGACGCCATCCTCGTTGACCACGAGATACTTCTCGAGGTCGGCTGCCGTGATGTCGGCAGACGGTTCGTCATTGCTGTCGAGCACTTTGAGGAACAGCGTGATGCTATCCTTGCCAGTGCCATATTCATACTTTTTGTCGCAGAACTGAATCTTAGCTACGTCCTGTGCGCCAATCGTCAGCGCCAACGCCGCGAGGGCGCAAGAAAACAAAAGTCTTCGCATAGTGATTATCTTCCTTTTTTAGTCCATAATTTCAAGTCTTCGAGTCGCTGCTTGCCGTAATAGCTGTCGTCGGCACACAAGTCGCCACCCATGATGGGCACAGAGGTCAGCTCGCCATCGGCTGTGGTGTAGACCAGCACGAATTTCAGCTTCTCCAGCTTGTCGGCCACGGCCTTGCGCACCGTGGGAATGCTGAAGTGCTGTGTCACGACGAAGCATCCCAACTGTTGCAGGCCTTCCTCCTTGTCGTTGGAAGAAAGGCGCTCGGCCACATACTCCGTCAGGTCCTTCTTGATAATCTGTCCATGAACGATGCCGGCGACACCGTTTGTCTGGCCACTGAGTGCCATACAAAGGTCGACGACGATGTCCTTGTTCAGGTTAATGCTGAAGCAGGCCGTCGTATGCTCCTTGGCATCGGCGAGGGTGTTGAAAAGATCGGCTGTCTGCGTGTCAACGACGTTGGCCGTTTCTTCCGTCTTTGTCGACGGCGGTAATGTGGCAGGCGTGTCCTCTTTAATGCTTTGCTGCGCCCACTGATACCACTCTTTCAGGGAATAGAGCTTCTTCAGGTCGTTCTTCGTGTTGAGCGTCATGTCACGATGGTAGGTGAAGACACCTGTTTCCATCGTCGGCGTCAGCGTGTCGATGACAAGTGCCGTGAGGAACTTCGGGTGCTGCGGGTGCTTCAGCTGGTCCTGCACGTTGCTGTCAGCATTGCTGAAGAACACCGTCAGACCCGGATGTGAGTGAACCCAGCACGTCAGGTCGTACTGCAGGTTCGTGTCACGGCGTAGCTTGCGCAGCTGTTCCAAGATCTTCAGCTTGATCTTTCCGCCGAAGTTCAACTCATACTCGTCGAAGACGGCATCGTCGCCAGGCAGCACCACCTGCTCAAGCGACACGTAGTATTCGCTGTTCTCGGAATCGTAGACCCAGCGTCCCAGCACCATGCAGCCATACTCCTTAGCATTGGCTGGGTTCTGCTGGTCTCGCGCGTACATATTATATATATCTACTACACACGAGTCCTTGATATACATTCGGCGGACAGCCGACTCAAAACAGCAGTCCTCCAGGTCGATCTTCATATAGTGGGGGCTGTCCATGACGTCCTCCAGACTCTGCTTCTTGAGAATCGTGGCCGTCTTACGGCGGACAACGATAGCCGGCTCTCCGGTCTTGTTGGTGCTGGGGCCGTTGCCGTTGTTGCTCGGCGGGGTGACGACAGGCGCTGGCACTGGTTTTTTCTTTCTGGCACTAACGAGTGCCCAGACGAGCAGCAGCAGGACAATGCCACCAACGATGCCGCCGATGAGTGGCCACGACGGTCCGCTGCCACCCTCTTCCTTGGCATTCATCTCGCGCTCCAGCAGGTTGAGGTTGGTCTCCAGCAGTCCCAGTTTGTCACTGACGATGCGCTGCAGGCTGTCGCGACAGGCGGCCGAGTCGGCAATCACTTTGCCGTCGTACTGCTTCATGAACTCGTCGAGCAGTGTGTTCAGGCCGTCCTTTTGTTTTTGCAGCTCTTCACGCTCACGCGCCAGAAAACCCTGCAAGTCGTTGTCCTTGGCGTAGGCTTCGCGGTCTTTCCAGTTGTGGAGTTTCTCAATATGCGCCACCACCTCGTCGTTAAGCGCCTGCACGGTGGCCTCACTGAGGTAGGGCAGGCCTTCCACATGCTGCCTGAAGTTGTCAACAACTTCGGCCGTCTCGACGGTCTGCGGCCCATTCTGCTGGTTATTCTTACGTGCCGTTGCCTGCAACACACATGCGAGGAGCACGGCAGTCAGAAGCATTGATACATGTCTTCTTTTCATAATTGTATCTGTTATTTGTCCTTTCATTAGTTTTTGGGGGATGATGGTCCATCGCCGCTCTTCTTCGATTTTTGCAGTCGTTTGTAGGTGGAAGGAATCTGGTCGTTCATCGATGGTTTGCGACCTGGCGTGATGGAGATCTTGGGGGCGGCGGGTTCCGAAGGAGCAGCTTCTGTCCCAGCAGCCTGGCCTTTCTTGCCGGCAAGGATCTCGCGCAAACGCTGCTTGGCGGCGTCGGTCTCCTTCGACACAGCACGGCCAGCCTGCTGTTTCGCTTGCTGAACGGCTTCCTCTGCACCCTCTGGGCCAGCCATCTTGGGCGTGGCTTTCTCAGTCAGCTCTTGCATCTTCTTCATCATGTCCTGCTGCATCTTCTGCTGCATTTGTTGCTGCTTCTTCTGCATCTGATTGCTCTTGATGGCTTGAAAGACTTGCTTACCCATCGTGAATAGCAGGAACAGTCCGCCCAAACCGCCAATGAGCCACATCATGTTCTTCTTGTCGTCGCTGGCTTGCTGGGCTTGAGCCGCAGCAATCGAGTCCTGTCGAGCCTGTGCGTTTTGGGCATCGGCTGCTGCCTTCTCGTTGGCTTCCTTCTGACTGGCATCAGCCACTTGTTCCAGCTGCTGCTTCTTGTCATCGTAGGCGGCAAGGGCCTCGCCAATCTGCTTGCTTACGGCATCATCGGTAATCTTGAAACGCAGCTCACGCAGCATCGATGCTTCGTGGGTCAGCTCCTCGGAGAATGGCACTTTGGTGGCCCGCTCCAGCATCTGCTTCAGGGAGTTGATGCGAATGGCAGCTTCATCGGCAGGCGACATTCCTTCATCGATCAATTCTTCGGAGGTGACGACCACCTCTGATGATGACTGGTCAGGTGCAGCCCCCGACGAGCTGGCGCTGGTTCCGCCTTTTCCTGACTTGGCCTTCAGCTGCAGCGTGCCGCACTGAGCAAACACCTTGTAGTGGCGCTTCCCTTCGTAGTGCGCTAAGTAGAGTGGCACGGAGAGCTTAGCCTCGTCGCTGCTGACAGTGAACTGCAGTGTCGGGTTGTCCTGTAGGAGGAAATAGCCGTCGGGCGAAGGACTGTATGTGAACTCGGCGGGTACCATGAATGGCGACGTGGTGATGCCTTCGAACTTGATGTTGCGATAGTTGCCGGTGCGGTCGAAGATGACGACGGCGACCTCGTCGAGCTTCTTGAACTTCTTGAGGTGGCCCTCGCTCAGCTTCTTCTGCACATTGGTGAAGCCGACGGTCATCTGTCCGCCGTTTACGGCCAGACTATAACTGACGATGACACGGTCGCCCTCAGCAGAGAAGAGCGTGTCTTTCTTCTCTTTGGCATTGCCGCTGATGCCACAGAGGAGACAAAGGAAAAAGAGAATGGTAGCTTCAGCCTTTTTCATTTTTCATCTTTCATTTTTCATCTTCACAGTCCGTTGATGCGGTTATAGCGCTCCACGATCTTGTTCTTGTAGTCGCCACCCTTCTTCCACTGGGCGGCATGCTTGCTGCAGCGCGAGTCGGTGCAGCAGTTATAGAGGGCGTTAACCTGCGACATGACGCTGGCCTTGGTGCCCTTACGGTCGCTACTGCTGTAAATCTTCTTATAGAGGTCGTCGAGCTTGTGATAAATCTGCTGGAGTGACAAGCTACAGTAGCTGCACTGATGGCCGGCTTTGGGCCTTGAACCGTGGCGACCACAGTCACGCTCGGCGAACTCGATGTTGGCAAACTTCTCCTTCAGGTCGTTGAAGCGACGATAGCCATTATCGCTGCTGGCCCATGCATGCTTGCTGATGATGCCGTCGATCTCGCTTTTCAGCCCGTCGACCTTCGCCTGAAGCTCCTCGCGCTGCTTGCTTGCCGACGGTTTGTGGTTCTTGTTCGTGCAGATGGGGTTGCGCTCGATCTCCTTCAGCAAGTCGTCGCAGCGTTTACTCATGTCCACAAACTCGGCACTGGGCTTGAGCTGAGCCTCGATGTCAAGCTCAATGACCTGCTTTTCCAGAAGAATCAGTTTCTTGCTGCCTTTCCACTTCGCGATATAGATGGGGAGCGTCACCACGATGGGCTGCTCGCTCTCAACGCTGATGATGGGCAGAGTGTACTTGTCGGAAGGGCGGAATTGCATTACGCGGTTCAGCTGATAGCTGTACGGGTCGATGATGCGCTTTCCCTTTGTGCCGCCGAACGTCTTGTCGAACTGCAGCTTGGGCGTCATCTTCTTGGCCTGCTTCTCCGTATAGGAGCGGTCGAAGAGGATGAGAACCTTCGACTCGCTGAGGTTCTCCAGTTCGATGTTCACATTGCCTTTGTCATCGTCAGCCTGACTGAGGCTGACAAAGATGTTCAGGTACGACAGGTTGATGGTCTCCTTGTTATGGTCACTGCTCAGCGTGACCTTCTTCTGCTCGTCGGCCCAACCCATGGTAGCCATCAGGCAGAGCAGCATACATACGAATGTCTTTTTCATATTCTATTCACTATTCTCTATTCACATTTCACTATTTAGGAAAAGGGTCAGTATTGACGCAGTTTTATCAAACAACGGCGCAGTTTTATCAAACAATGACGCAGTTTTATCAAACAATGGCGCAGTTTTAACTTTGCACGTTCTCTCGTCCACGTTTTGAGACTGGCAAGCAACCCTTTTCAGGCTGCCTAACTATCCTTTACCCACTGGCAGTCTTTTCAGGGTCTTCCTTCCCCTTGGAAAGGGGATAGGGGTGGGGGCGCTCTTAGATGCTGAGCGACATTTTCTTCTTCGGTGCCGTCTCGTCGTCAGCAGGCGCTTCGGGTGCCTTGGGTTGAGGTGCGGGCTCAGGCTTGTCCTGTGCGAACTTCACCCATCCGTTAGGCTCACCCTCCTCGCGCACCCACTCAGCCACCGCCTGGTCTTCAGGATAAGGATAGGTGTTCTGTGCGTGGTACATCTGGTACTTCAGGTAGCGCTCCACGCGCAGCACGAGGTCCTTGATGCTTGCCAGCACGCCCATCTCTTTGATGGTGAGACATACGTGACCCTTGAAACTGCCGCTGTAGCGGATGTTCGGATGCCAGATGTCGGTGATAAACGTGAACACGGGGTTGCCGTCGGCCGACGGGTAGTTGTTAGGCAATACGACGCTCATCTTGTGCAGGTTGCCAAAGATGGGCTTGCGTGGCGGCTCGTCGCCCTCGACGCCCACAATGCTCTTGCAGCGATACCATATCTCAAACTCGGTGGGCAGGCCCGTGGGGGTCTTCCGACGAATGATATACGACAGTGATGGCTTGAAAGGATTGGCACTCTCGCGCTTGCGCTTGGCGCAGAGGGCATCAAGTTCTTTCCATTCCTTTAGCAGACGGGCGTCGCGCCCGTTCAGCTCCATTCCTTCAAACTTTTCTATAGCGGGATTCATCTGGGTTATTTACAATTTGACGATTTACTATTTACGATTTACTATTCCAATAGGTGTGGCAAAAAACGAAAACATTCTTCGCTCATCCGGCGATGGGCACGGAGATGAGGTGCAGATGGTCCATCGGCTGGATGTCGTAGTCGACCAGCGCCATTTCGCGGCCATCCTCGTCTTCGAACTCCAGCACGGCGGGTTCCTCGTCGCCGTCCATCAGCTTGCCAAGCAGATACTGGATGGGGTTTCCACCGTTGTCCATCTTCGGCAGCTCGAACACCTGGATGATGCTGTCGATCTGCTCGCGCACTGTCTTGTTCGGGTCAGTAACCTTCACTTCAATCTCGTCGTATGCTGTACCATCAATGGTCAGTATGACGATAAACTCTTCCTGATAAAATTCCTGGTCTGTCATATTCTATTGTTGTTTGTTTGTCGTTTCTGTTGATGTTCAATTAGTCGCTTTGAAGCCCATCGCTCTCTGGTAAGTCGAAGTTCATGGCGTCGGCAAAGGGGTTGCCACCCTTCTTTTCCGTCTGTGCCGGTTGAGGGGTAGAGGGGGCACTCTCCGTTTTCTTCGTTTTTTCCAGCGGAACGGTCTTATAGGGCTTCGACGGTTCTTCGACCTCGGGAGCCTCTTGCTTTGGTAGCTTCTTCTCCATATCGGCCTGCATGCGGTCGTTTTGCTCAAGGGTGTCCTGCAGTTGGCTGACCGACTCCGGCGGCAGGGTGGCATTGGCGGCCAGCATCACCTTTTGGTTAGCCAGCTCGCGGTCGTTGGCCTGTCCGGTCTCTACCATGTATTCGAGCGTGTTCTTGGAGTCGTCGGCCAGGTCGATGTACGTATTGATCATGTCGGCATTCTCGACGCCACTGACCGACAGGGTGTTTTTGACCATGCCCTTGACGTCGCCCTCGGCTGTGGCGAGACCCACGTTGGCATAGTCGGTGGCCGTCTTTGCGTTGTTGAAGAAGTTGGCGCCACGGCTCATGCCGACTTTCTCGAGGATGCCGCCGACGCCCTCCATACCTCCGCCAAAACTGCCGAGCGCGTTTCCCCAGTCTCCTTGCATGAACTGGAGGGTCGACTCGGAGAACTGACTGCCGGTGTTGATGGTACGCGCCATCGTGTTGAGCGCCTTCATTCCCGGCTTGGTGGCCTTGTCGGTGAGTTTGACACCCTTTCCTGAAGCTTTGGAAATGATGCTCAGCACATTGAGCAAGCCGTCGATTCCTCCCTGTCCTACGAACATGCTTTTGAGCCAGGAGTCGTCGAGGCCCTGTCCGCAATGCTTAATCTCAATGAGCGCGGGAAGATAGCAGGGCAGCTTGCTCAGGTTCGTGACCACTGGCATGCCGTTTCTGAGTACCTTGAACTGTGTGGGAATCCAGGGCACGAACGTGAACAAAGGCAGCGAGGCGACGCAGGGCCACGGTGTGGGTGTGTAGACGCCACCCTTCGCCACGGTGGCAGCAAGCGTGGCCAGTGCCACGAACGGATTTAGCTGGTTGGTACACAGCGTGAAGAGGTTGTAGGGGAAGACGTTGATGAAGGGCAGGTGATCGTTGATGGTGAGGAAGGCGTTGTTCATCTTCTGTCCCACGCCGTGGATGCGTGGCATGGGTGTGGCATCCATCTTGCAGAACGTCATGCCGCATGGGCATTGCACGATGGCGTTCGACGTACACAACTCCATGATGCCACCCACATTGTGAGGCTGGGCACGCATCGGCTTTCCGTCGATGCCACCTTTGTCCTCAACGGGTCTGCCGATGGAGTCCAAGGCCTTATAAACCTCGCTGTCCTGAATGTCCTTGACAACGTCCTCCTTGAACTTGCCGAATTCCTCCTGTCCCTTCTTTACCGCGTCAATCAACGGCTTGGGCGAGGTGGAGATTGGCGGCAGCATGTTACCGTATTTTTCAAAACCATCCATTGCTTGTTCTTCCCTTCATTAGTTAAAGCTGCATACGATGCCTGAGATGTTCATCGGGCCAGTGATGCTGGTGACCTCTAAGAGTGTGTCGCCTTTGAGGGCGAGCGTTGTACCATGAACCTGCATGGGTACACTTGATGTAAGTTGTGTTTCGAAATTCGTGATGTTGAGGTTGCCGGTAGGAGCGCTGAGATAGAATTCGCCATTGATGATGGTGGAGTTAACGCCGCCCGTGATGGTTGCGAAGATGCCGCTCTTACGGATGTAGAGGTCCTCGTAGTCAGTCTTAATTTCGAGTTTGTCCTTGACGTCGATTTTCGACTGTTTGTGGACGTCGACATTCATGACTTTGGTGACGTCTACCTTCATGTCGTTCTTTACCTCAAGCGACTTGTCGTGGTCGACCGTAACCTTCATGTCGTTGCCGGCATGCATGATGATGTCGTTGGCTGCATCGAGCTCGATGTTGCCCGATGAGTGCAGCTTGATGAGCTTCTCGTCAGTGGAGAAGGTGAGGACATAGTTGTTCTTCTTGTGGTCGTATATCTTGATGTAGCCGCCTTTCTTCTTGTCGTGTATCTCGATGGTGTGGCCGTTACGGGTGCGGATGGCCTTCACCTCGTTGGTGTCGACAGTCTTCTGGCTAGCCCATGACTTGTCAGTGTGTTGTTCGCCGTTGAAGAGTGAGGAACGGACGTAGGGCATCTCGGCATTGCCACCCTCGAAGTCGACCATGACCTCCTCGCCTTCTTCGGGTATGAAATAGAAGCCCTTCTCCTTTCCTGTATAGGGCTGTTCGACACGAATCCACGGCGTTGAGACGAACTCGCGGTCGAACTGGTTGTTTTCGAACTGCCAAGCAAAATTGACACGCACACGTCCGAGGCACTCAGGGTCTTTGTTGTCGAGCACCCATGCACGGATGGGCATGGCCCGAGGCACTGCCGAGGCATCGGTGTAAGGCGGGTGTTTCGCGTTTGCGGAGATGCCTGAGAAGAAATTGGTGTACGTTTCGTCGCAGTTGAAAGAGTGGGTGATGCTGGTGATGAGAATCTCGTCCTGTGGCACGTCGCTCTTGGTGTTCGACTGCTCGTCGGTGATATAGTTGTCGACGACGATGAGTTTGCCACCAATGGCAAGTTTGGAGCAGAAGGTGCTGCCGTGGTAGCGCAGCAGGCCTGCTTTGCGTCCGAGGGCCTGCGGCTTGTCGAGCTTGTCGAGCATATCGCCACTGCCGTCGATGTCGAATGCGAAGCCACCGGCGACAAGACTCTCGAGGGTCGGATCCTTAAACTTGTCCTTCGACATGTTGAAGGCTGCCTCGTTCAGGTCGTTGAGCTTGTCGCTCATCTTGTCCTGCTCCTTCTCGGTGTAGTTCTTGTCCTCCTTGGCGGTAGAGAAGCATTGGTTGAAGTTGAGGTGACGGGCATTGAGGTCGATGCCGTAGGATGCTATGTCGCGGCTGGGGTATGAGAGCTGTACAGCCTCTGCCTCTGGCAGCTTGCCGAAGAAGAGCTTCTTGCCATTGTTGAAGAGCCATTCGCCGTGGCGTATGGCGAGTCGCTGGAGGAACCCGTAGCTGGTCTCGTTCCACTTCACACAGTAGAGGTAAGGTTCGTCAGCAAAGGCAGGGTCGACCTGAAAGTCGAGGGGTGCCGCCTTGGAGAGTACATCCTCGGCGATGTCCTTCAGCATTTTCTCTTCGTAGGCACGACAGTCGCGGTCGTTGTCGAGCAACCCGTCCCAGCTGACAGCTTCGACGCTGATGGAGTATTGTGTGGTGCGGCGCGACGCTGAGGCGTTAATGATGAAGCCATCGAACTCGATGTCCTTGACGGTGTCGCCGCTGAACCCCTTTAGCTCTATCTCCATGGGGTCTGTCTGCAGGTTGAGCGTCACCTGCTTGCCAATGATGTCGCTACAGACCTTGAACTGTGTCTCTGAGATGTCTTCGAGCGGATCTTTGATAAGTTCAAAGGAGAGACGGCTGTGGTCGAGCATCTGCTGTCGCAACGAGAAGCCCGTCATGGTGTACTTCACGCCGCTGATTTCTATCTTGAATTGCTTAGAGGCATTGCCGTCGATGCTGACGGAAATATTCTTTACCGAGATTGACATGAAGAGGGAGGAGTTAAAGGGGAGTTAGGGGGAGTTAAAGGGAAGTTAAGGGACGATAGTTCTGCCGTTAGGGTAGGTTAGGTCCACTCGTTGTTGAACTCAGCGGTGTCGCTGTCGCCGACAATGATGAGTTCGGCAGCTATCGTGACGGTGGTGTACATCAGGCGTGAGTCGGAATCGTTGAAATAGTCTTTCAGTCCCACGCAGTAGGCGTTCTCAAACTTTACAGTTTTGAAGCTGCGTTTGTTGTGGTAAGTCCAGACGGTGAAGACGAACGTACCACTTTTGACCTCGGTCTTGCTGAACATCCATTTGTAGAAGAAGAGGTCATCGTCGTTGGTGGCGGGCATGACAAAGGTGATGGTGCCGCCTTGCGGACGCGTCTTGGGCTTGTTAGTCTCGTCAAGCATCTGGTTGAATTCGTACTGTGCCTGTACGATGCCGTATTTGCGTCCGTCGATTTTGAGTTGTCCGTGCAGAGCCATGGTAATTTGCGATTTGACGATTGAGAATTGAGATTTGAGATTTAGGGGTTTGAGTATTCTAAAGCGCTCAAATCTCAAATCTCAAATCTCAAATGAAAAAGGGTTTAGTTGTCGATGGTCCAGCGGTTGTTGTGCTTGGCGTTGCCGACCTCAATCTCCTTGGCGGAGATGGTGAACTCCTCGTACTGGAGGAGGCTGTTGGTGGAGTCGTAGGTCTCAGAATACTCTACCAGGTAGCCTTCCTTGAACTTGAGGGCCTTCATCTCGCCGCCCTGACGGTTAGGATAGCTGATAGTGCCGCTCTTCGACATGTAAGTGTCGCACATCCACTCGAGGATGTCGGTTGTGCCGTCGTCCATTGACTTTGTGCGGATGCGGATCTTGCCGCCACGGGTGGTGCCAGTGGGCTGACCTTCGACGTCGGTCTGCTGGTTGAGTTCATAACGTACGTAGAGCACTTCACGCTGTTTGATGCCATCGGCATCGAGGGTTGTTGTTCTTGTTGCCATAATTGTTATTGTTTAAAGGTGAATAATAAGTAATAATATAAATAAGGTGTGGGGAGGGACGCGTTACAACGCGCCATACATAGACAAATTAAGAGACGTTCTGGTCCCACTCGACGCCGGCTTGGCCGTTGTGTCCGGTAAGCTCGATGAAGAAGTTCTTAGCGGCGAAGAAGGGCTTCAGTTCCACCTCGATGTGGATGTCCTTCGTCTTGGGATCCTGATTGATGCCCTTGAGGTTGTAGTTCTCGATAAGCTTGCCGGGGCCCTTGTAGTCAGAGAGGAAGTCGTGAACAGCCTGCTGCAGCTCAGCCTTGACGGCGGAGTTCCAGTTGACGAAGGCCTCATCGTTGAAGAAGTTCTGGAACACCTTTCCAATCCAGTCGAAAGTACGCACGATGGGGTACTCCTGGAGTCCGATGGTAGCACCGTTGTAGAGTGAGCGGTTCGAGAAGGCCATGGTACGTCCTTCTTCCTCGACCATGGGGATGACACCCTGGTCGATGAGTGCTGCAATCTCGCTCTTGCGCAGGTCGAGGCGGGCACCCTTGACGTTCGAGAGCGTGCCGTACTTCTTGCCGGCGGCACCCTGTGCGATGACCAGCTCCTCGGTGTTCGTCATGCGGCCAGCCACAGCTGCCGAGCCGGGGATGTAGAGGTCGTCGTCCTCGTTGGCCTGTTCGCTCTTCTTACGTCCGAGCAGATAGTTGCAGGTCATAACGACGTTGGCCATCTTGGCGTCCTGGCTCATCATGTTGGCATCGTCGAGCTCGTCCTTCAGCATCTCGAAGTTCAGCGAGTCCTTAAAGTCGGTGAGCATGATGACCTTGTTGCGGTAAGCCGTGTCGGCCCACATGCGGATGGTGTTGGCATCGCCGATGTAGCCAGGGATGATGAGCAGTGAGTAGTTGTTCTTCAGGCTGAGGCGGTCGTAGTACTTCTCCAGCTCGTCGCGGATGGCGAGGGTGTCTTCAGAGTCGTGGTACTCCAGCTCCTCCTTGTTGACGTTCATCAGATGGAGACAGTCTACCTTGCCCTGTCCGGCATTGGCGAAGAAGGAGTCGAGCGAGCGGTAGGTGACCTCGAGCTTCTTCACCTCGTCGTGGACGGTGAAGAGGTTGGTGCTGAGGTTCTGCTCGGCCTTGTCGCGCTTCTCCTTGCACTCGTCGATGACCTTCATGGGGTCGGCCTCGTTGCTGCCGAGGATGCTCACCCAGAGCTCCAGCTCGTTCTTCAGACGCTTGCGGGAGTCGGCGTATGCCGAGTCGCTGAGGAAGATGTTCTTCACGGCCTTACGGCGGGGGTCCATGTTCTCAACGCCCTTGATGAGGCCCTTGACGAGCTGGAAGCCGCCCACTTTGCTGAGGCCGTCGAGGCTCTGCTGTAGCAACTCCGCAGGGTTGGCAATCTTCTGTCTTTCCTTAAGCTCTACGGCCTGGCCTTGAGCTTCTTTTTTCAGTTCTTCTGCTGCCATAATTCTATTTGACTATTTTTCGATTTACAATTAAACAATTTTACTCGGCCTCGTCGAGTTCGGCGAGGAGTGCCTGCAGGGCATTCTTGAGGTTGCCACGCTGCGTTGGGTCCTTCATGGCCGAACGGAGCGACTTGTTCTTCTCGAGCTGACGGATGACGGCGTTGTAGGCGTCGATCTTGTCCTTGGCGGCACCCATAAGTGCGCTCTGCTCGATGAGTGCCTCGTCTTCGAAGTCCTTGAGTGACTTGAAGTCGAAGTCCTCGTAGACGGCTCCGCCCTCTTCGTTCTCAAGTGCGATGCCTTTCTTGCTGGGCTGGTAGTGCTCAAAGACATCCTTCATGTTCTTGGCCTTGAATTCGGCGCGGTCTTCGTCGCTCTGTGGAGCTTCGTCGGTGAACTGGTCGGCATAGAGGGCTCTGTTCTGTGGAAACTCAATGATGCCGTCTTGTGCTTCAACGTCGAGCACTTTACTGATTACGGTTTTTCTTGCCATAGCTAATTGTTTTTATGGGGTTAATAAATTGAGAGTTAGGAGTTAGGAATTAGGAGTTAGGAGTGGGGGCCTCAGGCTCGGGCTTCTCGGGAACTTTGGGGGCCTCAGGCTCGGGCTGTCCGTCGTCGATGTCCCAGAGAATCTGCTTCTCCTTCTCGTCGTACTTCATGGTGACGGTGTCGCCCGGGTTGACGTCGCCAGCAATGATGAGCTTCGAGAGCGGACGGCGAATCTCCTTGCGGATGATGCCGAGGATGGGGCGTGCGCCATAGTGGGCGTTGAAGCCGACACTGGTGACATACTTGCGGGCGGTGTCGTCGATGACGAGTGTGATGTTCTGTTCGCGGAGCGTCTTCAGCAGGTTCTTGATGTGGATGTCGAAGATGCGGTTGATCATAGCCTCGGTGATGGGCGAGAACGGCACGATCTCGGTGAGGCGTGCGAGGAACTCCGGCCGGAAGTTGCCCTGCATGACTTCGAGTAGTTGGTCGTGTGTGGGCACCTTACCCTCGCCGAACGACTTGAAGATGTACTCCGAGCCGATGTTCGAGGTGAAGATGATGAGCGAGTTCGAGAAGTCGCCGACGCGGCCCAGACGGTCGTGCAGCTTACCCTCGTCGAGAATCTGCAGGAAGAGGTCGAAGACCGACTTGTGAGCTTTCTCAATCTCGTCGAACAGCACGACGCTGTAGGGATGCTGACGAATCTGGTTCACCAGCAGACCGCCCTCCTCGTAGCCGACGTATCCCGGAGGTGCACCGTAGAGCAGTGCCACGGAGTGCTCCTCCTTGTACTCCGACATGTCGAAGCGCAGCATGGCCGTCTCATCGTCGAAGAGGAAGTTAGCCAATGACTTGGCTAGCTCCGTCTTACCAGTACCCGTCGGGCCGAGGAAGAAGAACGAGCCCATGGGCTGTCCCTTCTTGTTCAGGCCGGAGCGGCTCTCGAAGATGGCGTCGAGGATGCTCTTGATGGCGTGATCCTGGCCGACGACACGCTTGTGGAGCGTCTCTTCGGCGTTCGAGAGCTTCTCACGCTCCTCGCTTTGGATGTTACCCATGGGTATGCCCGTCATCTTGGCGACGACGTCGCGAACGGCCTCCTTTTGGAGGATGACTTCTGCAGGAGAAGCTTCTGACGCAGGGGCGGCTTCCGTTTCGTTGGTGGCGAGGGCTGCCATTTCGTTGGCAATCTTCGTTGAGGCCATGGCGCGATCGAGGAGGTCGAGTGCCGATGACGGCAAGCGGCGGTCGGGCATGTAGCGCTTGGCGAGTCGGACAATCTCTGCCGGCACATCGTCGTTGATGGTCATGTGGTGGAAGTCCTCGTAGCCCTTGCGCTTGGCCAGGATGATGTCGATGGTCTGCTGCTCGTTAGGCTCCTCGACGGTAATCTTCTCGAAGTAGGCCGTCAGCTCCTTGTCCTTCTCAATGTCCTTGGTGTAGCCGTCGACGGTCGAGGTGATGACTACCTGCAGGGCATTCTTCTGCAACAGGCGCTTCAGTCCGGGCAGAATGCCGTTGAGCACCGACTGCTTGTCTTCCACCCGGTGGAAGTTCTCGATGAAGAGCACGGGCTGCGTCAGTGAAGTGATCTGCGTGGTGACCTGCTTGAAGCGGTCCTCGATTTCGCCCTTGTAGCTGACGCCCTGTGACAAAGCAATGAGGTCGAGCTCGAAGGGCTGCAGTGCTTCGAGAGATGACGGCACCTTTTTGTCGCGTACACGTTGGAGGATGGCATGGAGCAGGCTCGTCTTACCCACGCCCGTCTCACCCACGACGAGCAGGTTGGCGCGGTCCTTGCGAGCCAGCGTCTCAGTGATGTTGCGCACCTCGCTGTCGAAGCCGATGACAGGTGCCTCAGGCAGTTCGATGAACATATCGACGCAATAGTCGTTGTCGGCGGGTTGCGACGTTGCGGCAAACGAGGAAGAACTGCTACCGCTGGCAGAGCCGCTTGCAGTCTTGACGGGTGCGCCACTCATAATCTGTGCCTTGATCTTATCGGGCGAGATGGGCAGCGTCTTGAGCTGCTCGTAGCTGAAACCGATGCCCGGGCTGACGAGGGCTGCCAACAGACACGGGCCGTTGACATTTTCCAGCCCGGCGTTCTCGGCTATCTCCATAGCTTCCTTCACCACCTGCTCGGTGTCGTGCGAGAGCTCGATGCCCTTCATGGCGTAAGGTGACTTGTCGCACTGCTTCATGCGCATGTCAGCCCAGTCCACCATATAATAATAGTCCTCATCAAGCGTGTCCTCGATGTAGTTCACCAGTCCGGCGCTCTTGTGCAACAGTGCACGCAGCAGGTGAGCGGGCTCAATCTTTGGCGACTTGTTGTCGTTGGCGAACGACTGTGCGATGTGCAGCAAGTCGAACGGTAGGTTTTCTAATTGCTTGGAATATTTACTCATAAGTTATGGTTATTGGTTACTAATTTCACTTTTCACTTATCGTCGTCTTCCTCCACCGCTGTCAGACAATTGGCAGGCACGTAGGTAATGGCCACGGCAGCCACGCCCTCAATCTGTACCACCACGTGGCGGTTGTTCTTAATGCGTTTGACGACACCTTCTACGCCGGCAAAAAGTCCCTCAGTGATCCTCACCTTGCGTCCGGGACGGGCAATAAAGTCATTGTAGTCGAGAAACATCACCCGTTCGTCGTCAATGGTGGCCACCCGCATGAAATTCTCCATCTGCAGATGAGGCACGCGGATGATCTCTTTCATGCCCGGCACCCCGGCGAGCGGTCGTGTCATGTAGCGCAGGGGCTCCAGTCCACGTTGTGTGCGCTTCAGGGTGGTCAGTGTGTCTTCGTCAGAGTGGATGAACAATAGGTTATGGATTGCTGGGACGCGCTGCATACGGCGGCCCTTACGGTCGTCGACAATCTTGTATTGCATGGGCAAGAAATTCTCGATGCCTAACTCGTCGAGACACGACTTCACTTTAAGCTCGCGGTTATAGGTCACCCGCATGGGAAACCACTCACGGGTGTCGGCAGCGTCAGAGCCGTTTGAAGAAGTGACGGCGCAAGAATGGGGGACACCATGCCCCATAGCATGGCTCCTCGGTTGTTTCAGGTTTGCCGCTTGCTCCATAGTTGCACTGATTTCCAGTTACATACCAAAAGAGAATAGCTTCTCTTCCTTTAAGAAAGAGGGTTTTCGTTTGCAAAGATAACGATTCTTTTGGAAATAACGACCAAAAACAGCGAAAAAAACAGCAAAAGGAGCATTTTTTTCCGCTTTTCATTGAAAAATGGTGGGGGGAATGTCGCTTATTGTCTTAGTTTTCGGAGCATCAGCCCCACGCCGACGCCCAATGTCACGCCCAAGGAGTCAGCCCAAAAGTCAAGCCATTCGCCCGATCGGTTCGTCGTGCAGTAAGCCTGCAACAGCTCTAGCAAACCGCCCATGAGCACAGGGCCGAGCCACGCCAGCAGGAACAGTTTCCAACCGTTCAGCTGCTCATGACAGCGCAGGTACTCGAACCAAATGACCGAGCAGGTGCCGCCATACATCACCAAGTGGGTCCACTTGTCGATGAACGCCACATCGCTGAGGGGATTCTCTGGCACGTTCAGCACCAGTGACAAGTACCACACCAGTGCCAAACAAAGCAGCGACAACGGGTAGTGCCGTAGCAGATAAACGAATGTTTTTTTCATCCTTTTGTAAATTTGCGTGCAAAGTTACAACTTTTTTCGTATTTTTCATGCCCCATCTTTCCTTTTTCATCTTTTTTTTGTACTTTTGCAGCCAGAATCATCACATACCTACTATTATGAAGCAAACACAGAGAGCAAGTTTTGGCAGCATGCTGGGCATCATTCTCGCTACGGCAGGCTCTGCCGTCGGACTGGGTAACATCTGGCGATTCCCCTACATGACGGGACAGAATGGCGGTGCCGCTTTTATCCTTATTTATATAGCGTGCGTCATCTTTCTGGCTATTCCCTGCATGGTCAGCGAGTTCATCATCGGCCGTCGTGGGCAGGCTAACGCCGTGCGCTCCTACGATAAGATTGCGGGTGGTGGCCCGTGGAAGCTTATTGGACTGATGGGTGTCCTCACCGGCTTCCTCATTTGTAGCTTCTACTCGGTGGTTTCGGGCTGGTGCTTAGAGTACATCTATGCCTCGGCGGCAGGCCATTTGCAGGGCGATCCCGAATACACGAAAACGTTCTTCAACAACTTTGTCAGCAACCCGTGGATACCCGCCGTGTGGGTCGTCGTCTTCCTCCTCGCCACCCACTTCATCATTGTCCGTGGTGTGGAGAAAGGCATCGAGAAAGCTTCGAAGTTCATGATGCCCGTACTCTTCGTGCTGCTTCTTGTCATCGTCGTGGCGTCGTGCATGCTGCCAGGTGCCTCGAAGGGCATCAGCTTCCTGCTGAAGCCCGACTGGCAGACCGTCACCAGCAGCGTCCTCCTTGGCGCCCTGGGACAGGCCTTCTTCTCACTGTCATTAGGCATGGGCGCACTTGTCACCTATGCCAGCTACTTCAACCGCCGTACGAACCTCACTAAGTCGGCCGGTCAGATAGCCCTCATCGACACCCTCGTGGCCATCCTCTCGGGCCTGATGATTTTCCCAGCAGCCTTTGCCGTGGGCGTCAGCCCCGACAGCGGTCCCTCGCTGGTGTTCATCACCCTGCCGAACGTGTTCCAGGAGGCTTTCGGTGCCATGCCCGTCGTGGGCTATGTCATCGCCATTCTTTTCTACGCGCTTCTCGCCTTGGCTGCCCTGACGTCGATTATCTCGCTTCATGAGGTGTGTACGAGCTATCTCCACGAGGAGTTCCACATTTCTCGCTCCCGTGGTGCCTCCATTGTCACCGCCGTCTGCATCGTGCTGGGCATCGTCTGCTCGCTGTCGCTTGGCGCTTACGAGGGCATCCAGTTGTTCGGCATGTCGCTCTTCGACTTCTTCGACTACATCACCAGCCAGATCTTCATGCCCATTGGTGGCTTCCTCACCTGCATCCTCATGGGCTGGTTCGTGCCTAAGCGCATCGTGAAGGCCGAGTTCACCAACGATGGCACACTCAGCGCGAAGCTCTTCGGCATCTATCTCTTCCTTGTCCGTTACGTCTGTCCCGTGGGCATCCTCTGCATCTTCCTCAACCAGTATGGTGTGCTATGAGTTGGTTGAGGGAATTGGCCTATATCCATAAGAGTGACCGCAAGGTACTGCTCACGCTGTTGACAGTCGCCATTGTCGCACTCCTTATCATCACTCTGACAGGCAGGGCCCCACAGCAACCGATGGCCGATGCTGCCGACTCCCTCCGTCAACAGGATTTACAGTCTGGGCAACCCCTGCGGCAGGGACGCACTTCTGTCAATTACGTCGACCGTCAGCAGCCTGCCATCGTCTATCGGCAGCCCGATGAGCGGCGTGCCGAGCTTTTCGACTTTGACCCTAATACCGCCGACAGCACCGCACTGCTGCGCTTAGGGCTACAGCCTTGGCTGGTGAAGAACATTTACAAATACCGTGCCCATGGCGGCGTCTTTCGTAAGAAGTCCGACTTCGCAAGCCTTTATGGCCTCACCACCAAGCAGTACCGTGAGCTGGAACCTTACATCCACATCTCTGCCGACTATCTGCCGGCCACAACCCTGTTCATCGAAAACAAGGCCGATGCCGAGGAGCAGCAGGAGCAGCCACGGCCCAGCACTTCGCGCCACAAGCTCGCCGCTGGCGAGACTGTCGACCTGAACAGTGCCGATACGACAGTGCTGATGACCGTCCCAGGCATCGGTAGCTACTTTGCTCGCCGCATTGCCGACTATGGTCAGCGTCTTGGTGGCTACGTGAGCATCGACCAGCTCGACGAGATTTCTAACTTCCCTGCCGAGGCAAAGGCTTTCTTTACCATCGCGCAGCCACAGCCACGCCGTCTCAACATCAACCGCCTGACGCTCAACGAGCTGAAGCGCCATCCCTACATCAACTACTATCAGGCACGTGCCATCGTCGACTACCGACGCACCCAAGGGGCTATTGGCGACATCGCCGACCTCCACCTGCTGCCCGACTTCCCGCCGGAGGTCATCGAGCGCCTGCGTCCCTATCTCAGTTATTAGTCAGCGCTGCGATAGTCCCAAACCGCAACTCGCCGGACTCCAGGAACGGCGCCGACGCACGTACCGTCACCTCGCTGCCAGCCTGTGGCCTCAGATAGGCCACGAGGCGTCCGCCATACACGCGTAGCCTGTTCTTTATCAGTCGCCCAGCCGCCGTGGCGTCCATGATGTTGCCATTCTCCATGCCTAGCAAGTCGGCACCCTGAACGAAGAGCGTCACCTCGTTGTCGGCAGTCTTTACCCGATGACCCTGCGCATCGACCACCTCGACAAACACGTGGGCCACGGAGTCGGTCGAGAGGCGCAGGGCATGTGGCTGCCCCGTAGTCGTTATCTCATAGCTTGCCCCGTTGGCCGCCTCGCAGCGCAGGGCTCCTGGTTGGTAGTCCATTTCGCAGTAGAGAATGCCCGTGAGCTCGTCACGCTGCAGCTGGGCATCCACTGGCTGTCCGTTCAGCAGCAGGCGCGCATCGTCGGCATTGGTAAAGCAGACCACGCGCACACGGTCGCCATCGCGGTAGTTCCAGGCATCGGGTGCATAGGGCGACGGTGCATTCCACTGGTTTCTCCGTGACCTCCGCCCATTCTGTGCCCCATTGCCACCACGGTTCAGCAACGAGCTGCCGATGTAGCAGACGGGTTTGTCGCTCCACAATGCGGCGCGATACCAGCCGATAGGCTTACGCTGCCCGGCCAGGTCCAGCAGGCCGGCGGAGCTGCCACGAGCTGGCCATGTGCCACTCTCGCCCAGATAGTCGATGCCCGTCCAGAGGAACTGCCCGAAGATGTGCTGTTTCTGACGCACTGCCTCCCATGCTGCCAGGTCGTGGCGGTTCTCCGAGCCGTAGATGACGCGCTTCGGGTACTTCTCGTGGTCCTCGTCGTAGCGGCTCTCGGTGTAGTTGTAGCCCACCACGTCGACCGCCTCTGGGTAAGCCGTCTCGTTCGACATCACGACGCCGGCCAGGGCACCCGTCGTGGGGCGCGACTTGTCGATGTCCTTCACCACCTTGACCAAGCGCTGGGCTATATGGCCTATACGCTCGGCATGAGGCTGCTCGGGCTTGTATCCGCCATACATGGGCTGCGTGAAACTGCCGTCGCCGTCGAGCACGGGGTGCGAATAGGGGTCGTTGGGATAGTCCACCTCGTTGCCGATAGACCAGAGGAACACCGAGGGATGGCAGCGGTCGCGGCGCACCATGTCGGCCACGTCGCGCTCTATCCACTCATCGAAATAGGTGTAGGTGCCCTCAAAGCCCGGAGCCCCCTGGTTCCAGCCCTTCATCCACTTACGCTTAGGAAACTCCCACTCGTCCGATGCCTCGTCCATCACGAGCATCCCTTCTTCGTCGCAGATATTGTAGAGGGCAGGAGCATGCGGGTTATGACTCATGCGCAGGGCATTGACGCCGATGGCCTTCAGCTCACGCACACGTCGGCGCCACACCTCGGCGGGCACTGCCGTTCCCAGCACGCCGCCATCATCGTGGACGCAGACACCTTTTACCTTCATCCACTGTCCGTTGAGGGCAAAACCGCGGTCGGCCGAGAAGTCAAGGGTGCGCAAACCAGCCTTCACCACGCTCCGGTCGCCATTGCTGAGCGTGGTGGTCAGCGTGTACAGGTAGGGCTTGTCAAGCGTCCAGCGCTGTGGGTTCTTCACTGTCAGTGTCACCGTCTTCTTCGCTTGCCTACCGATGGTGGTTGTGGTCTTTGCCACGATGGTGCCGCCAGCATCGGCCAGCTCCACGGTGGCACTCAGTGCTGCCGCTCCCTGCGATGGGGTGGGGCAGTCGTCGGTGGTCTCCACGTCCACCTCTACCATAGCCTTTTTGTTGTTGATGCTCACTAGTCTGTAGGCAGTGCCCCACAGTGCCAGGTGAACCTCAGGCGCGGTGATGAGCCACACGTCACGATAGATGCCCGACCCTGTGTACCAGCGGCTGTCGGCCTCTTGCGAGTGGTCCACGCGGACGGCCAGCACGTTCTGCCCATCGGCGTTGAGATAAGGTGTCAGGTCGTAGAGGAACGAAGCAAAGCCACTTGGCCGACGACCCAGCAGGCGACCGTTCAGATAGACCTCCGAGTGGTTGTAAACACCCTCGAAGAAGACGAAGAGCCGCTCCCCCTCACCGTGGTTTGCCTGCAGCATCTTCCTGTACCACCCGATGCCACCGGGCAGGTAGCCCTGACAGCTGCCTTTGTCTGGCGACATTGGCAGCTCCACGCCCCAGTCATGGGGCAGTGTGACGGTGCGCCAGCGACTGTCGTCGAAGCCCACCTCTTTCATATCCGCCGTCTCGCGGATGTTCCATATGGAGTCGATGCGCAGGAAGCGCCACCCATCGTTCATCTTCTCGGCCTTTCCGAACGAGGCCTGAGCCGTTGCCTGTGTTGCCACCAACAGCAGGCCGGCAAGCAGTGTAAGGAGTCGTCTCATTGTCTACATTTAGTTTTCTTTTATTTACACTATTCTACTTTTACCTCCTCACCTCCTTCAAAGAAATACTGATCAGCCGCAGAAGGTGTCACACGCTCAAGCGTCACCCGCTTGGCATCGTCGAAGACAAAGGCTGGCCGGAAATCTCTGTCGGCCAGTGTCAGCGTGATGTGGCGAAAGGTGATGCCCTCCACATGCCGCACATAGAATCCCCATGCGGGCAGTTCCCCAAACATCGAGAACTCAGGATAATCCTTGATTCGCTCAGGCACATCGCTCACACGCCAGAGCGGTATGTAGGCCATACCTTTGGTTGCTCGTCCAGGATAGCATATTGCCACATCCTCGATCGTCACATCCTGAATACTGTTGCCAGGGATGCCGCAGATGCTGCTGGGGAAGGGGTTGTGGAAGAAGTTGACTTCCGGTCCTCGCAAGTCGTATGCCTCATCGGGGCGTCCAAAAGGCACTTCGCATGTCAGGTCGCGAATAGTGACATGACGCAAGGCGCCCGGCTTGTCGCCTGCCCGCTGACCTAATCGCAGGAAGATGGGATTGCCCGTGTTCACCGCCTCGATTCGTTCTACGAGAATGCTGTCTATCTCGCCCCCGTCGACGCTCTCGATGGCGATGGCCGAGCGGAAGGTGTCACGTACTTTCAGGTCGTGGATATGTATGCGACGGAAGTCCCCATAGGAAGCGGTGCCAAACTTAATGGCCGAAGCACTGCTGCGAATGTCACAGTCGGCTATCTCGATGTCGTAGTTCAGTTCATCGGGATGGTGCGACTTGAAGCAGATGCCGTCATCGGCAGCATCTATCAGGCAACGGCTGACTCGCACATGCCGACACCCCGTCAGGTCGATGCCGTCGTTGTTCCAATAGGCACGGTTCCATAGGGTGATATCCTGGATGGCCAGTCGCTCGCATTTGTTGAACACCAGTCCCCACTCTGCACTGCTTTGCAGTCGGAGCCCCTCAACCGTCACGTCGGAGCATTCAAGGAAGAAGAACAGTTTCGGACGGTTGTTAGGCCTCAGGCGCCGATAATTATAGTTGGGGTCGGGCATCTCGCCTGTATGATGAAGGCTGTCGATGCAGAGCGCCAATTGGAGCCCCTGTCCGTCAATGCAGCCCTTGCCCCGTAAGGATACGCGTTCCACATGATTGGCATAGACGAGCGCACTGCCATTGTCGATGTCGGGTGTCTCGCCGACGCCTGAAGCGTTGGCAGTGATATAATGCCTTGGGTCAGTACTGCCCTTCAGCGTTGCCCCTTCTTCCAGATAGAGCTCCACCCCAGAGCGCATGACGAGGGTGCCCGTGAGGTATTCACCCGGTGCGAATGTCAGCCTCCCGCCTCCCGCCTGCCCTATACGGTCGATAGCCTCCTGAAGGCGGGTCGTACACAGTGACTTCCCGTCTGCAGGTATCTTCAACGCTGCTGTCCTGAGGTCAAGGGCAGCTGCCGGCATCAGCTCTGTCCAGCTGAGCCATAGTAACATTGACAACCGTATGATTCTTCTCGTCATGGGATCAATTTTTGTGCATCGTAACAAATATCAAGTGACAACTGGGTACGTGTGCAAAGTTACAAACAATTCTCCATACCACCAAACTTTTCAGCAAAAAATAGTCAGAAACGTTCGTACCAGAGGCGACTGGCAGTCCCCTCGAAGGCCTCGAAGCGACACTTCCCGGCTCGCGAAGGGCCACTTCCTGACTTGCGAAGCGCCACTTCCTGACCCGCGAAGCGCCACGCTCATGTCGTGTTTTACGTAATCTGGGGGCGAATGCACGAAAAAAAACATAATATTTGCGCTTAATTCAAAGAAAATGCGTAACTTTGCGGCTGCAATGAAGAAGTGGAGCATCATCTGTCTGCTGTTGTGCCTGCTGGCTATCGGGTGCCGACAGCGTGAGAACGCCGACGTGGAGAACGCCGTGTACTACTGGCGTACGGAGTGGCGTCTCGACAGTGTGGAACGGGCGTTCCTGCACCACTACAATATTAATAAGGTGTACTGCCGCTATTTCGACGTGGTGATGCGCGACGGCCAGCCCATGCCCAACGCCACCATCGCCTTCACCGACAGCCTGCCCGAAGGCGTGGCGTTCGTTCCCACGGTCTACATCACTGAGGACTGCATGCGCGACAGCATCGTTGGCGATGGCGAAGAGCTGGCCAGCAAACTCGTTGCCCGCGTGGCGCAGATGAACAGGACGAACGACATCCACGGCGTCGAAGAGCTGCAAATCGACTGCGACTACACCGAGCGCAGCCGCCACACCTACTACAGCTTTCTCGAGGCCGTGCGCTGCGAGGCTGCCACCCGTGGCATGTGCCTCTCGACCACCATCCGCCTGCACCAGCTCGCCATGCCTGTGCCGCCAGTCGACTATGGCGTGCTGATGATCTACAACACAGGCGACCCGCGTAACTTCGAGAAGCGCAACCCCGTGCTCGATGAGCGCGACGTGCGCCCTTACGTGCGCTTCCTGGCCGACTACCCGCTGCAGCTCGCCGCCGCCTATCCGGTCTACCGTTGGCAGCGCAACATCCACGGCGTGCGCGTGGAGCATGCCGTCGAAGCCGACGAGATTCTGCGCGTGAAGGCGATCGTCGAGAAGCGGCGCCCCGAGCTGCGACAGGACATCGTCGTCTACCACCTTGACACTGAAAACATTAACCGTTATACCCCTGAGACCTATGAAGCGATTTATCATCATTAGCGTGCTTGCGGCTACCTGCGTGCTGCGTGCCGGCGCCTGCATCTGGATGGGTACCGACAACTACTACTTGTTCAACATCTACGACGACACGGAGTTCCGCCACCGTACCGACCAGACGACGCGCGAAAACTGGAAAGCCTACCTCGGACAGTCGGAGGACACCTATTTCTACTTCGACGCCGACGAGGTCATCGCCGCCGCCCGCGCCAAGGACGATGCCCTCATGGTGAGCTACGTCGAGAACTTGCAGAAGTACCTGAACTGCGCCCAAGAGGTCAGCGAGGAGACGTGGGAATATCCCACGAAGGAGGAGCTCGCCGAGCGCGCCCAGACGCTCAGCAGCGTCCGTGCCTATGCCCTCAGCAAAGTGAAGACGCGCCTGCGCAGCCAGCATGCCCTGCTTTACATGCGTTGCAACATGCTCATGGGTCGCCATCAGGACAACGTCAGCTTCTGGGAAGAGACGGCCAAGGACTTCATCGAGACGGTCTATAAGGACATGATGGAGAACATCTACGCCGGTGCGCTGCGGAAGTGTGGCCGTGGCGACGAGGCCGGCCAAATCTTCGCACGGCAGGGCGACTGGGAGAGCCTTATGACGCAGTACTACGAGCGCCGCTCCTTCGAAGCCATCCGCAAGGAATACCTGCGCGATGCCAACTCCGCCGTGCTGCCCTTCCTGCTGCAGGACTTCGTCAACAATGTGCAGGAAGCAGCCGACAACGACGGCTACGGCAAGCTCTTCGTACGCGACATCAACCATGAGGAGGCCGAGCAGATGGTAGCACTCTGCGCACAGGCCGTTAGGGAGCAGAAGTCGCAGCTGCCCATCATGTGGCAGACGGCCAAGGCCTGGTTAGAGTACATGCTGGGACTCCGGCAGGAAGCACTGTCCGACATCCGTGAGGCCGTCGGCTACGAGGGGCCTGAACGTATGAACAATGTCGCCCGCATCATTAACGACTACATCACGTTTGCCGCCCAGCCCCTGAATGCGAGCCTTGAGAACATGATGGCCGGCGAGCTGCGCTGGCTGCAGGGCATGCAGAGCGCCCACACCTACTACGGCAATGCTTACACTCGCATCGCTCGCCAGACGGTCATCCCGAAGTTCCAGGAGGCCGGCCGACAGCACACCGTGCTGCAGCTCGAGAGCTTTCTGGGCGGTGGCTACGAGGCGTTCCTCGACACGGCCACTGTCGATGCCGTCCTCGCCCACCTTGCATACTGCAAGCGCCCGGCCATGACCGCCTTCGACAAGTTTGTCAAGGAGAACAGCAGCAGTGCCATCAGCGACGACGTCCTGAACGACCTCATCGGCACGAAGCACTTGCGCCTCTGCAAGTGGCAGGAGGCCATCGAATGGCTCTCACAGGTGTCCGTCAGCTACTATGCCGACAAGGGCTATGCACGCTATGCCTCACTGCGCCATTGGAACGTGGAGCCGTGGGTCAAGCGCCAGTGGCTGACGGAGGCGCAGCAGTGGGGCGACGATGTGCCGGCGCCCACCGAGAACCCGAAGCTGGCCTTCGCGCGCGAGATGCAGCGGATGGAGGGCGAAGCGCTCATTCTCAATGGGCAGGCGCTCTACCAGCGGCAGTACGACCTCGCCATCCGCTATGCGCAGGCTCACTACTCCGGCGACTGCTGGTTCCTGCTCCACGACACGAAGAGCCCCTACGACGAGCTGCAGCCCAACGAGATCGACTATGCACAGAAGGCCGTCGAACTGCTGCGAAAGGCTGGGCGCACCACCAGCCGCCAGTTGAAGGAGCGGGTGCTCTTCGCACGGGCCTACGTCTATCTCAATCCCGACTGCTGGAGCACGGAGGAGTGGGATCGTGAACGCTCAGAGTTCGTCAGGATAGTCAACAGGGAAACCCAGCAGTACCGCGCCTTCGCCGCCCTCGCCGACTTCGAGAAGGCGAACGCCGACGGCCCCGCCACCTACGTCTCCCGCTGCGATGAGTACATCCAGTTCCGGAAGAACTATTAGCCTGGCAACCCCACCGCCTAAAATCCCTCGCCTGCGGCAGCTTCGATGAGAGCACCAGCGCATAGAGGCCGCTCGCGTTGATGAAGATAACTTCCCTTCGCTGACCTGATACGACAATTTGTCGGGTCAGCTTATCTTCCTCATCTACATGATCGCGTAAAGCCTTGCGGGTGTTGCTATACCCCAGCGCCCTTGCCACGTCTTTTCCCACGAAAAACGTCCATCCGAATCTGCACGGGCGCAAATTTGCGCCCGTGCACTTATCCCAATACTCCGAAAACCGTGAACAACTGTGTAGAACCGTGGCCATCACCCCCAACCGTGT